>JBJKQQ010000061.1:0-4017 GCA_046705325.1 Candidatus Pacearchaeota archaeon | reverse complement strand
TGATCCGGAATTACATCCAAAGTCAAGGAAGGAAAACCGGGCAGCTTAGACTTGTGGACTTTGCCTAAAGATGCCGCGAGGTCTTGCCTCGCGGAGGTTCACTCAACAAACCCCTATCCAATTTTTCTCCAGGGTGATTTGGAATAACGGTGGTTCTTCCATCAGAATGTCTCATAAAAATATGGCTTCCCTTCTGCCTTAAGATCCGGAAACCCAATTTATTAAGAATTTTTATGACTTCATTGGCAGTAATCTGCGGAAGCTGGAGCATTATATCTCTACCTTTTGAACTCCAATAAAGTTGCTTTTCCTTTTGACCGGTTCAACCTCAATACAGAGTTCAATAGCCTCTTTTACCCTTGATAAAAGCTCATCCATTGTCTTGGCCTGCGTTCTGCATCCAGGAATTTCAGCCACTTCCGCTAGAAGGTAGCCATCCTCGCCTTTCTCAATAATCAAATTAAAATCCATGCATGACAGAGAATCTTATTCTATTTAAATTTACCTAAGGCAATCTTTTTATATCAGGTTTCTTGACTTTGAATATGTATTTTCATATAATCTTGACTGAAGAATGCAATTCCCGCTGCAGATACTGTTTCGAAAAGTCGATGAACGAAACAGGCACGAAGCTGGAAGAAAAATTCAAGCTGGATTTCTCTGCGCCGTGCTATTCTGCGATTGACGTTTCTGAACTAAGAGGCTTCATAATGAAAGACAGCGATCCAAAAATCATCTTCTACGGCGGCGAGCCGTTGCTGAACTCGCAAAAGATAATTGAAATCATGGACGTGATTCCCGAGGCAAAATTTTACATGCAAACCAATGGCAAACTTTTCAGAAGACTCCCAAGTGAATACATAAACAAAATGCAAAGGATCCTGATTTCAATAGACGGAAATCAACCAAGAACTGATTTCAATCGCGGCCGCGGAACTTATGAAATCGTAATGAAGAACATAGATTACATAAGGCAAAATGGCTACAAAGGAGAGCTCGTCGCAAGAATGACTATCAGCTTTTCAGATGGTTTTACAGACCTAGTAGAACAGGTAAAACATCTTCTTGAAATCGGTTTTGACTCGATCCACTGGCAGCTCGACATGGGCTTCTACGAATCTGATTACAATTTCTCGCAGGTTGAAACTTTCATAGAAAAATATAACCTTGAAGTCTCAAAACTTCTCGACTTCTGGATAGAGAAAATGAAACAAGGAAAAGTCCTAAAAATTTATCCTTTCCTTGGAATTTTTGAATCTTTGCACAATGGAACAACTTCTAAGTTGAGATGCGGCAGCGGCTACGCAAATTACACTATAACAACAAACGGAAAAATAATCGCCTGCCCTATAATGAATGGCATGGAAGATTTCTGCGTCGGAAACATAAAAGAAAACAATCCCATAAAATTAAAAGAAATCTCCGTCGTCGAACCCTGCCTCTCTTGTGATTACTATGGTTTGTGCGGCGGCCGTTGCCTTTATTCCAATCACGCAAAACTCTGGCCGCCTGAAGGCGAGCAACAAATTTGCAATACAATAAAACATTTCATAGATTCCATAAAATTCCGCATGCCTGAAATAAAATCTCTGATCCAAGACGGAACAGTAAAACTCGAACAATTCGACTTCGAGAAATATTTCGGTCCGGAGATTATTCCTTAATCAGTTATAAAACGGAAACTTGCTTCAATTTCAAATTGGGCGGCTTCTCTCCGGGCATAGTCTCGACGTATCCTTTCACATTCTTCGTTGAATCTTATATAAAGTTCCCCAAGTTCTTTTCCTTCAATAGTTCTATGCGGATTATCTGCTTTCAACCTATCCCAAACTTCTTGAACTCTGTCCCTCATTCCTTCAACCATATCATCTCCAAGTTTTTGTGCTTTATAATTTTATCTCGGATTCCTTCCCTGACTTCATGTCCTTGACTTTCGCTTTCCGCGCTTTGATTTCTTTTTCACCGAGGAAAATGACTTTTGTAAATCTGTAAGCGTTCGCATATTCCAGTGCTTTGCTCGGCTTGCCGTAGTAAATCGAAACATTGTCGTTCCAGCCCCGCATCTTTGCGGAAAGTCTTGCCGCAGCGTCGTCCTCGCCGAGCGAAACAATCAAAAATTTGTCTTTCTCGATTTTAAGCTTTTCAACCGCCATCAGCCTCTCGACCCCAAAAGAAATTCCGGTGCACTGAACATTGTTGAATTTGTAACTTCCGCCCGCGATTATAGTTTCTTTTATCCCCTTAGCTTTCACTTCGAAAACCGTTCCGTTGTAATAACTTAAGCCGCGGATTATCGTCGGAGAAAACTTCACTTCAAAACCGTATTGCCTGCAATAATCAATCAAGCTTACGATTTCCTTGTAGCTCTCGAACTCGTTGAAGTAATCCTCGCTCTGCTTCAGCGCCTCCAAAACGCGCTCCGCTTTCAGTTTCTTAAGATTCGCTTTCATTTCCCTTTCCGGGATTTTTCCGAACTTGTCAATTTCTCTCAAGACTTCATCCTTGTTTTTCTTCACTCCGCAATTTTCAAGAATTTCATTCAGCAGCTTCCTGTTGTTTATCAAAATTACCGGTTCGATTCCAAGCTCTTTCAGAATGTCATTTGCCAAAGCCAAAACTTCAGACTCTTCGCGCGCCGGAACTTCCTGCGAAATCCCCACGACATCCGCGTCGCATTGCGTGAACTGCCTCAACCGATTTGCCGTCGCAGGTTCATCACGAAAAACCGGCCCGATTTCATATCTCTTATAAGGCAGTTTCTTGTTGTTCATCAGCCTTTTCAACTGGAACGTAAATTCGTATCTCAACGCCAGATTTCTTTTCCCCTTGTCTTTCAACTTAAAAATATCAGAGATCGCTTCATCGTTCTCCTGATTCTTCTCGCCGCGTACAAACTCTTCTCTTTCAATAACCGGAGTCTCGGTAGGCTCAAAATTATATTTTTCGAAGTTCTTCAGGATTATCTTCTTTATCTCTGCAAATTTCTCCGCATCCTCGCCGGTAAAATCTCTGAATCCCTTGACTGGTTCTGTGTTCATTTTAACTTTTTATTCAAGTCGTCGACCTTTTTTATAATTTCTTTTATTATCTGTTTTAGTATTCTGGCATTAATAACTTTTGTGTCTTTGACTTTCAAAACGATTATTTTTCTGCAATGGTCTTTCAAAACTGAAGGCGGAACGTCATCGGCAACAATCACAACGAGGTCCTGTTTTTTCAAAAGCTCCGAGCTCAATCCGCGCGTTTTGCCGTGGATGTTCAGCCCAAATCCGCGCGCAATTTTCTCGGAAACTGGATTTATCGGCTCGCCTTTGATCAGCCCCGCGCTCGAAACTTCAAACTTTTTATTCTTGTTTATCTTCCTGAAATACTCTGCGGCGACACGACTTCGAAACCTGTTGTATTTACAGACAAATAAAATCCTCTTTTTCATTTTGATTCAGGCAAAGGCCGCTTTAACTTTCTTGCTGAATAGAAAATAAATGCCAATAAGCGCGCTTATAATCAATCCGATAATTCCTCCCGCAATGCCTACAATAGTTGGGTTCGTACTTATTGGCCCAACATTCAATGGGGTCATAAGAAGGGCGGAACCGATAATCCCGATAATTGAAAAGGCGATCATGACTTTTCTAGTCCATCTGCGAGCTCTCCATAATCCTATTCCTGTAAAGACATATAATACCGCCAATCCAATATTGGTGATTATTGGGAGTATGAAAACAACCCAATCGGGGACTCCGGCAGGGATTATGAAATTAAAGATTGTAATTCCTCCCCCCAATACAAGATTCTCCAAAATCTTAATGAGACTAAAACCCGCGCCAATATATAACAACACAGCGAAGAATTTCACCAATCCCGGCACGCCCCCTTTCGTTTGCTGCCGCGACGGTTCTTCCCCGGGTGGAACAAGTTGCATCGCATCATCGACTTCTTTCGCCGGCCAACCCTGCGACACCAAACTGCGTTTTATCTGGTCTCTTGCATATCCTCTGGGCAACTGCGCTTTTATGT
>JBJKQQ010000060.1:0-7722 GCA_046705325.1 Candidatus Pacearchaeota archaeon | reverse complement strand
CATCTTCATTATTCTTTTCATTTATTTCAGCTTCACTTTTGTCGTCGGCGGGAAAGCGGATTTGACTTCGTGGAACGGAGTGAGCAAGGCGGGCTCGCTTTACCTTTCGTGGTTGGGTTCCGTTTTTTCGAATTTGAAAACCATAACGACGAACGCGGTTCATTTGAATTGGGGATTGAACAACGCGAGTTCTTCGGTGAGTTCGGCTGTTAGTTCCGGGATCTCGGGTCTTACGGGCGCCGTGAACGTGAGTTAATCATAAAGTTTAAATAGTGCCTTGAATATATATTTTACAATGGCTAAAAAGGTGGTGAAAAAAGCTGTTTCAAGATCTAAAAGTTCTTCAAGGTCGAGAAAGGCAAGTTCTTCGCGCAAGCCCGCGCGGTCTAAGTCCGTTTCTCGCGCGCGAGCTCCGGTGGCGAGAGCAAGAACTTCGAGGGGAAAGACCGCTTCGCGAAAGACGACTGCTTCGAGGAGAGTTTCGCCCGCCGTTAAGACCAGAAACAATATCAGGGTTGTCGCGAATAATCTTATAGTCTTCTTTTTGCTGTTCTTGGTTTCTATAATATTGACGCAGGTGCTTTCTTATTCGCTGGTTTTCCAGAACCTGTTCGCGATCTTTTCGATAGCTTTCGGATTCATCAGTTTCGCGTTCCTGATAGTCCTGCTTGTTTTTGTATTCCTTAGAATCTTGAGAAGAAGATAATTGTTCTTGTTTCGAAAGGGGGATTTGATTTGGGAATATTTTTGAGATAAGTTTTAAGGAATTAAATTACAAATTAAGAATTTATCCGAAGTAACCGCCACTGTTTTTTTCTTCTTTGTCTTCCGGGACTATGTTGATTTTCTTTACGATTCCCGACAGGTCGCTTTTTATCTGGTTCCAAGATGCCAACGCGTTCATGATGAATTTAACGTCTTCTTCTTCGGTTGAGGATATGTCAAGCCTGATGAGGTCGAGGTCTATTTCAGAAAGCTTCTGATAGATTTCGCCGAGCTTTTTCTTGTCGTCCGGCGTCAGGAGCTTTATCGCGGCGAAGATGAACATCGGCGCGTTTGCGGGGTTTATCAGAGTTTCCACAAAGCGGAGGTAGTTGTAAACCTTGTCGGAGATGAATCTTCTTATTTCTCTTGTCAAAAAGTCCGTCTCTGAATCCGCGATTTTTTCTATGTAAAAATTTTTGTTCAGTTCTTCAAAAGGCGGGAGGTTGTATTTCTTTTCAAGTTCCTTGTATCTTTTTTTCACTTCATCAAGATTGAATTCTGCCATGTTAAGATTCCAATGGTTTCCCCATTTTTAAAATTATGGAAAGCCTCAGCTGAGAATTGAACTCAGGACCTCGACATCTTTGTAAATTCATCAAAAATAAATTTGTACCAATGTCGCGCTCTGACCGACTGAGCTACTGAGGCACTTATAGTTTCTACCGGTGTAGTTCCTTTTTCTCTAAAAAGAAACCCAGTAGCGAATAAATTACAGTTTAAAAAAGTTAAGGAGCCTCACCCTTTTATTATTGTGCCTTTGAAGCTTTTTCCGTTCAGGAGATTGTCGAATTGGCGCATATCTTTTCCGAGTATGTAACTTGGGATTTTCTTTTCAAGGATCATTTTGGATGCGCGCTGGTCGATGATGAAGTGCTGGCCGGGTTTGAATTTCATGCTGTTTGCCATCCTGAAAAGGCCTTTCCATGAAATCTCCCTGATGAGCTTCGCGCTTTTGAATTTCTTCGGGTTCTTGTCGTAAAGGCCCTGGACGTCTGTTAGGTTTATGAAATCCGCGTTGAAATGTTCCGCGACTTCCACGGAAGTCGTGTCGGACGTTTGGTCTGTTCCATAGTCGAGCGCGCCGCAAAAAACGACGTCCTGCTTTTTGAGATAATTTTTTATGTCTTTCATCCTGCGGGGTATTCCGCGTTCTGGGTCGATGCCAAAGATATAACTCATGAACCGCGCGTTCATTCTTGTCGCGGAAATCCCGGCGAAGCCCTGCGATTTTTCATTCACACCAAGCCCTTCAAGAGCGGAAATGTATTTTCTCGCCGTCGTCCCGCCGCCGCAAACGACTATGAATTTGAATCTCCTGAAATTTTTTTTCAACACGCCGCGAAAGCTTTCAAGAAATTTTACATCGATTTTTTCGGGCGCTATCAGGCTGCCGCCGAGACTTATTACTTTCACCTCTTTCATGTTCAGGAAACTGTTTTGAAGTTTTTATAATTTTTGAATTGGTTTTTCTCTTCAGGGAGCGCGTTGAATTCTCCGAGAAGCGAGCGGATCTTTCCGGAATCTCTTTGCTTCGGGGAAACTTCTTTCACGAAAACGAAAATAAGGAGCCCGAGAACCGCGAGTTCCACGAGCGCGACGAGCAGCATCGCGAGAACCGAGCCGAACCGGATGATTTTCTGCGCCTGGATGAATATCCCTATGATTATTAAAATTCCGACTATCAGCGTAGTTGCGGACAGAAAATAAATTATCTTGCTTCTCTTTTTCACGCTGAATCAAAGTTAATCCGGCTTTTATAATTATCTTATTGTGAACAATTTGTTGTCGTGAACATCGAATATTCCAAGCCGGACGCCGGAGTCAATCCAGCCGTGCGCGTAGTTCAGCGCGGCGAACGCATTCACGAAATCTTTTTTGCTTTCGAAGAACTTGGCGTCGGAAAAATAATTCGAGGCCATGTCGATTATCTCTTTCGCTGATTTTTCCTTTCCTTTTTTCACGTGTTTTTTGACTTCTTCCAACGCGTCGTCGGTTATCCTGAAGTATTTTCCCAGCTTTTCCTTTGTGATCCTGTCTTCCATCCTGAAGAAAAGTTTAAATAGGTTATAAATTTATTTCCTTCATGGAAACTAAACAACAAAAGAAGTTGATGATTGCGCTTTTTGCGGTTGTCGGAATTCTTGCGCTTCTTGTTGTCTACGCTTTTGCTGTGAAGCCTGCGATTAACGGCTATGCAACGAAGGTTTACAATCAGGGAGTTCAGGATACTGTTGTGACTATAATGCAGCAGGCGTCTTCGTGCAGCTCTTCGGGTGTGCCTTTGAAGTATCAGAATACCACCTTGAACATGGTTGCGCTTCAGTGCTATCAGTCTGCGCAATCGGCGAATCAGTCAAGTTCGTCTTAATCTTGGTTTTTATTCTTGAATTTTATTTTGATAAATATTTATAAATTGGTTTAGGTTTTTTTATTAATGAAAAAGAGGGTTGTCAGCCTTAAAAGCAGGAGGGGAATGTCTGCTATTATTGTGACTCTTATTCTTGTTCTTCTTTCTATAATACTCGTTGGAATCGTTTGGGCTGTCGTGAGCGGGATCGTCGGCAGCGCTTCCAGCCAGATATCTTCGCAGCAGGGCTGCAGCTTCTCCAGCGTAGAAGTCATTTCATTTTCATGCACGCAAACCGGGAGCGAGTGCAATGTGACTCTGAAGCGAGATTCCGGAAGCGATGAACTTGGGGGCGTCAGGGTGATTTTCTCGGATAACAACAGCAATGAAAAGACGAGCGATTTTGGAGGGAACATAAACACGCTTGCGACGAAGCGAGTCACCGCTTACAACATCGGAGTCGCGAACGTAACAAAAGTCTCCGCGGCAATATATTTCAACGATTCTTCAGGGAAGCCTTCTGTTTGCCGGACGGCCAGCACTGAACTTATTGGAACGCTCGGAGCGGACGGAGTGATTTCCGGAGGCGGCGGATCGGCGGGCAGCAGCATTTATGTCTCTGGAGGCGGTTCTTCCGGAGGATCAACAGGAGGATCGAGCGGAGGGACTTCAGGAGGAAGTTCAGGCGGCACGACAAGTTCTTCATGCACTTCAGACGCGGATTGTTCGACGGGTTACACCTGCGATACAACGACAGGAACATGCCAGTGCACCCCGACGGATCTTTCGAATTATTGTTCTTCCCAAGGTTATTCGTGCGGAACTGTCACGGCGCAGAACGGGACATGCGGCAGCGTAACGATAAGCTGCGGTTTGCCTTTGTGTTCTTTCAACAGCGGATGCCCGACGCCGCAGTATTGTGATCTCTCTTCGCACACGTGCCAGAGTCCTGTAAAGGTCAATGACGGAACAGTTTATTCGGCGTGGCCCGACGGCGCTCCGAGGTTCTTCGACAGCAACGACCTTCCGAATACTTCTGCAGGGATAACTTCTCTGCTTACAAGCAATCCAAATCCAAACGGAGAACCTTATGTCAGGTTTCCGGGGAGCAATGACGCGAATTGCACTCCAATTTATCTGATTCAATATTCTCCTACGAACAACAGATCTTATGCCTATCTTTACTTTTTGTCTCCAAATGATTTCGCCAATATATCCTCAAACGATAATTATGAGATTTGGAACACTCAATACGGATGCCTTGACGCTGCGGGGTTATCTTACTCCACTTGCTCTTAGTTTAGAATTTATTTCCTGAAGTACAAACCAATGTTTGGGTTTGGGGCCTTTTGGCCGATCGGCTGAATGAAATTTTGAGGGACTCTCATCTTTTTTATCACGAATCTTGTCGGGACAACGTCGGATATTACCGCTGAAAAAATCAGGTGCCCGACGACCACCCTGTACGTTCCGGTGTCTGCGGGAATCTTCGAAGCCCGGGACATTTTTTGGATTATTTCTTCTATCTCCCCGTTTGAGAGAACTACGTTGGAAGGTTTTCTTCCCATCATTCCTGTGACAATTACCGGTTTGTCCGCGCCTTCGCATTCCAGAGTCTGAACAGCCAAGTCATTTATCAGAGGATTCAATTTGCCGAGATCAATTTCGGTTCTGATTGGCGTCGGGCGGAGATACTGGAATTCCGGAGGCAGCTTCGGTTCCGGGATGTTCAGCGCCATCAGGTTCGGCCGGGGCATATTCCCGGACACTTCTTTTCTTTGGGGATTTATATGAATCGGTTTCATCACTGAAATCTCGTGCTGCGGCGGTTCTTCTTTGGGCGGAGGAGCGTTCGAGAGAACGGATTTAATCATCGGCTCTTTGGATTCTTCGATCTGGTTTTTTTCTTTTGCCGGAGCTTCCGTTTTTTGAGGCTCTTTTTTTTCGGGAAGCGGGGGGAGTTTTTTCCCTTCTTCCAGCAGAATATTTTTCAGAACGCTCACATTGTTTCTCGAGTTGAAAATCAGCTCTTTCGCGAACAGGAGCAGGATAGCCTGCCTTTCTTCGATAGTCGTTTCGGATAGACTTTTCATTTTAGTATTTGGAAGAAATCGACCGTTGATATTTGTTGACTGGCCCTTGCCCCGGCGGGTTTTGGTTCGGCATCGGGGCCATCATTGGCTGCATCGGAGCAGACTGGTCTTGGGGAGGCTCTTGGTTATTGGACTCGTGAAGCAGGGCAACTCCCTGCGCGAGAATCTTGTTTTGGTCCAGGAGCTGGTCCAGTTTCGCTGAAACTTCTTTATCCGAACCCAATCCAACTTTTCCGCCTTTTTCCGTCAGCGCTTTCGCGGATTCTTCAAAGACATTAAGGAGCCTTGACATCTGGCTGGTCAGGTCATTTATTTTTCCCGATAGGTCAGCCATGACTTTCTGCAGCGCTACAAAATTTTCAATGAGGATCCTTTGGGAATTGTCTTCTTTTTTTGTTTCCAATTGAACAGGCTTTTTTCTGGATTTTGCCGATTTCTTTTTTACCTCCTTTTTTGCTGCCATGTATTTCAAAGCATTTGGTTATTTATAAATATTTAGAATCTTGATTATTACTTCGATTCAAGTTCGTGGACATATTCTGCAATGTCTGCAGCAACGTCTGCGTTCACGCTTATTGAATCTATGCCTTTTTCAACGAGGAATTTGACCATCGGCTTTTTGCTGCCCGCCTGGCCACAGATGCTTGTTTCAACATTGTATTTCTTGCAAGCTCTTATGACATATTCAATTTGGCGAAGGATTGCAGGATGCATTTCATCGTAAAATTGCTGGGCTTCTTCGTTTCCGCGGTCAATTGCAAGAGTGTATTGCGTAAGGTCGTTTGTTCCGAAAGAGATGAAATCTATTTTTTCTTCGCACAAGTCGCGGATTATCTGGACTGCGGCCGGAGTCTCGACCATGACGCCTACCTGCGCGTTGTGGAATTCGATTTCTTTCAGGATTTTTTTTATGCCTTTCACGTCGTCGACTGAAATTATCTGCGGCGAGAGGACGCCCACTTTTTTTCCATGTGATGCGACGCGTTTCAATGCCTTGAGCTCGGCTTTTAGAATTTCCGGGTGCTTAAGCCCGAATCTGATGCCGTGCATTCCAAGCATGGGGTTGGCTTCGACTTCTTTAGGCGAGCCTTTCAGATCGCGGAACTCATCGCTTCTGATGTCTGAAGTCCTGACCCAGACTTTTTCAAAATGCTCCGCGATTTTTGAGATGCCTTTGTAAATCACATCTTCATAATCTTTGATCTCATTTTTTTCGAGGAAGTAGTTTGGGTGCTTTCCAGACTCTGCGATTATGCCTTCGATTCTTGTCAGGCCCACTGCCTTCAGGCCAGTCTTTGAAGCGCGCTCCGCGAAAGTAGGAAGATCCACGATAACTTTTATTTTTGTTTTTGTATGAGCTTCGACTTTCTTGATTTCTTTTTTCCGGGTTTCTGCAAGGATGCCTTTGTAGACTTTTCCGCTTGAGCCGTCAACTGTGATTTCGTCGCCGTCTTTCAAGGTCTTTGTCGCTTTTTCTGTTCCGACGACTGCGGGCGTTCCCATTTCACGCGAGACGATTGCGGCGTGGCTTGTCATGCCGCCTTCATCCGTAACAATGCCTGCAGACCGCTGCATCGTCACAACCATATCAGGGTTTGTCATTTTTGTCACAAGGATGTCGCCTTGCTTGACTTTGTCCAAATCTTTCAGGTCGAGGACGATTTTTACTTTTCCTGAGGCGATTCCCGGAGAAGCCGCCATGCCCTGCAGAATCACTTCGCCTTTCAGGTTCTCAGATTCCGAAGAAATTGCTGCGCGGCTGTTTATCGTCGTGATAGCTCTTGTCTGGACAAGATAAACGCTGTTGCCTTCGATCGCGAATTCCATGTCCTGCGGATGCTTATAATGCTTTTCAAGTTTCAATGCCAATTCCGCGAGAGTATTTATTTCGTAATTGTTCAAAACCTGTTCTTTGGATTTCTTGTCCGAGAGTTTTATAGTTTCCACACGCGCTTTCTCGCCTCTTGTCAGCGCGATTTTCTTGTCAGAGATTGTTTTTTTTAGAAGTTTGAGATCTTTTCGCGCAAGGACATATCTGTCAGGCGTGATTTTTCCTGAAACAATTCCTTCGCCCAAGCCGAAAACAGATTCTATGATTATGTTGTCGTCTTTGAAAGCGGGATCCTGGGAGAACATGACTCCTGACTTATCCGAGTTTATCATCTTTTGGATAACTGCAGCCAATAAAGGGACTTTGTCGTACTTTTGCTTGTTTCGGTAATAAGTTGCTCTTGCAGTGTAAAGGGATGCGAAGCATTTTTTGATATTTTCTATAAGTTGTTCATTGCCTCTGACGTTCACAAAAGAATCCTGCTGGCCTGCGAAGCTTGCGTTTTCAAGGTCTTCCGCCGTGGCAGAGGATCGGACAGCGACGTAAATCGGTTCGCCTTTGTCAAGAACTTTCAATGCATCTTTTGACTTTTCAATCTTTTCTGCATCGACACTAAGGTTTTCATAAGACTCGATAATCTCTTCTTCCATATCTTTAGGCATTTTTGCCTTTGTTATCATCTCGCG
>JBJKQQ010000059.1:0-10588 GCA_046705325.1 Candidatus Pacearchaeota archaeon | reverse complement strand
CGGCGCAACAAATATTGGAAGTACAATCTGTTGCAGATCCACTCCTGTCGTGCCAAACCCTGTTCCAAAATATTTTAGGGTGGCGGCGGCCAATTGCACAAACACCATCAATGGCCAGCCCCGACTTGGCGCTACTCTTAAGATAGTTGATGATTCGTTTTGTAGAGTTCAAGTTCAGCAGCATGTTGAAGGCGAATACATGGATAACGGCACGAGGGTTCAAACACAGCGGGAAGTGCAAACAGAGAATGGAAAAACGACTGTGCAAATTCAAAGAACAATGACTTACGCGAATGGGACGCAGGTTCAGGTTCAAATCCAGATTCAGACTGAGAACAGGAACGGGACAGTTACGAGGCAGATTAATGTTGAACGTGAGGGGGAAGTTTATAATGTCAGTGTTTCCCATGACCTGAATGTTTCGGATGAGTTCTCTGGGAACCAATCAAGAATTGTTGCGAGGCTTTCAAACGGACAGAATGCGAATGTTTCTGTTTTGCCAGACCAGGCTTTGCAGGCTGCGCTTGACAGGCTTAGGTTAAGAAACCAATCAATGAATGGGACAAACATCTCGCTGCGGGAAAGAGTTCATAACAATGTTCCGCAAGTTGTTTACAATGTTGAGACAAACCAAAACGGAAAGTTCCTCGGGATTTTCAAGATTGCTTTGAAATCCAATACAGAAGTCGACGCTTCAAACGGGCAGGTCGTTGCAGTTAATAAACCGTGGTGGGCTTTCCTTGTTTCTGTTCCTTCTTCAGGCGAAACAAGTTCCACGAACCAAACAGAAGTCAATGCGACGAATGCGTCTTAAGAATTAGCCTTTTTTGTGGAATTATGCAAAATTGAATAATAATTTTTATAAACCTCGTTTTTTGTGAGGATGTCATGAAAAAGCTAGAAGGAAAAACAGTAAGTTGTATAATCCCCACATATAATCGGTGCCCGAATGGGGATCAAATTGAACTCAACCCTCTTTTTTGGGCCGTGGCTTCTTTGGCTCGACAGCCGAATATTTTAGAGGCAGTTATCATTGATGATGGTTCCGAAGATTATACAGAGAAAGTTGTTGCTTATCTGGAGGAAGAAAAAAAGATTGGTATAAAATACGTTAGAAATCAGGAGCGGCAGGGCTCTGGGAAGAGCAGAAATGAGGGGGTTGAATTGGCTGAAGGTAGTAAAGTCTGGTTTATGGATGATGATTGCATTGTAGTAGGTGACGATGTTTTAGGGAAACTAGAGTATTCGTTTAATTTTCTTGAGAAGAGTGTAGCCGAGAGGTCCGGAGCAATCACTCTTCCCGTTAGCGGCAATTCCCTTGATTCCCCTTTAGTGCCTTCTTACCAAATAGGAAGAGTTGATCGGGGCAAGGGAGTGATGTTAGGATGTTACACTAAATTTCCAGAAGAATATCTCGGTAGGCTGGACAGCCTTCAAATAGGAGAGGGCGTTCTTAGGCCCCTTGAGATTGAGCTTATGGGGGGCGTTTTTCTGGCCTCCAAATCAGCTTTTAAGGAGGCGGGCGGTTTCCCAAGTACTGCGTGGAGGAATGCGTGCGCGGAGGAGCCCATACTGATGATGAACCTCCAAAAAGAAGGTTACAAGACCTTTTATCTTCCTTCTATGGATCCAGAGTTTAGAGTATTCCATTGCAGATATGGAGATCCTAACTTCAGCAGAATTCCTTATGACATGAAGGTGGGGGAATTGTCTTTTAACGATGTCCTAAAACAAAGTTCGGTGGTGAGATTTAATACCGGCAACAGGGTCAGCAGAAGCGATGAACTTTATTCCAATGTTCTAAGTGATATGTATTTTATGTTCAAATTTTTTGGCAGCCAAGTAGGCATGAACAATCTTGCAACAAAATTCCAAGTTCTGTCTGAGAAAAAGATATTTCCTGAAGTTGAAGGCAGAGAAAATATTTTTAGAAGTGCTTTATCGGAGGGTCTGGATTTGCTGCAGAAAGAGGGCAAGATACAATCTGAAGTGGTCGAATTAGTTAATTCAAAATATTTGCATTGAGATTATCTTTTTTGTAATCTCAAAAAATTTAAATAGTGCAAAATATATTTTACAGGATATAAATAAAGGTGATACAATGAGCTATAAAGAAGTTTTCAAAGTTCTCGTCGGGGCGTCGGCATGGGACGGAATCGTCGCGGCCTGGTTTTTGCTTAGCGGATTCTATCCTGTGAATTTCTTTGGGATACCTTTCGGAAGAGTCGGTCTGGGCATCGTGTTTTTCATCGATGTTGCGATTGTCTTGATCCTGGGTTATTTTGCATGGTGCAACAGTCCAAGGAAATCTGCCAGAGTTTCGAGAGCTGCAAGTTCCAGAAGCAGAGCAAGAAAAGCGCCGGCAAGGAAAACAGCGAAAAGAAATTCAAAGCGAATAAGATAATTGGTTAATCTTTCTTTAAGAGATTCCCTCGACTTCGCCGCGATGTTTTGATAAAACTGATAATGGAATTTTTAGTTTAATAGGAGTGAATAGGCCTAAGATTTTCGCAATACTTTCTAAGACAAAAAGAGGAGATAATTTTTAGTCAAGACCAAGAAGAGGAAAATCAAAGTTCACTGCTTCTTCTTGCCGATGAATTTCATCATGTCGAAGAACGACTTTTTTTCGAAGTCTGTTATCTCATTAGTGTCAAGGTCAATCGTGACTTTCAGCAGGCCGAGGTTCGAAAGGAACGCCGTGCCGAGAAGGAAGTCTTTTCCGTCTCTTCTTTGAAGCGAGAGAATCAGCTTTTGAATTCGGTTGTTTACTTTTTCTTCAAGCGCTTTTTCTGCAATGAGTTTTTCCATATCTTCCATGTTGAATTCTATGTTATCGCTGATTTTCTCGGGCGAGAAATCGTTTCCTTCATGGTCTTTGTAAGTTTCTGTCGGGACCATTTCGATCGGATCTTCATTAAGCTTGAAACTGAAAAGTTTTTTTGAAGATGGAATCCAATAGTCGAGATGCTGCTGGTTGTCGTTGCCCTCTTTGTCTATCGTGAAAAAACCGGAGCACAGGAATGCATCAGGGTTTTCGGATTTGAATTTTTTGAATTCTTCAGAATCGAAAAGCTTTTCGAGGTAAAATTGGAAGTTCATGATTTTTAGGGATGAGAAAAGTTTATAAAATTATTCTATGTGCAATCTCCATGGTAGAATATGGCCTTAAATTGGCTCGGTCCGATAAATCCCCTCTTTATTATCAAGATTTTAAGGATGCAAGATCGGAAACATCTGTGAGTAGATTTGAAGGAAGGGTAGCTGGAAGACTTACCAGCAGAATCCCCGGAGGCGCTATAGAGCCGGTTCAGTTCCATCTAACTGCCAGAGATGGCAAACCCTTTGAAGAAACAATATGGGCAGATAATCCTCTTCAAGTCAGATATTGGAATATGGCGACAAGAGAGAGGGTTGATGTTACTTATCCTGCGGAGCAAAGAATTTCTATTCCCCTTTATGTTGCTCACTGGTTGGCAAATCCTAATGAAAAAGATTTGAAGCTTACATGTGAATATGGTCCTTATCCCTGGGAAGAAACTGATGAGCCCGAGTTCTTTTCTTTTGGAGAGTTGATACAATTTGCAAATGAGAATGATCTAATCGGAAAAATGATTGAAGCATCAAAGAATTTTTTATAATCTTTCCTTAATCTCCTTTTCAACTTTTTCTATAAATTCTTCGACTTTCATTACCTGGATTTTGTTGCTGCCTTTTTCCCTTATCGCGACAGTGTTCGATTTTTCTTCTTTGTCGCCGACGACGATTATGTAAGGGATTCGCATGATTTCCGCTTCCTTGACTTTTGCAGGAACTGTTGTGTTTCTGAAATCCGCGTCCATGCGGATGTTCGGAATTTTTTCGCCTATCTGTTTTATTATTTGTTTTGCGTAAACTTCATTTCTGTCTGTGAAACTCAAAACGCGGACCTGCATCGGCGCGAGCCATGTTGGCAATCTTCCGTTAGTGTGCTCGAGCAAGACTCCCATGAACCTTTCAAGAGAACCGTAGATGACGCGGTGCAACATTATCGGCTGTTTTTTGGAATTGTCTTTATCTGTATACTCGAGCTCGAATCTGTTCGGAAGATTGAAGTCCGCTTGAATCGTTGAGAGCTGCCATGTTCTTCCAAGAGAATCTTTGACGTGGAAATCTATCTTCGGCCCGTAGAACGCGCCGTCGCCCGCATTGATTTTATATTTCATTTTTCTTTCCTTCAGCGCTTTTTCCAGAATTCCTTCTGCGTTGTCCCACATTTCCTCCGTGCCTATTCGATCTTTAGGGCGGGTCGAAAGTTCCACATGGTCAAACTGCAGCCCGAATTTTTTGTAAAACATTTCCACTAAATCCATTATGGCGAAGATTTCGCTTTGCGCCTGTTCGGGGGTGCAGAAAATGTGCGCATCGTCTTGCGTGAACTGGACAACCCTGAAAAGTCCCGCAAGAACTCCGGAAAGCTCTACGCGATGAACTATTCCCATTTCTCCCATTCTAAGAGGAAGGTCTCGGTACGACTTTGGCCTTGTTTTGTAAACCAATAATCCGCCAGGGCAGTTCATCGGCGTTACGAGGAACTTTCGCTTTTCGTATTCTGTCACAAAATTATTCTCCTTGTATTTGTCCCAGTGGCCGGAGATTTTCCAGAGTTTTGAATCCATTATCTGCGGCGTGGAGATTTCCTGATAGCCTGATTCCCTATGGATTTCCCTCCAGAAATCTATCAAGCCGTTTTTTATTATCAAGCCGTTGTTGTGCCAGAAGGGCATCCCCGGCGCGACTTCGTTGAAAGAAAATAAATCCATTTCATTTCCAATAATTCTGTGATCGTTGCTTTTGAGTTTCGAAGTGTCGAGCTTCGATTTTCCAATTTCTCTCAAAAGTTTTTTTGGATCGTAAGTTTCTTCCTTTTCTTTTCCTGAAATTTTTTCTTTGACAAAGCCTTTCGGATGGAATTCCCTTGACAGCTCGCTTAGCGGATGGCCTTTGACTTTGAGGTTGAATTCTTTGTAGTAGCCGAACGGCGCCCGCGTGACTTTGTAACCGCGTTTTTTGAGCTCTTTTTCAGTGTCTTTCAGCATTTTTATTGCAACGTCGGGAGAAGAAAGATTTGATGAGAGGTGAGCGTAAGGGTAGAGGACAATATTTTTGGTTTTAACCTGGCCTGCAATGTCTTCGATGTTCTTGACGTAATCTTCTCCTACTTCGCTGTTATCCCCCTCTTCGACGGCAGTCATGATGACAAGGCAGTCTTTGACAGTTTGTTCTGTTTTCTCCTTTTCTGTAAGAGGTTCAACAGATTTCAGCGCTTTTTTCAGGGTGTGGAATGAGATGAAGTCGCAGTGCAGGCTTAAGATTTTCATAATTTCTTCAGAGATTTGAACTTTATAAAATTAATCAAGAGCGATGGACTTGATATTCGTAAGGTTTAAAAAAGAAAATTTGCAAGAAGAAGTTCATGAAAACTTCTTTGAAAGACATCATTGCAGGGGCAACTTTCTCAGTGGCAACTGTCTTTCTTGGGCTGGTTTCTGCTGAACCCGCTTATGCTCCAAACAGGATAATTGACCCGCCGGCTGCGGCATCCAGTTATTTTGTTCCTGCGCCAAAGCCTTCAAGAGTTAAGGGCTTGGACAAGGTTCTGGCAGATCTGCAAAAGTATGAAACGACCCAGCGAAAATTGCAGGCAGCTGCTTCTGAAAGGAAAGAAAAGTTTGATTCGGACGGAATTTATCGCGAAGTTAATCAGGTTTACAATAGTGTAAAAGAAACTTTTGATATTCCTCCTTATCTTACCCCTGAATTTTTTAGGGCGATCATTCATACCGAGTCCAGTGACAATCCTCATGCAGTCAGCCAGGCAGGCGCGAAAGGCTACACGCAGATGACTCCCGCGGCGGCGAAAGAAGTTGGCGTAAAAGATTTCGATAAGGTAGCATTCAATACGTGGGACAACATAAACATATCCATGGCTTATTTTGCATGGCTAAATCGCACACTTTCCAAAAGCTATCCTGGCTGGGACAAGCTTTCAGATATTGAAAAAGCGAGGGACGTTGCTTCTGCTTATAATATGGGTTATGGGGCTTTCTTAGGTAAGTGCTTTGGCGTTGACGGTAAATTCACTACGCAGGATTTTCCGCAGGAGACGAAGGATTACTGGCCGAAGATAATGAGAGCATGGGCAAAAGAATTTCCAAATACTTTTGCAAATTATGTAGAAAAGCATTCTTCTTACAGTTCGGATATTTTGAAAGAATATCTTCCAAAAAATCAAAAGGAAATATCTGATTCTAAAGGATTAATCGCTTCGAAATAAGAACTTGTCGACCTGCTTCTTAGCCAGTTCTCTTTTCTTTTGATGTTCCTTCAGGAAAGCATTGATTTTTTCTATGAGAATTTGTTTAAGTTCGCTTGTTAACATTTTTCCGGACTTGTAGTCTTTGTAGATCTTTTCAAGTTTCTTATCGTCGGGCTCGAAGAAAAATTTCAGGTACTGGAATGAAACGTCGATGTCAGGATTTCCGCCGTGTTTTCTGTGCTCTTCAATCGTGTCTTTGCCGCCGGAGAAAGCGTACTTCTTGATTTTCCTTTCGACTTCGCGGGGAGAATCTGTTGTTAGTATTGCAACGTTCTCCTGGCTTGAACTCATTTTGCCTTCGGTTCCTGTCAGAGGGGGAAGGAATGTCCCATGAATTATTGCCGGTTTGTAATGACCCAGTTTTGGATAGACATCGCGGGCCACGCGAAAGTGGGGATCCTGATCTATTGCAAGCGGAATCAGGCATGGAATTTCTTTGCCTTTCAGGACGCTTGGCAGAAACGCCGGCACGGCCTGCATGCTAGTATAAAATATTTCCCCTATGTTCTTGGAATCATCGAATCCAAAGGCAGCTTTTACAGTCGAGTAAGTTATTTTCTTAGCGACTTTGATCGCTTCAGGATACATCAGGTTTGCATGTCTCGTATCGATAAGGAAATGCGTTTTCCAGGGGTCAAATCCAATGGCGATTACATCCAGCATGTTTTCATGGGTCCACTTTTGGATTTCTTCGTAAGACTTGCCGCTGAAGAGAAACTTTTCATCGTCGGTAAACTGGAACCACAGGTCGCAGTTGAATTTATCCTGCAGCCACTTAGCAAAAACCCATGTTTGCAGGTGTCCGAGATGCAACGGTCCCGAAGGCCCGCGGCCAGTGTACATGAAGAACTTTTCTCCTTTTTCGTATTTGTCAAGAAGCCAATTCAGATCCCTGTCCGCGAAAAAGATCTTCCTGCGAAGCATGAAGTGCAGGTCTCCTGTATGCTTTTTTATTCTCTCAAGAGTTTTTTCATCCAGCTTTTCAACGCCGAATTCTTTCACGAGTTTTTCATAATCTATCTTTCCCGAAACTTCCCAGGGGTTGACTTCGAAGTTCTTTTTTGCGGATTTGGCCGAAGAACTTTTCTGCTCTTTTTTCATGGCTTTCTTATGCAAAAAATCTTTTTAAATTATTCCACAAAAATTTATAAACAAAAACCCCATAATAAAACAGTAAAATGAGGAAGACAAATTTCACATTCATGCTCGTTGCATTCTTGGCGATTTTTCTAGTTTCTTCCGTGTCCGCCCAGACCGCGCAGGTGGTTTTCGGTTCGCAGCCTTCGTCGTCATACAATCTTGGAGACATGGCGAAGGTTCCGGTGAACATCGCGACCGCCAGCCCCGTAAGCGATTTCTTCACGGTTTATCTGATTTGCAACGGCGTGCAGACGCAGGTGTATCAGGAATATCTTAGCCTTTCCGCCGGCGACCAGAAGAGCGTGAACGTTCTGACGCCTCCGCTTTCTCCGGCGCTCGTTGGGGGACAGACCGGGACGTGTAAACTCAAGGCGATGTTGGGCGAGGGCTACCAGTTAACTTCAGACTTCAGGGTCACTGATGTTTTAACTGTGAAAATGACTTCGAACGACACCAAGTTCAAGCCAGGCCAGCAGGTCGTTTTTGAAGGAAACGCCGTGAAACAAAACGGAAAGGATGCGAACGGCATTGCGTGGGTGAACATTACTTCAGGAAATGATTCTGTTTACACCGGTTCGGGAACGGTTTCCAACGGGTTTTTCAGGCTCAATTTCACTTTGCCTTCCGATTTGGCGGCGGGGGTTTATTCTTCCGAAGTTGGAGTTTACGAGTCGGATTCTCTCGGCGCGACGACGAATCATGGCGCGGCCGCGTTCAAGATAAAAATCGCGCAGATTCCCACGAGCCTCGAGCTTGTATTCTACAATCAAAATTCTTCGATAATGCCCGGCGCGACTTTGAAAGTGAAAGCAATCCTGCACGATCAGACCGGAGCCAAGATAAATTCTTCCGCGGATTTCACGATAACTGACGAGAGCGGCCAGGCAATGGATCAGGAAACAAAAGACACCGGCAGTTACATTGGTTTTCACCTGGCTTACAATTCGCCTCCGGCGATATGGACAGTGAACGCATCTTCAAATGGGCTGAACACCAAGTCGCAGTTTACGGTTCTCGCGAATCCCAACGTTTCCGTTGATTTCATAAACCGGACGCTTGTCGTGACGAATGTCGGGAACGTGCCTTACGAGAAACCCCTTTTCGTAAATCTGGGGAATGAATCGGTTGTTTTCAATGTGAGCTTAGGCGTGGACAAATCCCAGAAGTATGTCTTGAGCGCCCCCAACGGAAATTATTCAGTCAAAATATCCAACGGCAATTCCAACCTCTTCAGCGGGGACATCTCCTTGACAGGGAATGCTATCGGAGTCGAGCAGGCGTCGAGCGGAATAATCAGCATCGTGAGATACCCTCTCGTCTGGATATTCGTTGTTCTTGTTCTCGCTTTCGTGGCTTTCATGCTCTTCAGAAGAATCAGGAAGAAAAGCTTCTTCGGCAAGGCGAACCTGAACAAACAGAAACCGCGAAATATCAAGTCGGCGGAAGAGAAGATTTCCCCCGCGGCCAAAGACAGCGTTGTAAGCAATCCCGAAACCGGCAGGGCGGACATGTCGCTTTCGATTCAGGGAGACAAGCAGGACGCGGCGGTCGTTTGCCTCAATATAAAAAATCTTGAGGAGCTTAGGTCGGGCAAGGGCGGAGCCAAGGAGACTCTTGATTCCATCCAGAAGATTTCGGATTCTTCCAAGTCCGTGATTTATGAAAATGGGAATTATCTCTTTTTCATTTTCGCGCCGGTGAAGACGAAGACTTTCAGCAACGAGAAAAACGCGGTCCAGGCTGCGGAGCAGATAAGGCAGGCTCTCGATAATCACAACAAGCTTTTCAGGCAAAAGATGGATTTCGGAATTTCAATAAACAGGGGAACGATAATTGCGAAGCAGTTCGGGAACAGCATAAAGTTCATGAGCTTGGGGAACTTTTCATCGACTGCGAAGAAGCTTGCGAACGTTTCGGGGGGAGAAGTTCTCATAAGCACAGAAGTCAGGGAAAGGCTCATGTCCGACGTGAAAACCGAGAAAGGTTCCACCGGAGACATGGAATATTATGTTTTGTCGGAAATAAAAGACCGCTCCAGAAGCGAGAAGTTCATAAAAGATTTCATGAACAAGATGGAACGGGAAAAGAGAGAGAAGAAAGAATAATTGGCTTTTTTTTCTTTAGATTTTCTGCATTTAGGCATTTACTCAAAATCGCTTTTGGAGATTTCTTCCCTCTTCAAAAGCGATTTTTAAAAGCTGTTAATGGAATCCGCAAGTCAGATATTGTTTATCCTTCTTTTTCGTAATTGGTGCAGGACTCATCTCCGATGTTCTTCAGAATCAATTTTTTTGGATTAGCTTTCCGGCGATTTCTTCGAAATCGATCTCGAATAATGCGACGGGCATTCTTATCTTCCAGTTCTTCAGAATCTTGGGGTGGATTTCTCCGATGAATCCTATCGCCCGATTGTTGGATGAAATCTCGGCGGACCTTCCTTTTATGAAATATCCGGGGTTTTCTTTCGGTTCTGCGACTTCAAGCTCGACGCCAGCCATTTCAGAGAGGTGGTTCAAGATCTGTTTCAGCTCGGTGAAATTTCCTGGAGATGTTGCCACAGCGAGATTTTCCGATTCCCGTGCTTCGCCCTTTCCCGAGAAAACTTTTCCGATCTCGAAAATCTTTTGAGGATAATCTGTGTTTATGTTTTCTGAAAATATCTTCAGGGCGTAGTGCGTCAGGTCTTTCCTTAAGATGTTGAAATCGGTTTTCGAGTCTTCTATTTCTATCGCGTCTTTCAAGTCTTTCTCGCCCATCTTTTCGAATTGGTCTTTCTTCGTGGTCAGGTGGTAATTCGAAATTTCCTGCATGCCCCGCCCTGCGAGGATGTTCGATATTTTTCGCTTTATCGTTTCTTTCGGATCTTCCTGCCCTATCGTCGAGATTTCCGGGATTTCGGGAATGAAATTGTCGTAGCCGTAGGCTATCGCGATATCTTCGGTCAGGTCGACTTCGTGCAGGATGTCGGTTCTCCATGGCGCAATCTCCGCTGTTTTATTTTCGGGATTGTAATTATGACCCATCTTTTCAAGCGATCTTTTGATGTCTTTTTCTTTCAAATCCAGTCCGAGGAGCTTGTTGACGTTTTCA
>JBJKQQ010000058.1:0-4719 GCA_046705325.1 Candidatus Pacearchaeota archaeon | reverse complement strand
ATGCACAATTTACTTATTCTCAAGATAAAATTCAGCTCTATGAAGGATGGGCTGGAAGCTTGCCAAATACTCCTATCTCAGGGACAGAAGGATGTGTAGTAAATTCAAATTACGAATCCTCACCAATTTCTTCTTACCTCAATGTTCAAACAGGTGAGAACGTAAATGAGCCCTCTTCAAGTTATTCCTCACTGTCTCAATTCTCTCATAATTGGGAAATTGGAGACCATTATATTTTTGTAAAAGATTGGCAAACAGGAATAGCAGATATCTCCCTGACTTATGACAAGAGCAATAACAGCTACTGGTGCGGAGGCCAATACGGATCAAGAACGATTTATAATGTTAAACAGGTAACGAGTCCAAGCGGACAATGTTATGATGTTCCTCAATCTGTAAAAAAATCCAATGTACAATGTTGTTTCCCTTCAGACTGCGTAACTCAATTTGGAGCGAATTATACTTGCAACCCAGATACTTGGACTTGTGAAAAAACAAAGCCTTGCAACTCGGACTTAGATTGTCAACAGACATTTGGCGCAGGTGTTTGCCAAAATGGACAGATCAACCAATGGACTTGTGATTTATCGAAACCCTGGGGAAGCGATGCAGGAACTTGTGTCCAAAAGCCTAAACAAGTTTCACAATGCCCTTCGGATTGTTCAAACAACCAATATTATAATGAAGAACAAGGAAAATGTTTAACTCGCATTGGATCCTTACCAGAAGTAACTTCCAAGACAAATTCATCTTCAATAACTGGAGCAGCAGTAAATTCAGTTTCTGGAAATAGCTCTTCAGGAAAATTTCCATTTTGGATATTCATAATTATTGGAGTTCTCATCGCAGGGGCTGTTGGATTTTTCATATTCAACAAGAAAGGCAAAACTACAACCAAAGACAACAAGAAAGAATCAAAAGAAGAAACTTCTGGAAAGCATTGCACAAAATGTGGGGCGGCTCTAAAGAAAGGAAGCAAGTTCTGCACTAAGTGTGGAAAGAAGTTGGAATAAAATGGAATCAAAAGATAAGAAACTTGAATTTAATGAGGAACAAAAAGAGGCAATTAAAGAGTTAAAATTAAAGAATGAAAGAAAAATTAAGGAATTAGTAAAGATTCTGGAAGAATATCAAAAGAAAATAAAGAGCCTTAATTCTGAATCTAAGACTTTTTGGGAAATAATGAACTCCCTTGAAAAATCACATTCACATTATCCTGTAGGACATTTTGCTCATTATTATTACAAAGATTTTAGGGAACCCGTCGGAGAATCTTTTCTTTCAGAATTTGGAGATAAAAATCCGAATTTTCATCAAATAACAGATAAAGAAAAAGGAGAAATTGAGGATAAATTACCGGATTATGAAAAATATAGTAAAATTATTTCAGAGGCAATTGAAAAAACGAAAGACATACTAACAGAGAGTCTCTCGGAAAATGTTTTTATTAAAAGGACTGTGGGCCTGCCTGATAAATATCTAGAGTTACAGGAATTGAAAAAGAACTGGTGGTATCCTAAGGAACTTTCTGGAAAAGAGTATGGGATAAAAGGATCTTTCTTAAGTTATGACGTTCATTTACCTCCAGTTACTCCTTATCATCGAGAAAAGATGATATTTTATGATTCATTATTCAACACCGCTACATTTATGGAAGCCAAAATAAAAGACATTGTTTCTCTATTGAAAGCAATTAATTCCTACCTACCTTTTGCAGAATTAATCCCTGCAGAAAAAACTCCTTCCACTCTTATTAATGTTGAAGCTAATGCAAATAATGAATCTGCTTCTGTGGGAAACTCAAATGAATTTAAAGGAGATACCTTAGTTGGAAAAGGAGGGAAAATTGGACGATAAGGATTCATCTATAAAAATAGGAGATAAAAACAATTTTGGAGGGGACACAGCAATAGGAGAGAATGCAAGAATTGAAAAGCACATTCATGATAATTCTATAAACTATATAGGGAATAAACTAAATATTAGTAGTCTTGAAAGTATTTCCAAATATATTACCAATAATTATAATGAAAAAAAGGTCGGTCTCTGGGCAGGGATCTCATCCGCAATTGGATTAATTGGAGACCTAATCTCAATCAATTCAATCCTTCCAAATAATATAAAATTAATAAATTTTATTCCCAAATGTAATTAAACTCTTGGATGGATTATTTTCTCGTTTTGCATTCTATTATTCCTGGGGGGAATTTACATTTTGTCAGCGATTAGATATAAATATGATAGTGCCTGCCCAAAATGTGGAAAACATTATGCTATGCAAGAATCAACTAAGCCAAGGATTAGGGAAGTAAAAGCCCATGATGGGATAAAAAAGACTACTTTCCGTAAATACAGATGTAAACATTGCGGTTACGAAGATGAAATTCCTTATGCTGAAACGATCTCTTATGAAGATCAAGACGAACTCTAACCCTTTCCCTCATCCCTTCCTATCTTCTCTTAATCACAAACTTCTTTTCCTCTCCGCATATTTCTGGACAGCAAGTTTCTTATCCTTTCTATGAACACAGCCGGGCCAGCAGCACGGGCGTCTTAGCTCCAAATCATAATCAAATTTAAATAGAATGAAGAAGACTCAGGAATATGAAATCATATGTGATGAGCATAAGGAAAGATTATGGGATGAATCTTCTTGAGGGCAAATCTTCTTGGGAATACCGACGGAGGAAGAGCAGAATATCTAGAGGAGACAGAATAATTCTATATTCTACTGCTCCAGATAGCAGATTAATAGGCGAGTTTATTGTAGGGGATATAGTTACTGGAAATCCCGAAGAGGTGTGGGAGAAAACAAAAGAAAATGTCTGTTATTCAAAAGAAGAGGTGGTGCCTTATCTGAAAACAGGAAACTTTCCAATCGCTTTTCAGGTAACTCAGCCGAGGATATATGAGAATCTGGCAAAGTTGAGAGATATCCCTAATTTTAGGCCCCCAATGAGCTATTGCGTAGCTTCTTTGGAGATTTTGTCCTTAATAGAATCACTATAAAGTTACTACAAGAGAAAATTATATAAATCTATTTTTCTGTTAGTTGATATGGATATGCAAAGGTTTGATGAAAACAGGCATTCCTCAAGGGAATTTATGGATTTATGTAATGAATCCATAGGAGCAAACTATTCTCAGATTGATGATTCTTTTGGAAGAGGAATGATAGAGGCAAATAAAGATGGTGAACCTTACGGCCTGTATAGCAAAGATTTCGAATTATGGGTATGCGAAGAAGATAGCCAGATGCAAGGTTTCGTTTCGCTGGTGAAAAAGAGAGGCGGATCTGGCAAGATAAAAGCACTGATAGTTAATCCTTCTGCAAGAGGCAAAGGAATAGGATCTCAAATTTATAGATTCGCTATAAACCAACTTGAAGATAGCGGAGCTAGGAAAGCTTATGGCACTGATGCTTTCATTGATTATCCAACGATAAAATATGATCTTCTTAGGGGGGGATTTGAAATAGAAGGATCGCTAAGGGATCCTTACAAGATAGGAGTTCCTGAAATCATCATAGGGAAAATGTTTCAAAGAGGGGAACCTCTTCCAACTATTGCACCATCTAGAATGCCAAAGAACAACGGGCTGGAAATAGAAGTGTCAGAATTTCAAGAAGGGGATTTGCCCGAAGTCGGGAATATTGCTCTTGCTATGATGCCTGATTTTTATGGAGATATAGATGAGGACTTCGTAAACAGAATGGCTTCTGCCCATAATAGATTTACAGAGCGAGGCCTTGAATATTCCGCAAAACCGAGGGTTATGCATGTTGCAAAAGTTGACGGGCAAGTTGCAGGATTTGGGCTGTTTGCTCCTAAGAGGGGGGGATCTGCTAAACTAAGCCCCTTCTTGGTTGCGCCCCAATTCCAATATGGCGGAGTTGGAAGCGCATTAATAGAAACCATTGAATCTCATGCCAGAGAGCTAGGCGTCAGAAGGCTATATCACCACTTCCCTTCGAGTTCTATAACTTCGCAGCTATTCTTCGCAAAGCAGGGATATTTGCCGGAAGCTAGAACGAGAGAGCCTTATCATCCCGGATCAGATGAGATAGTAGCTTCAAAAATTTTAAGATGAACAAGATAATCTCCTTCGATGAATTCTTAGACCAAATAGAAAAAGAAACAAAAATTGGGATAGGTGGATTTGATTTGCATAGAAAGCCTCTGTCTTTGATATTAAAACTTGCAGATGCAAAGCGATTAAAAGATTTGGAATTGTTTGGCATATCTCTTGCGTTGGAGGCAGATATATTGATTGGCTCTGGCAAAGTTAAAAAAATTATAAGCTCTTATACAGGATTGGAAAATTTTGGACAATGCTATTTTTTTAGAGACGGCATAGAAAGAGGAAAAGTAGAGCCGATAGAAATGAGTACTTATGCGACTATTCTCGCTCTGCAAGCAGGAGCATTAGGTATAGAATATTTACCTTCCAAAACTATGATTTATTCAGATATGGCTAAGGACAATAATCTAGTAAAAGTAATCCAATCCGCTTTTAGCGAAGAGAAACTATCTGCCATTAGGGCGTATAATCCAAATATAGCATTAATCCATGCTCAAGAAGCAGATAAAGAAGGAAACATCAGAATAGCCAGCCCTCCCGCTACGAAAGTTGATGATTTCTTAGCAAGAGCATCTGAGAGGACTTTTGTCAGCGTAGAAAGAATCGTAGATAATGTAATAAGCCCCACAATATCAGGTC
>JBJKQQ010000057.1:0-10369 GCA_046705325.1 Candidatus Pacearchaeota archaeon | reverse complement strand
ACCGCGAATCAAAAGGTAATTTGCGGGCAGCAGCCCTTTTCTCCTGCGCTCTTCATTGACGGGATGCTTGTCTAAAATCTCGAATGCCTTTTCCAGGAACTCATTCACGATATTTGCAGTGTATTGCGAATTTTCATCTTCATCCAACGGTTGGATTCTCGAAATTTTCTCCGAAGCCAACTTTTGCCCGCCGGAATAAGTTGAATCGTTGCCGGTTATATTGTCAGAAAATCCCCCCTTGAAAACCAGCGCCGCCCGATGCTGCACTGTGGATTTGAAAACAAACGGGCAGGGCAATTTTATTTTTCCGAGAGCCTTGGCCAAAATCTCCGCTTCCGCGGTTGTCAAAGTCCTGCCAGCGCGCCTGTCGATTACATTTCCCTGTTCCAAAGAGTCTATAGTCGCAAAATTAACCCTGAAAGCCAGATCACCGTGCTGCGTCTGAATTCCGGCTCCCCGCGATTCCAGCTGTCCTCGTGTACTGTCGATTTGCTGGTTCCCGAAAATCGAAACAATCGCTTCATCAGATTCAGGAACAAAACCCGGCCTCACAGAGTACATATAACCCATCTCTCCGCGCGTCGCGAAAAAATCCATGTTCGGCGTTTCCGCAGATTCCAGCGGCGTCTCGCCCTTCAAGGCATCCGTCGGCAAATCTCCCATGCCGTCCATTATGACAAAAATCCCCTTCATTTTAACCCTCCGAAAAGGCAAAGCACCTCATTTATTTCCATGATTTTCAAACATCCTCAAACTTTATAAAAATTTATATTCATTATTCATTCCAAAACGGTCCAAAATTTAGTCAAGTTTTATAAAGATTTTTTCATTCAAGATTATAATAAACCTCAAGGCACCTTATCAAACGGGAGGTGTTGCGGGGGAGTGGAACGCTGGTGGGCGGGGCTTCCTAAGAAATTCTAACCACAGCAAACCGTAAGTGATAAATCATTAATAGAAAGAGATGGCAGGCAAAAAAGAAATTCACAGGCCTTGGGGCGACGAGGAAGTTTTCGCGCTTAACAAGAAATGCAGCGTTAAGCTCATTGTTGTAAAGCCAAATCAGGAGTTGAGTTTGCAAAGCCACAAGCACAGGCAGGAAAATTGGTACTTTCTCGATCCCGCATCCGTCGTTGTCGGAAACAAAAAATTCAAAGTCAAGGCAGGTGATTACCTCTCCATAAAGAAACGGCAAAGGCACCGCGTGATTTCCCTCAAAAACACAGTTAGGTTCGTGGAGATTTCTTTCGGAAAATTCGACGAAAAAGACGAAGTAAGATATGAAGACAAATACGGCAGGAAATAATTTTAGAAAATCCAATATAAGATTTGTAAATTTTATCACCTCTTTTTCATATCCTTAATCTAATTAGGGCGCTGAACCTCGCGGATTCCATTATCAACGGGGCGGCGGTCGGGGTGCGCGGCGGTGAAGCAAATTATCCATTTTGCGCAGCATGTTAATTTTATAAAATCCCAACGCTTTTGAAAAGCATGTTCAAATCATTGAAAGAAAAGCTGAAAAACTGGACCGAGAAAATTTCCAAATCAAAAAAGGAAGAAGCTGAAGAAATCTCTGAAGAGCCGGAAAGAAAAATAGAAACTACGGAAAAATCTTTCGATAAAACTTCTGAAAAATCCGCGAAGGGAAAATCATCACCCAAAACTCCCTCGGAAAAAGAGGTGATCTCGAAAAAAGAAAAATCAGAGAAAAAGAAAAAAGAAAAAGAAAAGAAAGGGTCTGAAGAGCCCACTCGGAAAAAAGAGGTGATAGAAACTTCAGTTCCGGAAAAGCCAAAAGAGAGAAAACCCCTTTTCCAATTCGGAGGGGGAAAGGTAAAAATTTCAGAAAAAGATTTCGAAAACTATAAAGAAGATTTGGAATTCCTCCTCCTTGAGAACAACGTCGCCTTCGAGGTTTCCGACGAAATCATAAAAAAGTTAAGGGAAAAAATCGCGGGCAAGGAAGTTTTGAAAAAAGAGCTTGAATTGGAAATCCGAAACTCGCTGGGCGAAATAGTTTCTGAAATCCTTGTGGAGCCGTTTGATTTGGTTAAAAAAATTCTAAGCAAGCGGGACGAAAACAGCGAGCCGTTCGTGATTTTGTTTTTCGGAATCAACGGAACGGGAAAAACCACCAGCATAGCAAAAATCTCCGAGTTTCTGAAAAAGAAAAAAATTTCTTCGGTTTTGGCGGCGGCAGACACATTCCGCGCTGCCTCGATTGAGCAGTTGAAAGAACACGGAAAAAAACTCGGCGCCAAAGTGATTGCGCACGACTATGGCTCCGACCCGGCTTCAGTCGGCTTTGACGCAATCCAATACGCGAAGAAAAACCGGATTGATGTTGTTCTCATTGACACCGCCGGAAGGATGCACACCGAAGCCAACCTGATTCGCGAAATGGAAAAAGTTTCAAAAGTCTGCAAGCCTGACCTGAAGTTCTTCGTGGGCGAATCAATCACAGGAAACGACGCAACCGAGCAAGCCCGCGCTTTCAACCAAAACATCGGCATCTACGGGATAATCTTGAGCAAAGCGGACATCGACGAAAAAGGCGGCACCGCGCTTTCCGTTGGATTCATAACAAAAAAACCGATAATCTTCCTCGGCACCGGCCAAAACTATGCAGATATAGAATACTTCGAAAAAAACAAGTTTCTGGATAAACTGGGTTTGTGAATGTAAAAAAACAAAAAAGAATCCGAGAAAATCTGTAAAGAAGTGCTGGAACTTCTGAAGAACTGAAATACCCAAAACTTAAAAATCTCCAATATCCTTCTAAAATCACTAATAACTCCGGAGATATTCTCCCAAGGGCGGGCGGCGGGGCTCCGCGGCGGGGAAGAAAATTTCTGGAAAATTAAGAGATAAAAATGCTTGAACGACTTGGCGAAGCGATAAAAAAAGCGACAACGAAAATCAGTAATGCGATTTTCTTAGACAAGGATCTCGTTGATTCAATAATCCGGGAACTGCAGCGGGCGCTGATAGAAGCGGACGTCAACATCATTCTTGTAAAGCAGCTAAGCGAAAAACTTAGAAAAATCGCCTTTGATGAAAAAATAAAAGGCATCGAAAAAAAAGAGCAGCTAATCAAATCCCTGCACGATGAACTTCTTAATCTGCTTGGAGAAAAGAAAAGCCTTGAACTGAAAAAAGGCCAAAACAGGATCATGCTCGTCGGCCTTTACGCATCGGGAAAAACCACCACAATCGCAAAGCTCGGAAACTGGTTTGCAAAGCGCGGCAAGCATGTTGCTCTCGTGGGCTTGGACGTTCACAGGCCGGCCGCAAAAGAACAGTTGATGCAACTTGGAAAACAAAACAGTATCCAGGTCTTCACAGACCTGAAAGAGACAGATGCGATAAAAATCTGGAAAAAATACGAGAAAGATTTGGCAAAATTCGACCTCGTCCTCGTTGATACGGCAGGCAGGCACGACCTCGACAAAGAGCTTGCAGGCGAGCTTGGAAGTTTGCATAAAAAAATAAATCCGACTGAAACTATTCTCGTAATCACCGCCGACATCGGCCAGGCCGCGAAAAAACAGGTTGAATATTTCAAATCCGCCGCGGACATTTCCGGAATTATCGTAACGCGAATGGACTCGACGGCAAAAGGCGGCGGCGCGCTCACGGCGTGCTCGGAACTTTCCGAAAATTCTTCGGGCAAAGAAAGTGTCGGCGTTTATTTCATAGCCAACGGAGAAAAAATCAACGACATCGAAGAGTTCAATCCGGAATCTTTCCTTTCCAGATTGCTCGGCATGGGAGACCTTCAGACATTGCTGGAAAAAGTCCGCTCCGCAACAGATGAAAAACAGCAGGAAAAACTTCAGAAACGGCTCGAAGAAGGAAAACTGTCGCTTGACGACATAGTGGAACAGGTAAAATCAATGAACTCCCTCGGCGGCTTCGACAAAATCAAAGGCATGATTCCCGGCTTAGGCAACGCAAAGATTCCTGAAAATCTCATGCAAACCCAGCAGGAAAAAACTTCCAGGTGGGAGCACATCCTGAAATCAATGACAAAAGAGGAACGCGAGAATCCTGAACTTTTGAAAAGCCACACTTCAAGAATCCAGCGGATCGCGAAAGGTGCGGGCGTGGCAGGCAGCGACATCCGCTCCCTCCTGAAACAATACGACGTCCTGAACAGCATGATGAAAGATGCCTCAAGTTTCAGCGGAGATATGTCGCAAGGCCTCAACCAAAAACATCTCATGAAGATGATGAAAAAGTTCGGCAAGAAAGGAATGAAATTTTGAATCCCCACTTCATCAATCCAAAAATATATCACCTCTTTTCAAAAAGAAAATTTTCTCAAAGATTGATCCTCTGCAAAAGCGCCGAATAGTTACAGAATAATTTTCCGCATTAACTTTTCAAAACGAAGAAATCTCTCTCGGACGCCGAGGGGCGCGTTCGGAGTTCAAACAAATCCGTGAATGAAATGAGCGCAAATATTAACGACCTACATTTTACTGGAACAAAACTTATAAACAATTTTTCTGATACTATCTCATGAAAATCCTAAGTTGGAAATACAAAGCAATCCTTTTTTTATTCCTGATTTCGCTCGCAAGCTCGCTGATAATTTCCCTCGTCCCGCTTCCGCTGATTTGCAGCCCTAACGAAGGCTGTACCATCGTTCAAAGCTCTCCATACGCTTCCGTTTTCGGAATCAGCAACGATTATTTCGGCGACGCTATTTTCCTCATGATGTCCGTAGCGACGATTTTGTTCATCCTTAGACCGACAAAAGGAAAAAAGCTTTTCATAAATCTCGGAGTCTGCATCGGAGCGCTCGTGGCGATTTACTTCCTATACCTCCAGGCATTCGTCATCCACGCGTTCTGCAAATATTGCCTCGTCGTCGACTTCAGCATGATTCTCGCATTCGCCCTGACATTCATCCCGGACAAAACCCACGGCAAAAATTCCCGAAGAGAAGAAACGCTCGACTGCGAGATAGAAGAGCAAATAAAATTATCCTTGGAAGATTAAACCACTTGCAAAAGTGCTGAATAGTTGCCAAATAATTTTCCGCTTAACTTTTCAAAACGAAGAAATCTTTCTCGGACGCCGAGGGGCGCGTCCGGAGTTAAGTCAATCCGAGTGATTTCGTGGTAGCGGCAAAATTAGAAAATAAATTCGCGTGCGGGGTCGCGAGTAGCGAGCGCAAATTTAATTTTGAATGTTTTGATTTGTATTTAAAAATTCCATTAAGATTTTAAACAGGAAACGATTTCCTAAAATATGAAACCTCAAATAATCAGCCAGGGCGCAGAGGCGATAATAGAAAAACACGGAAATGAAATTGTAAAAAAGCGAATTTCAAAATCTTACCGGTTAAAGGAACTCGATGAAAAGATCAGAAAACTTCGCACAAGAGCTGAAGCAAAAATTCTCGAACGCGCTGCAAAAGTCATTCCGGTTCCGAAAGTCCTGAAATCCGACGAGAAAAGCAAAGAAATCTCGATGGAATTCACCGAAGGGAAAAGACTTTCGGATTTCCTGAAAAACCAAGATGAAAAAATGCAAAGAGAAATCTGCAAAGAGCTCGGAAAAAACATCGCGCTTCTTCACAAAGAAAATATCATCCACGGAGATCTAACTCCCGGAAATTTGATTTACGTTTCTGGCTTAACAGATAATATCCAAAAAAGCGACGGGAATAAATCCCTTGCGTTTTCCTCACAGGCTCGGAAAAGAGGTGATATAATCTCAAATCAATCTGCGAGCGAAGCGAGCGTCTCTTTGGGTGCGGCGGGCGGGAAAAACTCTGCCTCAAAAAATAAAGATTTCAAAATATTTTTCATAGACTTCGGACTTTCTTATATCAGCCCAAAGCTTGAAGACAAAGCCGTCGACCTTCATCTTCTGCGCGAAGCGCTTGAAGCCGGCTTCGGAGAAAAATGGAGGGCTCTGTTTGATTCAGTAAAGCAAGGTTATTCCAAGAACAATCCGGAAGCGAAGAAAATTCTCGAGCGATTTACTGCCGTTGAAAAGCGCGGAAGATACAAGCGCGCTTCATGATCTGGAAAATAGGATTAATTTTTCCAAACAGGAATTGTTTTAGCGCCATCAGGAATTTTGTAATCTTTGAAAAGTTCATCTATAAGATTAATCTCAAGCTCCGGCCTTTTCATTCTTGAGATAACATTCCTCTTGCAAATCTCGGGATTATTTTCAAAATAGATTACCTCTATGTTAGCATCGATCTTTAATTTCGAGGTCAATTCTCTGACGCTGTCAATTATAAATTTTAATTTTTCAGATTTACAAAAATAATATCTGTTATCACTGCATCCTTGCACTCTTTCAACGCATCGACTAACTTGTCGTAATAAGGGCTTCCTTCAAAACTCTTATCAGGGGTGTCATGGTAGTCATCGCATATCAATGCATCTTCAAAAGTTTCAGGATGTTCCTTAATGTAAGAAGTTTTCCCGAACCGGGCATGCCCACAATAATTGTAATTTTACTCATATCAAAATAGCCCGGCCAGGATTCGAACCTGGGTCACAAGGTCCAAAACCTTGTATCCTTGACCACTAGACTACCGGGCTTCATTGCCGCACTCGGTTGTCTCCATGAAACATCTTTGATGTTACTTTAGACTACCGGGCTGTAAACTTATTGAAGATTTTGCAGTTTTAAAGATTTTGGACTATGACTTGCAAGACAATAATCCTTAAAAAGAAAGTCTCCACAGAGATTACATGCCCTGGACAGAAGAGGAAATACAGAGATATAGAGAAATAAGATCTATGGATCTCGGCCCGCTTTATGCGGCAGCAGGAATAGACACAAGCCACCCTGAAGAGAGAGCAAAATATCTCGCAGAAGAAGTGTTAAAACTAACTATGTCAGACCAGGATGCACTAATGAGCATAGCAAAGGATAGAGGCAAGGCAGAAGCATTAAGAGAATTGGAAATTATAACTAGAAGCACATTTTTCTGATTAATCGAACACTCTCTTATAATACAATTCCCTGTTGACATCTTGGTGGTTCGGCGTCGTTCTAAATTTCAAAAATCTTCTGATGCCCGAACTTGGCTGGTATTTTTCTCCGGTAACTACTCCCGCAAGCTTCCTGTATTCTTCGCTTCCCTTCGATCTTGGATTTTGCACGAAAGCCGGAACAAAATTTGCTGTGGACTTTACAACGTTAATATCATGAGGCACCACCGCCAAAACGGGAACCTCTGCTGTGTCTTCTATCTCCGAAATCGAAAGCTCGAACGGCTTGTTGTAAACCTTGTTCAGAATCAGCCCGTCGATTTGGATTCCCCTGGACCTCGCATCCTTGATTGATTTCAGCGTCATGCTCAACGTCGGGTAATCTGGTGTCGTAACCACAAAAAGCTCGTCAGAAGCCAGCATAACGGCAAGGGTTTCATCGTCAAGCACAGGCGACGAATCGAGAATTATGAAATCGTAGCTTCTCTTCAGGCCCTTCAGTTTGTCTTTCAGCTTCAGCGGGCTGAACTTTCCGCGATAAAAAATCGACGACGGCAAAAAATCGAAGTTCAAATCCTCGCGGTTCAGCACTGCGTCCCTTATGTCCGCGTCTCTCCCGAGAACGTGGTGCAGGGTAACGTCCGGATTGATTTCATTCAGATGAATTCCAAGATTCGGCGCGGAAAAATTCCCGTCAACGAGCAAAACCCGCTTGCCGGCATCGGCGATCGCGGAACCCAACGACAAAACAGTCGAAGTCTTGCCCACACCTCCCTTAAGGCTCAAGATACCTATGGTCTTCCCCATAATATATTTTGCAAAATATACTTTAAAAAGATTTTCAATTAATCGTCTAAAATCAATCGGAATAGAATCTGCTTAACAATCCTTCCTGAATATCCCCATATCCCTCCAAGAACATCCCGTCTGAAACAAAAACGGGGCTGGGGCTTCCGGAAAGAACAATCTTTACAATGTATCCTACATTTTCAACTTTCGACTGAAGTTCCTTTGCAAACTTAGAATTATCAAGATATAATATCGCAGTCTTTTCAAGTTCTTTAACCTCTGTCATTTAAAATAAAATATCTTGGATCTTTTAAAGATTACTGTGATTCTATGATTTAATTAACAATCCCATAAATCCGCGAGCGTCGATGCTCAAATTCACTTAGTGAATTTCCTTAAACTTGCGAGCCAATATTCAGGGTGCGGTGGGCGGGAAAGATAAGATATCCTTAATCGAAAACCTTCATCACAACATTTAAAAAACTAAATCGCAATCAATTTCCATGCCAAAAAAATCGACAAAGAAAGAAGCAAAAACCGAAGAAAGTGTTTCTGAAAAATCGGAGAAGCCTGAAAAAAAGAAGCTTTCCGCGGCTGAATACGAAAACCGCGTAGTGGAGCTTGCAAAAACTGGTTTAACCTCGGAAAAAATCGGCGAGGCCTTGAGGCGCGAAGACGTTCATCCTTCTGAACACGAAAAGAAAATCTCGAAGATCCTGAAAGAAAAAGGACTTTATGTTAATCCTGACCTGAAAAACGTCTCGACGAAACTCGAGAATCTCGAAAAGCATTACCGGAACAATAAGCAGGACAAAAGAGCCCTGAAAGACAGGGAAAGAATTTTTGGAAGGCTAAGAAAGCTCAAGGCATACTTTTCAAGAGCTTAAGCAGGCAAAGGAGGTGCAGATGGAACTGCTTTCAATATCGTTAAATGAAAGAATTAATCAAGTCGCTGAAGAATTTCTGAAAATCCCGAAAGAGAAAGAAATTCAAATCGTCAGCCACTTCGATACAGACGGCATAACCTCGGCCGCGATTCTCGTTAAAGCCCTGAAAAGGCTCGACAGAAAATTCAGCATCCGCATTGTGAAAAATCTCACCGAAGAAATAATTTCCGGAATGGACAAAAACAAAACCGCCTTTTTCTCCGACCTCGCATCCAACTCCCTTGAGCATATCTCAAAGTTCAAAGAGAAAGTTTTCATCCTCGACCACCATGAAGTCCCGAGCCCCGAAAAAATTCTCGAAAACATTTTCATCGCCAACCCGCAGCTTCATGAGAAAAAAGAGGAGATAAGCAGTTCAGGCATGTGTTACGCTTTCGCGAAATCATTGAGCGAAGAAAATCTTGATCTGGCTTCGCTCGCAATCGTAGGCATGATCGGAGATTCAATAGAAAATCTCGACGCTCTGAACAATGAAATCACGAAAGACGCGGAGATTGTCATCAGGCGCGGAATTCCGCTCTATCCTTCAACGCGACCGCTGAACCACGTCCTCGAATTCAGTTCCGAACCTTTCATCCCGACCGTAACCGGCGACAGAGAAGGGACGATGCAGTTCCTAAGGGAAATCGGATTCGAAAGGCAGGACGGAAAATACAAGAGCCTCATGGAACTTTCGGAAGATGAAATGACCAAGCTCGTGACTTCTGTTTTGTTGAGGCGCATGGAAAAAAATAACGAGAACATTATAGGAAACATTTACCTCGTGAAACATTTTAACCAGCTTGAGGACGCGAGAGAAATGTCCGCCCGCATTAACGCAGCGAGCAGGCAGGGCGAACCTTACTCCGCAATCCTTTACTGCCTCGGCGAACAAAACTCGAAGAAAAAAATCGAACGGCTCCACGCGAAATACAAGCAAATGATTATCTCTGGACTGAAGCTTGTCCAGAACATCGAACAGACAAAAGGCCGCGGCTATTCCATCATAAACGCGCGCTCTGAAATCAACGACGCGATAATCAGCGTCGTGACTACAATCCTTTCCAAATCTTCATTGTATCCCGAAGGCACTGTCCTGATTGCAATGACTTACACAGAAGACGAAAAAGTCAAGGTCTCGGCAAGAACGGTGAGAAGCGGAAGAAACGTCCGCGAAATCCTCGGCCGCGTCGTGACTGAAATCGGCGGCGAGTTCGGCGGCCACAAATACGCAGCCGGCTGCACATTCCCCCTCGACAAAGAAGAAGAATTCACAAACCGGATAAAAAAAGACTTGGAAATTGAGCTGGTTAAAATCTAGATATTCTGAAAACAATTCTTGGAGAATATAAAATTATAAAAAGAAGAGATTGCATCTAAATTTATGGGTTTAGAATTCTTGTGGGGAAAGAAAGTCGCTCTCGTCAGAACAGCAGGAGCGTTGAATGACCTAAGAAGAGGAAAACCTATAGAAAACCGCGCAGTTGTTGAAGATGTAAGAGATTATTTTCAATCGATATTGGATGCTGAAGACTTTATAGAAGAAAGGAAAAATAGTGCAGCACCTTCTGGAAAAGTGCTGCAGAATTTAGGGGAGTTTTACAAGTTCATAGGTAGACACCCTGAATTAAAAGGAAATTACCGCCGAGTGTTGAGCGCATATATTGGAGACCTTACAAATAT
>JBJKQQ010000056.1:0-18012 GCA_046705325.1 Candidatus Pacearchaeota archaeon | reverse complement strand
CAGGATATTCCACACGCTGAACAATGCAACAAACGGGACTTCATCTTCTGGAACGGGAAGCAAAAAGCTGCACGAAATAATCCTGACGCGGAGCAATATAAAAAGCGGAATAATTGTCGCATTGGTTCTTGGAATTATAATTTATTTTTGGAGAAAGATGTACCTGCACGAAAAAGAAATCAGGGCTAAGAAAATGAAGGAAAAGTCCGGCAAGGTCAAAAAAGGATTCAAGGATTAAGAGAAAACGCCCACAACCAGAACCCGAATGAAGACAACCTACGGTTTTCTCTCACACACTTTCCCTACCTCTTTAAACTGCATTTATTCGGGTCCTGCATATTTAGGAAAATCGCCCACACCAGGACTCGAACCTGGATACCCTTGCGGGTCAGCCTTTCCAGGGCTGTGCAATACCCTTATGCGATGTGGGCTTTGATTCGTTTAAGAAAAATGTTCAATTTATAAAATATTTGATGAGATTATTGGAGGTCTTCCTTCTGCCCTTTTTGATAAGTGGAATCGATCGTTGTGTTTGCTCTTTGGAATCTTGAAAGAGATCTCCACTTAAAGTCATATCCCTTGAACTCCTTATATCTTGGAAGGAAATCTGCCCAAATCGCATCAGAAACTTCTTCTATAGATTTTTCCCCATCAATCACAAAAACTTTACCGAATAATTTTGAATCTTCCTGACCCATGGCAGCTAATTTATCATAATTTTCAATAACGCGATCTATAAATTCAGGATTCCGTTCGAATTTTTCAGGAGGATCTCCCCGTTTTCTCATTCTTTCTTTTGCAGTTTCTCTAGAGACTTTTAGAATATAAGTTACATCAGGTGTTAATATTCCTTCTACATTTTGCTTCCTAAGGAGAACTTCAAGAGACACGCCTTGCGCCCACTGAAACGCATCGGTTGACATTGCATATCGTGTGTCAAAAACATCCACTCCTGCCAATATATTTTGGCGGATTAAGATCAATGAATGAGCAATTCTGTCTCCGATGAATAAATCTGCCATCAATTCAGGATCTTTATAGGCATCTTGGTCTTCTCTTAATCTTCTTTGGATTTCTTCATTTCTCCAAGGTTCGTGGGTTGCAAGAATGTCCTGATATTTATTAAACTTCTTTGTTCGCCGGTACAACCAATCTAACTGAGTGTCTTCGCCACTGCCATCAATTCCCTCAAATACTGCGAAAAAACCTCTTTGTCTGGGATTATCTAAATTCATTATATCTTTTTCAGATTGTAGTTTATAATTAATTCCCATTATCCAAGATATATTTTAGAGATGATATGTTTATATAAATCGCAGGAGATATTTCTTGAAATGGGACATGTAGTTGTGCCTGCTGCTGAAGAAATTCTGGATAGAGAATATAAAATTCTTGATCATGGATTTGTAAGGCTCGTTGATTACCTTGGCGGAGACCAGAGAGTCGTGCAGGCTGCGCGTGTTTCTTATGGGGAAGGAACAAAAAGTTACAGGAAAGACAAAGGGCTTATCGATTATCTGATGAGGAACCAGCACACTTCTCCGTTTGAGCAAGTCATCTTGACGTTCCATGCGAAGATGCCGATTTTCGTCGCAAGGCAATGGGTTAGGCACAGGACTGCAAGGCTAAATGAAATTTCGGGGAGATACTCTGTGATGAGAGATGAATTTTATGTTCCTGAAGGGGAACATATTGCACTGCAAAGCGAAGACAACAAGCAAGGCAGAAAAGATGAACCTGTTCCCGAAGAAATGCAAAAATATATCCAATGGAAATTAAGAACCGGACAAGAAGAAGCTTACAAAGAATACAATGGTTTGGTTGATGAAGGTCTTGCCAGAGAACTTGCAAGAATTAATCTTCCGCTTTCGGCATACACAGAATGGTACTGGCAATCGGACCTTCACAACCTTTTCCATTTCCTTGAATTGAGGATGGACAAGCATGCGCAATATGAAATAAGAGCTTATGCAAACAAGATGTTTGAAATTGCGGAGAAAGTCGCGCCTGCCGCATGCGCATCATTTAAAGACCACATCCTTGGAGCGGTCAATTTCTCAAGGTCTGAATACGAAGTTATCAGGGAAGCTATTTCAAATCCGGAAGGAGGATTAGAAGAAGCCATCGCAAGAACCGGCATGAAGCAGAAATTTGCAGATAGGCTTAGAGAAAAGATTGAAAAGGCAGATCATTACACTATGCCCGATTAGAGTTTTAGATTCTTCTCTTGTAAACCCTCAAAAAATAATCGCTGTATTCGCCCGACTGGACTTCATCAAGGCGAGTTTCGAAATTGAATGCGACTTCTTTCCATTGGCTTTTGTTCGCGAATCGCGTTTTTCTTCCGCTTCCGTCATCCGCTTGTTTTGGAGTTACCACAATTATGCTGTCCGCCGCTTTGTGAAGCTCCCTGTAAGAATCCATGTCTTCAGGTATTGCGAGGACTTTTTGGTAAATGCTGCTAAGTCTTAATGCGCGCGCTGCATCGTCAACAACCTTGTATCTTTTTCCATTAAGTTTTTTGCGCCCGGAGATGACTATTTTCGGGCTTTCCTGAAGGCTGAATTTTCTTGGCAGAGAAGGACCCTTTCCATAGACAATATTTTGGTAAACTCCTTCATCTAAAATCAGCTGCCTGTTGTTTTCGTCTGGGATTTGAAGATCTATCACTCTGCATATTAAACTCGAAATGTAGTCGGAATCCTGAATAGGAAGAATTTTTCCATGAGAATCGCGAACTACAATGATTTCCAACTCCATGAAAATTGCAGAAAAATTGGGTATAAAAAGTATTTGGTGAGGGACATAAATGAATTTAAGACCGGGAAAAATCAGGAATCAATAATCTTATTCCTTCATCTCGATCTTGATGTTGACGTTCTTCGGGATTTTCATCCTCATAATGTGGTGGAGGATTTTTTCGTTTGCAGGAACATCTATGAGGCGCTTGTGGACGCGCATCTCGAAATTGTCGAAAGTCGCGGTTCCGTCTCCGCAGGGAGATTTTCTGACATTGACTTTCAGCCTCTTGGTTGGCAACGGCACAGGGCCGGAGATTACGACGCCTGATTTGTCGGCGATATCCCGAATAGAATCGCAGATAGCATTGAGCATTTCTATGTCCGTGCTGTTCAATTTTATCCTTGCCTTTACCATGTGAAATATATTCGGAAATTAGTTTAAAAACCTTGTTGTTGACTTCGCAACACATATCTTTATATTGATGAAGCCAATATAGATTCATGGAAAATTCCGGAGGAATTTGCTACGGTGTCGGGGGCCTTGCAGGAATAAAAAAAGGAAACTTCCCGCGAGAAGACGTCACGGATGATTACAAAGAAGCCGTCAAGATTATGATCAGCGAGAGGAGATATCACACGGACACTTACATGGGGATTTATAAAAGTCCGTGGTGCGAGGACGTTCTCGGAGAGAGCACTCTCTACCATTTCGGCTTCGGCGTGAATCCGGATCTTCTGGAAATCCGCTGCGCGGACGAATTCGAAAAAGCGAAGATAGAAAGCGAGAAAAATGGATGGGGCGAGGAAGCCAAACGGATAAAGGTTTCTGCGATGGGAGATTGATTCAGAGGCCAAGTCCTTCCTGATCATGAATAAAATCCATGACGTCATGAAATATCTTCATGTAATCAGGGTCCTTTTCAAGCTGCGAATAAAATAGGTATGCAGGACTTCCCTCGCTTGTGAGAAGAGCGCGGAAATTGGAAACGAGGACATTATAATCTCTTGGAGGCATGTTATCGCCTTCTCCGAGAGACCCAAAGCATTCTTCATCCCCGTTATTCCTTTCTAATTTTATCACATCCGCATTGCGGCCCTTGTATCTCTTGCCGCCCGGGCCTCTGACGGAAAACTCTTTCTGTTTAAGACGAATTTTAAGATAACTTAATCGGGCATAATTGTTGCTTCCGTCCATTACTGAAAAATCATATCTTAAAGTGGGTTCTCCTTCAAATTTTACAAATGAGAGTTCCGGTTTTTCATAATTCATATACGAATGATTCGGTTCAGAAACAGGAAGTTCAGGATGCGCAATTTCTGTTTTAGAAGCAGCAGTAAATGAGAGGGCAGCTCCTAGGATCACCGTTGCAGCAAGGCCTCCAAAAAAATTCCTGGAGCTCATTGCCCTCACACATAACAACGTCTTAAAAGAATTGTTGTATAAGAGGATATATTTCATTTCGGATATAAATGCTTAAATAAAATAGGATTTCTGAAACTTAATGAGTTTTTGTCTAACCCATGAGTTCGGATGGGGCACTCTTTATGAAGTGCTTCAGGGAAGTGTCCCAAGAGAGAATTTAACGCTCAATTCAGAAAGGGCCCTGAAAGCTCTTCTTGGTGAACATCCTATAGAACTCTTTGGTAAGAAATATTCCCCTCTTGTTGCGGGAATCTATCGCAGGATAATAGAGACCGAGGAATTATCCGAGAATATTTTTCTGGATTCTGAAGATGAAGTTGGTTCCTGGTTTGAGGATAGCTACCCGTTAAGAGTTTCTGAAGGTGTAAATCCCTCTCTTGTAGCAATTATAAGTTACATGCCGGAATCAAACCAAACAGCCCTTCTTAGTTTAGCCAAACAAGCCGGAGTCGGGGAAAGAACGATATTCGCAAACCCTTCAAGGATTCGCTCCGGATGGAAAAATGCCGCAAAAGAATATTTAATTAATCTTAGCGAGTATCTTTCAGAAGAGATGGATCAGAATAGATTTATGGGCATGGCAGAAAGAGAAATGAAAATGATTGGACTTACTCAATGGATATATGAAGGGATGATTGATTTAAAACAATCCAGATACGGCTAAACATTTTTATACCAAAAAATCCTGAAAAGTTTAAGAGGTGAATATGGTAGAGCAGATTTTTGTGCAGTTGGCGTTGGTGTTGGCCGCGGCCTTCGTGCTTTCTTACATCAGCAAGGCGTTCAAGCAGCCGCTTATTCTCGGTTACATCGTCGCGGGAATCGTCTTGAGCCCGTTCATCGTGAAACTTGGAGCTTCCACAGACATCATCCAGACGCTTTCGCAATTCGGCGTCGCCTTCCTGCTTTTCATCGTCGGGCTGCACATGAATCCGAAGTCGATAAAAGAAGTCGGGTTCAGCGCGCTTCTGATCGGCGTCGGGCAGATGGTTTTGACTTTCGCGGCGGGTTTCGCGATTTCGTTTTGGGCGATAAATCTCGGCCTGAACAGTTCGATTTACATTGGAATCGCGGTGGCTTTCAGCAGCACTATTATAGCGATGAAATTGATTTCAGATAAAGGCCAGCTGGACTCGCTTTACGGAAAACTTTCGATCGGAATCCTGATAATCCAGGACATCGCGGCGATGATTGTGCTGATGGTGATTTCATCGACTTCTTCGGGCCACAATGGCATTGGTTCTTTCGCGCTGACTAACGTTCTCGGGGGATTGAGCCTTGTGGTTGTTTTGTTCCTCATAGGATACACTATATTGCCGAGAATCACGAAAAATATAGCGAAGAGCCAGGAACTTTTGTTCCTTTTCTCGATAACGTGGGCTTTCGGAATCGCGGCGCTGTTTGGAGTTATAGGCTTCTCGGTAGAAATCGGAGCGCTAATTGCGGGAATTTTGCTTTCGGTCTCGCCTTACGGAACTGAAATAGGCTCGAAGATAAGGCCTTTGAGAGATTTTTTCCTCATCCTATTTTTCATAATCCTCGGTTTGAACGTGCAAATTTCGAACATCAGCGCGATAATAATTCCTTCGCTGATACTTTCGGTTATCGTGCTTTTGTTCAAGCCTATTTTCCTGATGGCGTTTTCAGCAATGTTCGGCTACACAAAGAGAAACAATCTTTTCGTCGGAGTCACCCTCGGGCAGGTTTCGGAATTTTCGCTAGTAGTTTTGGCTCTCGGGGCTTCGCTCGGGCAGATAGACCAGACGATTTTGTCAATAGTGACGTTGACCGCGATAATAACGATAACGATTTCCTCTTACATGACGATTTACTCCGGGAAAATCTACAGGAGAATAAGCCACCTGCTGAACATATTCGAGAAAAAGAAAATCAGGAAAGACCGGAAATTGAACAAGGATTATCACGCGATTCTTTTCGGATACAACAGGACGGGATTCGGAATACTGAAAGCGCTGAAAGAGATAAACGAGAATTGCCTTGTGGTTGATTTCAATCCGGACACGATTTCGAAACTTGGAAGGTTTAGGATCCCTTCGGTTTACGGCGACGCTTACGACTCCGAGTTCCTGGAAGACATGCCGCTGAAAAAAGCGAAGATAATCATCTCGACGATTCCGGAGTTCGAGACTAACGTCCTTCTTTTGGAACATGTCAGGCAGGAAAACCAGAAAGCTGCGATAATAATGCGCGCGCATACGATAGACCAGGCGCTTGAGTTGTACAGAAAAGGCGCTAACTATGTTTTGACGCCGCACTTCCTCGGCGGCGATTTCGTGGCGGGCCTGATAAAAGGCAACAGGTCGAACGCGGGAGCTTACAACGACGAAAAAGAAAAGCACATAAAGATGCTGAAAGAAATCCAGGATTCCGAAAAGAAGGCTAACTGATTTTGCACAGAAAAATTTAAATATTTCCCGCAAGTTGTTCATATATGAGAATAGAGATAAACGACCGCATTGTTGCCGATGATGAAATCTGCGGCGGAGCCCCGACGTTTAAGGGAACAAGAGTGCTCGTCTGGCAGGTCGTCAATCTGCTTGGCGCGGGAATTACCATGGAAGAAATATTAAAAGATTATTTCCCGCAGCTTGACTGAAAAGCCATACTTTCCGCGCTGACTTACGCGTCCAAATCCATAGAAGATGAAAAATACGTCGCATTCTAAACTGAAGATTTTAGCCGACGAGAATATTCCGTTTAAAATTCTAAGAGTTCTTGCGGACGAAGGCCTTGACATAACAAGGGTCGTTCCGAGATCAACAGATAAACAGGTGTTCGAGTTTTCGAAATCGGAAGGAAGGACGATTCTAACTTTTGACAGGCATTTTCTCAACAAAGAGAAATTCCCGCCGAGGGAATCTTCAGGAATAATCTTTCTTGGGATAAATCCGCCTCTGGCAGACCAAATAGTTATCTCATTAAATAAGTTGTTCAGTTCTGCGCGCGCTTCCGAATTCAGAGGCAGGCTGTTTAGCGTATTTTTATCCGGCTTCAGGGTCTGGCCAAAAGATATTTAATACTTCCTAAATAAGTAAATTGGATTCTTGCATTTGAAAATATGGGCGGGGAATTGAATTCAATTAAATAAAACTGGAGGAAAAATGTACATAGACAAAAAAGTGCAGTATCTTCTGGAAACGACGGAAGAAAAAGCGGCCGGCATGACTTACAGCGAGAGAGCAAAGTTTTTGGCGGAGCAATCCAGCGTTGACCTTAGAACTGCCAAGACCAAGAAGCCGACGGTTGAAACGATTTCATTCGAATCCCTCGGGAACGTTTCCGCAAGCAGAGTCGAAAGATATTTTTAGGATTAATCGGATAAACTAAGTGTATCAGTTTACATAAATCTTTAAATAATCCGAAAAGCTTTCATTATTAATGGATTTAATTGCCACTGGCGCTTTTTCCATGCATTATTGTCTCAATGTAAATTTGAGGCTATTTTTGTAAGGAGGTGATAATATGAGAAAAGCTATGGCACTATTGGCTATTCCGATTTTAGCCGCAGGGGGTATGTTTCTTGCTAAGCCACAGAAAGCTGAAGCTGATCCGGTACGGGGATTTGTCGGAGGGAGCGCGGGATTTCTTGCGCCTTCTAATGATGCAACAAAACAAATTTATGGGGCCATGTTTGATCTTAATGGCGAATTTGGAATTTCCAGAAACTTTGGAAGAAGCGCAGTTAAAATCAGTTATGCCACCAAAGCAGGCAATCCGATAACAATAGGCGACGTAACCAGCGCTTCTTCGCGTATTTCCGAATTGGATATTGGGGGCGAGGCACTGTTTTTCCTTTCCAAGAATCCAAGACTTTATGTTGGAGTCGAGGGAGGTTACAAAAGTTTATCTGAAGAGGTCGCAGCAAGCGCGGGAGGACAAACGGAAAGCGGTTCCGCTTCGATAGGGACTTTCTACATCACTCCCACCGTTGGCATTGAGGCAAAAGTATCCGATAACTTAAATCTTTTTGCCCAAGCAGGATACCAATATGCTCCCTATTCGGGTTCCACAAGCGGAGCTGCAGGAAATACCTTTAATATGGGCGGAATAGAATTCAATGCTGGGATCAGATACGACTTCTGACTGAACTTATAAATTTTATTTATTTATTTTTAAGATGATTCTTCTGAATTACATATAAATTTTTAAAGTAAGTTTATCTTGGTAAAGCACATGGTTCAGAGAATCGTTATTAAAACTGGTTCTTGCGATTTTTCTGTTCTTCAACGTCCAAAATTATGCTGTCCAAATTATAAATTTGGTTTGATATTGGTGAAAGGAGGTTTAAATTAAAAATATGAAAAAAACGTTTTTATTTGCGTTGATTTTAGCGTCGGTTTTTGTGATGATTGGAAGCGTGAGCGCGACTCATACGTCGACGGTGTCGTTATCTCCGAGCGGATGGCTGAAACCGAATGTCCTGACCCAATTCAATTTTACGGTTACAAATGTGGCAGGCAATGATATAAATCATGTGGTAATCCAATTGCCAGTCGGATTTACAGTTCCTCCAACTTGTGAAGATGTTACGGGATGGATAAAAACTTCAGGTCCCGCAGGATGTACTTATGATGCACTATCTCAGAATAATATAAAACAGGGAGCATCTAGGACATTTAACCTAATGACCACTACTGGTGGAGCAGGTGAATATAGTTGGACTGTTGATACCTCTGACACTTCCGGAGGTCCTGACGAACAAGTTCCAGTATCTATTGTCAAAACGATTCAGAGTGCTATTAATGGTGCAACATCTGGAGATGTGATTAGTGTTCTTCCAGGGACTTACAACGAGAATATAACCCTAAACAAGAGTGTTACTCTTGATGGAAATGGTGCTACATTAAACGGAAAGGTTATGATTACTTCCGATAATGTGGTTTTGAAAAACTTTGTAATTAGTCCTACGATTCCATTGAATTACGCCAACAGCGACAATAAAGCAGCTGTTAGAATTGATAATAGCAATATCATTGTAGAAGGAAATACCATTGAAAATGTTTCTGGAACTGGAGCGGGAAGTATAAACGCGATTTATATAACTTCTTCAAATTCCGATAACATTACTTTGAAAAACAATATCATAAGGAATATTGACAATACTGTCAAGGGATCCTATGGAATTATGATTCAAGGAGAAGTTCAAGACGTCTCTGTAATCAATAACGAGATTAGTGGGATAACCTCTACGGGATGGGCTCATGCAATTGAGGTCACTCCAACATGTAGTAGTTCAATTGTTCCAAGTGATGTCGTTGTAACAGGCAATTCTATTTCGGATGTTTCTGCACCAAGTGATGCAGTCGGATTCAGTGCAGATTGGTGCGATAGTACAGGTCTAACTGCGAATGCATCTGAGATAACTTTTAACAACAATCTTTTAGATAATGTTAAAGTTAGGAATTTAGATACAACAAATGCATTAAATGCAACAAACAACTGGTGGGGAACCAGCAATGAGACTGAAATTCGGGGCTTGGTTTCTGCAAATGTGGATTATGACCCTTGGTGGTATGGACCAACAAATCCAGCAGATACAAGTGCGCCAAGCATAGCTTTTGGTGCTATGGATAGTTATGTAAAGACCGACCAGAACTTGACCGTTAATGCAACTGTAACTGATGATAGGAATGTCGAATGGTATCATATCGATTTTGGTGATGGTAGTAATGGTACTTCAATGAGAATTTGGGAGAGGAATCTAACAACAAGTCTCCTTGTGAACCATACTTATGATAGTGAGGGGAAATACCTAATAACTATATCTGCAAGAGATGAAGCTGGTAATGTCAATAACAGTTCAATTCCGATTGTCGTTACAAGTGAAAATCCTGATTGGGTAATCAATCTCAATCAAGGAGCAAACCTGATATCCATTCCATTTACGCCGGCAAGCACAGATTACAAAGATGTATTCGATGGTGTTAAATCCAATCTTGATAGAATCTGGGCTTATGTCTACGACCCGACTACCCAACAGAATGTATGGAAATACAAATACTACAACAATGGATGGTATGGAAGCACTGGATTTAATGACATCGTTCCGGGAAGAGGATACTTTGTATTTATGAAGAATAGTGATATCCTTTATGGAAACAAAGAAACAGGAAGTAGTGATTCATCAACTAATCCTGCAACACCCCCTGAAGTTCAGTTGGCAAATGGATATAATTTAATTGGGGTTTTTGGTAACCAATCAAATAGCACGACGAGTCTTTTGCACAGTTTGACATTTGGAGGAGATTCTTATTGGTCAAGTGTGATGGACATGGGAGGTACAAGTGTATCAAGCATGAACTCTCAAGAGGGATATTGGATATTTATGAAACACTTACCAAGTACTACAACTTCGGACTATTACTCCTATACACCATAAATTAATTTTATTTTTTCTTTTTCTTTCTTTTTTATTTTTTCATAAGATACTTTGAGGCACAATAATCCTTTTAAAGAATGCAATTATCTAATTTTATGAAAAAGGAGTTAATCTTGATATTTTCTGCTTTGATTCTAGCTCACTTTGTCTTAGCCCTTGGAGGTCCGCTTCCCCACGCCTTTTATGGAAATGTCTTTTATTCCGACGGAAAACCAATATCTGGCAACTTAACAATAACTGCCGCGATTAATGGGAGTAATTATACGTCTGAAGTTATCAATGGAAATTATGATAATCTCGTTGTGACCTCTGATAGCGGGGGAACAATATACTTTTATTTGCAAGGTTTAGTTAGTCCTATTGACTCATATCCTTTTCAGGCTTTTAATGTTACGGAATTAAATTTCACTACTACTCTCAAAAACCCCAATCCTCCCTCACCCACACCAACACCTTCGCCTAGCCCTTCTAGCAGTTCATCCGGAGGCGGTGGCGGAGCGCCTTCATCTGGAAATACAATTGTTCTGACCCCGAGCCAGAATCCTCCTCAAGGCAATACCCCCCCGTCAGGAAACAACGGGAACCAAAATACTCCGGCAAGTTCTTCAAGTTCAAGCAGTAACGGGGCGCCGATAACGGGAGGAGTCATCGGATTTGTAAGTTCAGGATGGGGAATCGCAATCGTCGGCCTTTTTCTTGCGCTCGCTGTTGTCGGAGTTGTTATGGCCGTAAAAAGAAAGCCGTCTAAAAATGGATAAGAAATTTTTTTTGATACTTGGAATCTCTCTCGTTCTTGCGGTTAACTTTGTATCCGCAATCCCGCTTCCCCATGCTTTCTATGGAACTGTTACTTATTCAAATGGAGAAAATGCTAATGGGATTGTCGCAGCAAAAATTAATGATATTAACGTCGGAGAAAGCACAATCGTAGGTGGTTCTTATAATCTCGTTGTTAATTCAGAGTATGGGGGAATGATTTATTTTTATCTTGATAATAATATTTTGGGGAATTATACTTTTAGCAGATTTTCAGTAACAGAACTGAATTTTGTAATACCAAAAAACCAAACAAACGAAACTAACGGCGGCACAAACAATACTAATTCTCAGGAAATAAATCCTATCCAAGGTGTTTATTTCAGCCCAACGCAGACTTGCGAGCCAAACTGGAAATGCTCCGGCTGGAGTTCGTGTTCCGGCGGATACATGGCAAGAAGCTGTTACGATTCAAATTATTGTAGCTTTGAATATAACAAACCTGCAGAAAGGATTGCATGCGAGACTCAACCTTCTCAAAATCTTCCCCCGATAAAAGAAGAATCTGAAGTTAGTTCAGGGTTTTCAACCGCAGGCCTTACTACAATGGCAGTCCTTCTTCTTTTGGGAATCGGAACGATTGGATTCTTCGTCGTGAAAAAAAGAAAGAAAATCTAAAGTCTTCCTTTCCTGATAAATGCGCGGCAAATACGGCTACAACAACAAAAGATATTTAAAAGATGTAGACGTATAACTTATATGGCATACACTGAAATAAAAGAAAAAAACGGAAAGAAATATTTCTACAGAGTTAAATCGGTCAGAGAAGGAAATAAGATAAAGAAAAAGAGAGTTTATCTGGGAATTGACCTGAATAAAGGGAAGCTTAAGGAATTAGAGACATCCGCCGACAGTGAGTTGAAGCTTCTTTCTTCCCTGCTAACTAAAGGGGAAATCAAAGATCTCGACAAAATAAAGAGGGAATACGCGCGCCGACCGAGGACAACTGAAAAAAACAGGTATGAAGCTTTTGTTTCCCTTTTCACTTACAATTCAACAAACATAGAGGGGAACACCCTCACCCTCATGGAAACTTCCCAGCTCTTATTTGAGGGAAGAACTCCGAGAAAGTCCATGAGGGAGATAAACGAAGTTCTTAATCATAAGAAAGCTTTTGATTTCATGCTTGATTCAGAGAAAGACATTTCAAAAAAGTTTATCCTGAAAATCCATGAGATTGCGGTAAAGGACACTTTGAAGAAAGAGCTGGAAGAGCAAACAGGCAGATACCGGACTGCGCAGGTTTACATAAGGGGAGTTGACTGGCTGCCGCCAAAGCCCGGAGAGATATCAAGAGAAATGGCGTCGTTGCTTTCATGGTATTCCAAAAATAAGAATAAGATTCATCCGCTTATATTCGCTGCATATTTCCATTCAGCTTTTGAAACTATTCACCCGTTCATTGACGGGAACGGAAGAGTCGGAAGACTTTTAATGAATTTCATTCTTAGGAAAAATGGGTTTCCGATGATTAATATCCCAAATGACAGAAAATTTATTTATTACAATGCTCTTGAAGAATCGCAGGTTAAAGGAAATTTAAGGCCGCTGATTAAATTCCTGTTTGATTTAATGAAGGAAGAAAAAATCAGATTTTAATACGGCTGCAACAAAGAAACTTTTAGTTAAGGTGCAGATGCATGCTTCAATTGCGAGTCAATCGGAATTTTTGCTGCGCGCTCCAATTTTCGTCGGAATGAGTCTTCACGTAATTCGCCCAAAAATTTATGTCTTCGGCATTTTTTCCTTTTTGAATTCTTCCAAATCGATTTTCACGTCTTCGACTTTCATTCTATCTTAGGCATTATCGCGAACTTTATGCCGTTGTTTCATCCGGATTCGGAGCGGACGCGGAAGAAGCCGCGTTTTGATTTGAAGAATTGCGCGAAGCGCCGGCAGGAACCGAAGGGACTGCAGGAGTTGTTGAAGCGGCTGGTGAATTTGCAGAGCTTTCAGATGGGAGGACGGCTTCGAGAGGCGTGTTTTTGGCCTGTTCTTTTTCCGCCTTTTCCTCGAAGCTTATGTCGAACAGGGATATTATGAAATCAACCGCGCGCATCAGGATTTCGAATGCTATTATGAACACGAGATAGATTATTATCTGGCCGAGCAGCGAAGGGATCGACTGGAAGTGTCCGATAATCACATCGAACTTGAAAAAGTTGGGGGTGAGAAGCGCGATCGCCAGCAAGTTGAATGGCAGAAGTTTCGCGACGTTTTCGGACACGCTCTTCTTGAAATATGAAGTCACCCTTGCCGCGAGCACGACGATCGCGGCTACGAGGAGGATGTTCGTCGTCGAGATATTGGTAAGGACAAGAAGGAAAAGCGCAAGTATCGAGAACCAAAAGAATACCACGAACGGAATTATAACGAGGTATTCCACGAAGAAGAGCAGGCTTTTGAAAACGAGATTCGCGAAAGGCAACTGTGTTTTGTTGTACTGGTTAAGATTAAGCCCAAGTATGTCCTTTTTGGAAACCGAACTGTAAAATCCCCTGACGAAGAGCAAATACAGGAGAACAACAACGAGAATAAGGAAAATGTTCATGAATGCCTGGCCCCAAGGAGGCAGGTTCCCGACAAAACTCGAATATGATCCTGCGATGGAAGAGACTGTGGAGTTAATGTCAAGCATGACATGACTAAGATTTGGATATTTTTAAAATCTTGTTTTTGTTGTATTCGGTTTCAGTGATTAAGAAAATTTAAATAGAGCTTTTTGTTTTGTCTGGCATGATAGACATAAAAATTGTGAGGGAGAATCCTGAAATTGTCAAGGAAAACATAAAGAAAAAGTTCCAGGACGAGAAACTCGTTATCGTGGACCAAGTTCTGGAAGCCGATGAGAAATGGAGAAAAGAAAAACAGAAAGGCGACAATTTGAGAAAAGAGCGGAACAAGATTTCTGAAGAGATAAACAAAGCGAAGAAGTCCAAGGACGAGAAGAAAGCGAAGGAGCTGATAAAGCAGGCGAAGGAAATTCCGGAGAAAATTGCGAAGAACGAAAAGAAGGCGAATGGGCTTGAAGAAAAGAGGAACTATCTTCTTGGGCAGGTTCCGAATTTCATTTCGAAGCGCGTTCCGGCAGGGAAGTCCGACAAGGAAAACGTCGTCGAGGAAGATATTGGAAAGCCGAAGAAATTCAATTTTGAAGTGAAGAGCCATGCGGAAATCTCCGAAGCGCTGGGAGTTGCGGATTTCGAATCTTCAGCCCGCGTGGCGGGGACAGGATTTTATTACCTTGAAGGCGACCTCGCGTTGCTGAACCAGGCGTTGATTAGATTCGCAATAGACAAAATGATTAGCAAGGGTTTCAGATATGTTGAAACGCCGCTTATGCTGAACAACGAAGTCATTAATCGGGTCACTGATTTGAACGATCAGGAAGCCATGGTTTACAAAATCGGAAACGACGACAAGTCGTTAATCGGAACGTCGGAGCACTCGATGATAGGAAGATTTGTCGACAGGGAAATAAACGAAAAACAGCTTCCGATAAAACACACTTCTTATTCAATGTGTTTCAGAAAAGAGATCGGGAGCCACGGCATCGAAGATAAAGGCCTTTTCAGGACTCACCAGTTCAACAAGGTGGAAATGATAGTGATTTGCAAGCCTTCGGACTCGGAGAAATTTTTCGAGGAAATGAAAAACATTTCGACAGAGATTTTCAAAGAGCTGGAGATTCCCGCGAGGATCTTGAGGATTTGTTCGGGAGACTTGGGAGATTTGAAATACGAGCAGTTGGACTTCGAAGTTTATTCTCCAAGAAGGAAGGATTATATTGAGGCTGGAAGCTGTTCGAACCTCACGGACGCGCAGGCGAGAAAATTGGGAATTTCTACAAGAATAAAAGGCGAGAGAGTCACGCCGCACACGCTCAATAACACTGCGCTTGCGACTCCGAGGCCGTTGATAGCGATACTTGAAAACAACCAACAGCCTGACGGCAGCGTGAAAATCCCGAAAGTTCTCTGGCCTTACATGAACGGGAAAACAGTGATAAAGAAGGAAAAGTAATGTTATCCTGAAGTAAATATATTCTTTTAAAGGGGTAAAATTCTTTTGATTTATGAAAAATTATGATCCTGAATGGCATAACGAAGGCGGCTGGAATGAAGAAAGCGCCCGAAGATATCAGGAAACCGGAGACGTGCAAATCAGAAACGAGATATTAGAAAGAAACCAGAGAATTGTAAAAAGGATTGCAAAAGTATATTCTCATAGGAAGGGTCCTCTTGAATTTGGAGATCTTGTTAATGAAGGGAATCTTGGTTTTATACATGCATTAGATAAATTTGAATATGGTAAGGGAAGGGTTATGACTTATGCTGTCTGGTGCATTCAGCAATACATTAGCACGGCCATTACAAAACAGAACGGGGGTCTTTCGATACGCAAAGAACGCCTTCTTTGGGAATTGACGCAGGTAAAAAATGATTATGAAAAAAATCATGGAAAAGAACCCTCCTATGAACAGATCTCTGATATTACCCATATTGATTCCAGAAAAATAAAAGAAACTTTTCAGCTTGGGGAAGGTGACTTGTCATTGGATCATCCGGTTAACGGGAATGAGGATATTACTCTTGGCATGACCCTTGCAGACGAGAAATATTCAAGTCAATCCAAAGGGGTTGAGGAAAAAATATTGTATGATTCGGTAATTGAAAAACTTTCAGATTTAGAAAGAGAAGTCTTAGTTAGAACATTTGGACTGGGAAGAGAAAAGATGACCCTTAGAGCCGCAGGAGAGGAGCTGGGAAAAAGTCCGGAAGGAATCAGACAGATACAATTGAGGGCATTAACAAAAGGGCGCAGAACTCTTGAAGGAGAGTCTAGAGAGTATAGCAATCTTTAAAAATAAATCTCAACAATAGATTTTACACTAAATGCCTCGATAGTTTAGTGGCAGAACACAAGCCTGTCGTGCAATATTACGTTGTGCAGAACGCTTGAAACCCGGGTTCGATCCTCGGTCGGGGCGTTTGAGGAAAATTTACATAAGAATCTCCCTTTCATTTTCTCGCAGATAATCAACTTCGCAATTTTCATCTATTTCGCAATAGTCCTCCTTAAAATAAATGCCCTTGATTTATGGGATTATTCATAAGCGCCTTCGGATTGTTGGCTTCACTCATTGCAAATATCGTGTCAGCCATAGAAGAAAACAGTTCAGCAGATAAGTAAACTATTGGGATGCTATTTGTTCTCCCGATTTCTCGGCCTTCTTTTTTATGAAAAAAGAAACTATGAACGCAACAATTCCTATTATTCCTATGACAAGAGAATATATCTTTACCCTTGATGAGAGCGTGTTAACGATTTCTTTCGAGATCAGCGCCAGCGTGTTCGTTCCCCAAAGGTTTGAAGGAATGTTTTGCAGCGCAAAAGACAGCAGCGCCGTTACGGACACCAGCACAATGATTCCAGATATCAGGAATACAACTCCCTGCCATCTTGTTCGGGAAGGCGAAATGAAAAACATCAGCACTGCGAGGGCGATGACGAATGCCATCAGGCCGTAAAATGAATATCTGTAAATTGTTATGTAACTTCTTGCTTTCGCAGTATCGCTCTGTTTCAGACCGAGCACGAGGGCGAGGTTCACATTTTGGTTTTCAATTGAGGTCAGATTGTTTTTCTGCAAGATCTGATTAAGAAACCCGGAACTGTTTGTTCCGGACGGAACGCATGAAGGTATTTCTCCTGATGCAAAAGGGTCTGTTCCCTGGCTGCAAACCGGAAGCGAATTTATTCCGTCAAGCAGTATAGAATTAAGCTTCTCTGTATTGACTTCAACAGTGAGGTTCAGCGTTTTGGAATTCCCTCTCAAATATGAAAGAGAGTTCTCAAGAAGTCCGTTGACCAGCGCTTCGACTCCGCCGGCAGGAAGCTTTATCAGGTCGCCTCCGGTAATCTGCGAGAAATTTATCAGGCTGTAAGCGTTGTTGTCCGCCAGAGCGTTTTCATAAATCTGCGGATAAAGCAGGGCGTGGATACTCCAGAAAAGCCCCAAGATAAAGAGGGACAATGCGAGGATTATCGACAAAAACGCAAGCAAAATGCTTCTTCCGGCACCCATTGAAAACAAAGAGAAAAACAGCTTAAATATTTTTGCAAAAGTGAACCTCCGCGAGGCAAGACCTCGCGGCATCTTTAAGCAAAATCCACAAGTTTAAGCTGCCCGGTTTTCCTTCCCTGATTTCTTATGTAAGTTCTGATAACATCCGCATTCGCACCTTCTCCGACGGTGGCAGCGTATCCGCCGTCGCTCCAGAACTCGCCGCCCCAAAACTCCTTTTTCAGATCAGGATGCTCTTCAAAAAGCTGTATCGCAGTCACGCTTTTTATCAGCCGGAACAACTGCGACGGAAAATACTTCATGACTGACTGCAACAGGAAGTGGACATGATCTTCGTCAAAACCCATCGTTTCGAATCTTAGATGATATCTATCTTCCAGATTTTTGCAGGTCTTCCGAAATGTCTCTACGAATTTTTCCTGCAAAAACAGATCTTTTCTGTACTTCACGCAAAACACGAAGTGGTACTTTATTTTGAAAACCTTATGCGAAGACTTGCATAGTTCTTCCATCCAAAAGCTACGTTCCACAGGCTTATAGCTTT
>JBJKQQ010000055.1:0-24891 GCA_046705325.1 Candidatus Pacearchaeota archaeon | reverse complement strand
AGTGGTACTTTATTTTGAAAACCTTATGCGAAGACTTGCATAGTTCTTCCATCCAAAAGCTACGTTCCACAGGCTTATAGCTTTATCCCCGAGGCAAGACCTCGGGGTATTGAAAATTCAATAAAATATTGAAAAAAGATGTTCAAATAGCAAGAGAAGAGTTTCTTAAATTGATTTAGCTAAAGTTTTCGCGAATCGTAAGCCCAATGCAAAACGGCCTGACGTTGTCGGGGGCGGCATGAAAAATCTCCTTTTTTGCAGTTCTTTTTTATTTGCGAAATGTGTCTTTGAATTGCTTTCCACCGTTTAATTTGCCTTGCATCTTCGTCTTGAATTCTTCTTCCCAAGTAATATCTGCAATACCATTGGAACCATCCGCGAGGATCTTCTTTGTAAATCCAACCCTTGCGACGCCAAACGCTTAGCGGCTACGAGGCGTTGACTTTGAAGAAATTCAATTCCGCAAGATGTTTTTTTGTTCCCTTGGGCGCGAACTTCGCTTTTGAAAACCAATCTTTGGGAAATTCTTTGATGCAGTCTCGCATGTAAACTCCGCCGAAAACTCCAAGAGCGAGCATTTGTTTCGGCGTCAGCTCCGGCCTAAAATCTTTGGAGAAATTTTTCCCGGAGGGCTCGGTTAGATAGTAAACGTAATGTTTTTGCATCTTGTCGTTTACGACGATTTTTTTGCCTTTTTTCACCAGCTTTTTTTGTTCCGCCATTTTATTCAAAGTTTTGCAAAACGCGTGATTAAATTTTTATTCCTGACTTCTGGATGGAATGTCGTTGCGTAGAAATTTCCATTATGGAAAATTTCGGGAAGCGCTGCGTATTGATGCAAATGATAAACCTGCAGTTTCTCGCCTTTCTTTTTTCCAAGGAAATCTTCTTTCAGTGTTATATCTTTCATCCCGATTTCGTATTTTCTTTTCAGTTTGTAGCCGAGCGCGTGTCCGATGATGTGCGAGCCGGCGCAGATGCCGAAGATTGGTTTCCTAAAATTTTTAATCCATGAAAAATCATCGAGGTACTCAAGAAACTCATTGTCAGCCAAACTGGTTCCGGTTATTATTATTTTGTCAGCTTTTTCCAAGTCTTTTTCAGATAAGCCATGATATCCTATAGTTGTAAACTTAATCTTCTCTTTTTTCAAGATATCTTCGATTGGCTTTACAAATTCAGAATCCAGAAGCGGATCGTGGCAGGGGTTTATGATTAGGATCATAAATTATCAAATCAAAAGAAGTATTTAAGATTTGGGAATAACAAAAAGTTTAAATATTATGTAATTACATTGTAATCATGAAGAAATTTGATTTTGTGAACAAAATAGTAAGGCAGGGAAATTCGCTTTGCATCAGAATTCCAAGTATCGTTGTAAGACAGGGATCCCTTAAAGAAGGCATGGAAGCAAATGTGATAATAAGTCCTCCAGAAGATTTGTATAAATATAATGAGAAAAACATCTCTGCCCTGATTAGAATTGCAAACAAAATCAAAAAACTAGATGGCTATGACGAATTCAAGAAAAGATTTTTCATAATGATGAATTTTGATTTTCTAAAGACAACCATAAAATCTGATAAAGAGGTTACAGAAAAGATGCAATTGGGATTCATAAAAAAGAAGAAAGAAGAATTTGGAGAAAAGTTAATCTCAGAATTTCTTAATTTCTCAGGCATCCTGAACAGAGAGGCTTTTGATACTGAGGGAGACACTGCAATTTTAAAACAAAAATATCAAAAATATCTTCAATAAAAAGTCAAAAAAATAAAAATAAAAAATAATTTTATGCTAGCTTGTAAATTGCGCTGACTGTTGCCGTGACGTCCTGTTCTGTTGGAACAATGTTTGCTGTTGCTGCTTTTGCAGTTGAAGCTTCCGCAACTGTTCCTGAGCCTGAGTAAAGAGGCCAAGGATAATAGTTGTAGTTGTCCACTGAAACAGATACTAATCTTCCTGTTGCCTTGCCAAAACCTGCAGCCACCGCGTCAGCTTTTGCCTTCGCGTCCTTTGAAGCCGCTTCTATTGCCTGCGCCTTGTATTGATTTTGCAGAGCTGTGGAAAGTTCGAAATCTATAGATGAAATTCCTGCGCCTGCGTTTACCCCGGAGTCAATAATCGATGCGAGTTTTGAAGTGTCATTTGCCGACAAGGTTATCTTCACAGATCTTGTTGCAATATAACCGTTCTGCTTTCTTGTTGAAGAACTGTAGTCGTAGTTTGGATAAATGTTGTAACTCTGGGTTCCAATTTGGCTTTCGTTGAATCCAAGAGCAACCAAAGAGTTCTGCAGTTTGTTGTAAACTTCAGAGTTTGCACTGTTTGCTTCCGAGCTTGTGGAACCTTTGGTCTGGATATTGAAATATACAGAAACTCTGTCGGGCAAGACCTTCACAGTGGAAGTTCCCTGGACAGTCATAGTGTTTTGAGACACTGAAACCGCAGGATAAATCACTAACAAAGCGAGCAATGCTATCAAGATAACAGAACCTGCGATTATGGAAGTCACCACGATTGGCGTGTTTTCCTTTTTCATTTTTTACCTCCTTTCATCTGTATGAGCGAAGCGAAGACGGATGAATGAAAACTTCTGTTTTCTTTCAAGATTTTACTATTCATAACAAACCAAGGAATAAATTATTTATAAAAGATGTTAAGAGTTCGAAGAGGTTTGAAGTTAATCAATAATGAAACCTTCTTTCATATTCCCTGTGGTCGAGCCACTCAAGAATTATTGTGAGGATTATGACTTCGCCACCTTTTATCGAGTAAATCAACCGCCAAGCGTCAGGCAGATTATATTTCCAAACATTATGGACATTAAATTTTGAGATGTAATCTTTTGGAATTTGTTTTTTGGGAATTTGGATTCCACAGAAAGGGTTTTCCTTTATGTCCTCAAGAGCGCGCCCAATGAACTGTTTTAGTTTTGGGTCATCAAGGTTTTCAAAAGCGTTCATGACTTTTTCATCTGCAAACTGAACTTCACATGGCTTTCTTATCATTAGTTTTTCTCCAGATTAAATGAGCTTTCTTTAACCGTGCTTCCGCTTCTTTAGGGTAGAATATCCATCCAATTTTTCCTTCCGCGTCCACGGAAATCTTTCCTGATTCAAGAAGATAATCCAAGATAATGCTGAAAGTCTGGTACATCATTTGCTTTGGCAGCTTTTCCCATAGCTGTTTCTTTTTGTACTCTCCATCATTATCTTTGATGAACTGTTCTACCATTAAGACGGTGTCCAATCGGGGATAGCGCGTTGGAGTTTTTCTTATTGTCTTTTGCATAGTTATATCAGTTGATACAACTTTATAAATTTTATGATAATAGAAAATTATATAAATTATAAAACTTATAATAATTATAGAATGGAAATAACTACAATAGCGGTCACCAAAGAAGTCAAAGAAAAGATAAAGGAATTTGGGAATAAAGGCGAGAATTTTTCGGACATTTTGCTGAAGCTTTACAACAGCGCGGTCCAGAGGCAGCTCAATGATTTTTTGTTTAACGAGAAAGGCTTTGTTCCGATAGAGGAGGCCATAGCGGAGGCGGAAAAGAAGTGGCCAAAGTCGAAATAAGCGAGAAACTGAAAGAAGAAATCTTCAAGAAATTCAAAGGCGAGTCCAAGAAAATTTTCAGTTTGATGTATTCTTTGAAAGACAATCCCAAAAAAGGCAAAGAGCTTGGAACTGTTGCAGGAGTCGCGATAAAAGAGCTGAAATACAAGAGTTTCAGGTTTTATTTTATAACGAACGGCTATCAATTAAGAATTCTGGATTCTGACGGATTGAAAGAGATGATAATAAAATTTGTCCGGATGTCAGGCAAGAAGGAACAGCAAAAGACAATCAACGAAATAAAGTCAATTCTAAAGAAAGTCGGGGAAACGGGATTCTAGATTCACAACTTTTTCATATGTCCGAAAAACTTAAAAATGCCATTGTATAAAGTTATATAATGGAAAACATATTGCACTATCCGAGGCTGGATTCTGTCATGATGGTCGAGAAAAGAATCCAGGAAATGAAAGACTATCCTACGAGAATGGAATTGTGGAGAACCCTGCCAAGACAGATACAATATCAGACATTTAAATTAATACTCAATTATTTAGAGAGATCTAACAAGATAATGTTTGACAAAGGCAAGATAATCTGGATTTTTCCAAATAACAAAAAGCTAAACGAACTTATTCAGGGAGCTGTTAGCGTTTGATGGACAAGGAGTTTGTAGTCCAATTATCTTCCGAACTTTTCAAGGCCAAAACAGAAATCGAAGCCGAGCTTCGCGAAGGCAATAAGACAAACGAGAAGCTTTATAATTTAATCCTGAAAGCTATAGAATTTCTCAAGGAAAAAAGAACCGGTTTGCCGATATCTAAGAAACTTCCAATCTATGACTACTATGAAAATTAATATGGCATTACCAAGTTAGTCATGATAAACCTCACGCGCCCACCGAGAGCATTTTATACGAACGTTGCGGGCGGAGAAATGAAGATTCTTCAAATTATTCTTGAAGTCGAAGAGAATCATAAAGATTATGAAAAGAAAGGAAAATATTAGAATTACAGCTTTTTCCAATTAACTGCTGTAACCACAACTAAAGCGACAATTCCGCCAAGCAGGAACCATCCCCATACGGGCATTGAAAGCATTGAGCTTAAGCTTGAAGTTGTTGAAATTGCGACGGGAGCAGAGTTTGAAGCTGCGGGCGCCGAAGCAAGCATTGCCTCGCCGCCTTTTTGCACGTTATCATAAACGACGTTTCTTACTGAAATAATCCTTTGGTAAGCCCATGCCGCGAAAGTTCCCGCGCCGACAATCAAGAATGCAGGGATCAAGCTCTTGAACTTTTCAGAGGTTTTCTTTCCGGGAGATATTACAATGGACTTTTTGGAGACTTCGTACATGATGATTTTCTTGCCCTTTTTGCTCCAGAAGAAGTTTTTCTTTTTTTGGATGAAACCTGATTCGAGAAGTTTTTTCATATTATAGTCAAGGGTGTTCATTGGAATTTTCAGAGAAGTTGAGATATCTTTTTGGCTCGCTTCGGGGGCTGATGCAAGGAAATTAATTATCTTTTTGCATGTCCTGCTGGATAGGACCTCGGCTATCGCCTTAGTTTTTGACGAACTTTCAGAATCGGATTCGTCGAGAGATATCATGAGGAATTTGTCATCATCAGCGGAAACCATAATACAGAAAAGAAGGAAGAGGGATTTTTAAATTGTGGGAAGGGTTCAAGGGAGATTGAAGTGATGAGGGGGAGTCATCTTTTCTCAAGTTTTTCTTTGAGTTTTTTGTATTCTTCAAGATATAATTTTATAGTTGGCTTCAGGTTTTTGTTTAATTCATAATCTTTTAGGGTTTGATAATATTCGCTTCTGCTCGCCAGATCTATGTTAAGCGGCGGGAGGCCGTGTTTTATCAGGATATTGTTCAGAAGGAGCCTGCCGACTCTGCCGTTTCCGTCGGCGAAGGGGTGGATGTTCTCGAATTGATTATGAACTACGGCTCCGAGAATTAATGCGGGATATTTTGCCTTATTTTTTCCGTACCAATCCACAAGTTCCCTTAACAAGTAATTTATCCTTGTTTGCGGCGCCCCTTCGTGCACAACATAACCAAGATTGTTTGTAACCACGACTTCCTCGCCTTTTTTCCTGAATTTTCCCGCAAATGTTTTGGAATTTTTGAAGACTATCCTGTGGATCTTTTTTATCAATTCAACATAGAGATGTTCTTTCGTCTGCCTTATGAACCTTATCGCCTCGTCCACTCCGTAAGCTTCTGCGATGTCCTCTTTCGATTTATCGGGCCACTTGTCCTCTTCCAGAATGCCCTTTACTTCTTTTTGGCTTAGCTTGCTTCCCTCAATGGCATTGGTATTATAGGTGAATATTTCGGAAAAAAGTTTCCATTTCTTCTCGGACAAATGAGAAATTTTAAGGGGAATTTCCGACTCCAGCTCTTTTATCTCGTTTATCTGCTCAGCGCTGATTTCAAACTCCAGAGGATCCCTGATTATTTTATATTTGTGGATTTCTTCAAGGATAAGTTTTTCCGCTATTCCTTTTCTCTCTTCGAGCTTTTTTTTATCCAAATCAGTCCCGAGATATTTTCTGAATTTATGGACTTTCTTTCCTTCGCGGTAAGAATGAGCAAGATAATATTTTGTTTTCTTTCCCTGTTTTCTTTTTTCAATATTCATTGAAAACCTCCGGCGGGTTTCTCACACTTCCAGCAACCATCCATATTATAATAATAGGTGTCTACATATTTAAACCTTATGTTTTAGGTGTCTACAATTGATAATTTTTGTAGACACCCGGATTTGGTTGGAAAGAAAAATATAGCGGAGACGAGGGGAGATTGAGAGAAAATAAAAATCTATAAAAAGTTCCGAATTGTGGGTTTTTCATGGCAACTTATTCCCACTCAAAGATATCTACATATGAGCAATGCCCTTACAAATACAAGCTCCAGTATATCGACAAAGAAAAGCCGGACATTCCGACAACTATCGAGGCGTTCATGGGAGACATGGTTCATCAGACAATGGAGCATTTGTATGTTCTAAAAAGGTTCAAGAAAAGAGTTGCGCTCAATGTTCTGATTAAGTTTTACAGAGATTTATGGGGCAAGAATTATTCCGATGACATTTTGATTGTCAAGGCAGACAAGGGAAATTTGACTTCCGAGAATTACAGGAAAATGGGCGAGAGATTCATAACAGATTATTACGACAGAATGAAGCCTTTCGAGCAGATGACGATTTTGGGACTGGAAACGCAGGACAGGATGACGCTGCCGGACGGAAGCCAGTGGCATGTTCGAATCGACAAACTCGGCTGCGACAGCGGGGGGAATTATTATGTTTGCGATTACAAGACAAATTCGAGAATGAAAGATCAGGAAGAAGCGGATTCCGACAGGCAGCTTGCGATGTACTCGATTTGGGTTAAAGACAAATTCAAAGACGCGAAATCCGTTCGGCTGATTTGGCACATGCTGGCTTTCAACAAAGACGCTGTTTCTGAAAGGACGGACGAACAGCTCGCAAAATTGCAGAACGATATCGTTGAAAAAATCAAAGAGATTGAATCGGCGACAGAGTTTCCGACCAATGTTACCGCGTTGTGCGATTATTGCGGCTTTAAGTCAATCTGCCCGAGCTTCAAGCATCAGGCTGAATTGGAAAAGCTGGAAAGTATCGAGGAATTCAAAAAAGATGAAGGCGTGAAACTTGTGGATGAATTTTCCGAGATAAAGACAAAACTTTCCGAGCTTAAAAAATCGGAAGAAGATTTCAGAGACAAGCTTATCCATTACGCAAAACAATTCGGAATCGACATTGTTTACGGCTCAAACAAAAAATGTTCCATTAGGGAATTTGACAAAATGGTTTTGCCTGAAGAAAAAGAAGAGCTTATCGAGGCGATGAAGCAAAAAGGAATTTGGGATGAGATTTCCATGATAAATTTCATGCGGCTTCAGTCAAAATTCACAAAAGGTGAGATAGCGGAAGATATTTCTAAGATGATCCAAAGAGAGAAAGATTACAGATTAAGTTTAAGCAGAAGGAAGGATGCGGGGGAAGAATGAAGAGGAATTTTTCGGGGTCGGGGGATGCCATACAACAAGAAAGAGGGAGATTGGATTTTTAAGGTTTGGGAAGGGTTCGAGAAGATTAGAACTCTTAGTTTAGATAATTTTAAAAGAAATAAAAATCAAATAGAAATATGCCACCAAGTTGGGTTAAGACGGTAGAGGATTGGATTTTTTATCAATATGCAAAATATGTTTTAGCAAGAGCAATCCGAGATAAGGAAGGAAAAATAAAAAGTATGAAAGAATTAGAAAAGAAGCATTTTGGTCAGATAGTTAGATCATTTAATGAACTGAAATCTGGAAAGGTTCATATGACTCCCCTGTTAAATGATGAGAAAAAATTTGTTGAATTGGGCCATGAATGTTTTTATTGTGGGGAACTAAATGCTACAACAGAAGATCATATAATTCCCAGAGATGTAATCGGAAAGATGGCCGAGCCAAGTTATAATATTGTCTGGGCTTGTAAATCTTGTAATTCTTCAAAGGGTAAAAAGGAATTTATCTCTTGGTTCAAATCTAAATTTGGTGAAGACACGTTACCAAGAAAACATGTTATGTCCAAGTATCTGAAATTTTTGCACGCTCTTAACTTTAGCAGATTAAATAACCCTTATCAGGATTGGGATGTTATTTTTAGAGAATAATTTTATAAAACTTTATTCCCAAACTTTAAAGATGGCAGAAGAAAAATTGGTGAAGTGCGAGGGATGCGGCAAAGAAGTCCCCGAAGATGATTTAGATAGATACGGAGAATGCCGCGCTTGCAGAGCAAATGAAAGAGCAACCGACATGGGCGTTGGGGATTTGAATGTAAAATAGATCTGAAGATAAGTTTTTAAGTTGGGAATTCTTGCTGGATTCATGGCATTAAGCAAAGAACAAAAAGAAGAGATCAGAATATATCTAAGAAAAACAATCAAAGAAAAGATTTCAAAATATAAGCGAGAATCTAGATCCATGCCTTTTCTAAGTAGACTAATCCAAGACGAAGAAAAGGTTGCATCATATTCTTTTTTACAATCAATAGCCACAACTCTCGGAATGTCAATATACGAACAGATTTCGGTTATAATTTCTAAGCCCCATTCTGAAGAAGCAAAGAGAGGCGTTAAACTTAATGAAACTCTGTCTCCAGAACAGAAACAAACGATAAGCAAGATTGTAAATGAATTGAGAAACGGGGAAAGAAAAGTAAACCGAAAGCAAGAAGTAGAAGAGGTTTTGCGAGCGGATACTTCAAATGGAAAAAATCAGAAAGAGAATAAGACCGCAGATTTCTATATGAAAAGGGATGGAAAAGAATATTATTTTGAGATTAAAACAGTTAAACCAAATATAGACGTGTTCACAAAATCAAAACAAAAATTATTAGAATGGGTTGCAAGGAAACAAAAACCAATAAACGCGATTTTGGCTTTTCCATATAATCCCTATCATCCGGAACCATATTCAAGATTTACAGAACAAGGAGTTGTTGAGCACAAAACAGAATTTTTAATTGCAGAAGAGTATTGGGATTTTTTGGGAGGTTCCGGAACTTATGAAGAACTATTAGAAATTTTTGATGAAGTCGGAAAAGAGTTTAAGGATAAAATTCAGGAAAAGATTAGAGAAGTTGCTAAAGAAAAGATAAAAATCTAATATGGATAAAGATAAATTTTTTCAGGCTATTGAATCATTAAAAAAATATAGGAGAGCAGAATTAGAGAGGGAGGGAGAAGATATTCTAGAGAAGATCTATACAGATTTGCTACCTGAAGATTACGTTCTAAAAAAATGTTTATTGGATAATACAACCCTTTTAATTGGGAGAAAGGGAACCGGAAAATCAACCATTTTCTTACGCATTGAAAAAGAGATCGAGAAGAAGAAAGATATGATGTCTTGTTATCTAGATGTTTACACCATCTATAGTGAGTCCCAGAGATCATTAAACGAATTAAGCTATCTAAAAGATAAAATTCCTGCGGACATTTTGCATAAATATCTTTTAGAGCGCAACTTCATTCAGAGTATATTACTGAGCTTGATAAAATACCTTTCATCTAAAACAAGTTCATTTATAGATAAGATAAGACACTCATTAGGTGTGAATAAAGAAGAGTCTGTAAAAGAACTTTTGGAAGAGCTCCTTCAAAACATAGAGGATAATGAGACCTTGAAACAAATTGAATTACCTCTTATAGAAGAGGTATTATATAAACTAAATTCTATAGACTCTAAAAAAGAAGAAAAAGGAATAGAAGGCTCAATAGGAGTTAATGCTTCTATAATGGGGGGAAATATTGGGGGGAAAATTGACCTATCTAACATATCTGAAAAACATTTAGCCAAAGAATTTTCAAAAGTTTTTATCAAAGTATTTCAAATTAGTGATTTAATCCAAAAAATAAAATCTATACTTGAAATAATTGGGATTAAACATCTCTATATTTTGTTAGATGATTTTTCTGAGATAGATAATTTTGCCCTAAAGAACTTTGTAAATATCATCCTTGCTCCCCTAAATAATAATTCTGAGGAATTTATTAAATTCAAGGTAGCTGCATATCCTGGAAGATATTATCTGGGGGCAATAGATCCGGGAAAAATTGATTTTGTTAATCTGGATTTTTACGATCTTTATTCAAAATTTGATAGAGACGCTATGGAAAACAATTCAATAGATTTTACTAGAAGATTAATTCAAAAGAGATTGGAAATTTATGGGGGGCTAAATGAAAAAGATTATTTCGATGTAGATTCTCAGGATATTGGTAAATACTATGAGAAATTATTCCAAGTATCTATGAATGTTCCTAGGATAATCGGATATGTTCTTTCGTATTGTTACGAATCAAAGATTATTTATGGAAAGAAGATCTTATTGTCTGATATCGAAAATGCTGCTCAGAGATATTATGAAGAAAAGATACGTTCTTTTTTCTCAGAGATTAGGATTTCTACAGTTTCAATGCAAGAGAAAGTCACAGCTCTTGAGTTAAAGAAATTAATTAAAGAAATTGTAAATAAACTTGACTCCATTCGAGAAAAGATTGTCAAGAAGGAACTCCGGGGGTCTAATTATGATAATAAAAATCCTTATGCCAGTCATTTTCACTTTAATCCTCAACTTGAGAAATATCTGACAACCTTGGAGCTTAATTTTTTTATTTCAAAGTATAATAGTCTTTCTAACAAAGATGGGGAAACTGTTTCAATATATTGCATCAATTATGGATTAGCAAAAAGTTATAAACTTTTATGGGGAAGGCCGCTGAACGTTGCTAATCCGAGAAAATATTTCATAGAGAGACCTTTTAATTTTAATGATGTTATTACAACTTTTTTTAAAAGAACAAAGAGCATCCATTGTTCAAACCCAGATTGTAGTAGGTTATTTAACGAAAATGAGAAGAAGGCATTGGAAATGTATAATTTTAAATGTCCTAGCTGTGGGGGAAATGTGGTCGAAGAAACTGTATCAAGCGATGTTCTTGAAGAAGTAAATAAAATTAACAAGAAAGTTTGCTTGCCTTTACCTGAGATACGAATATTAAATACCTTGAAGAATGCAAATAAGGAGTTATATATGGTAGATTTATCACAAGAGTTAGATTATTCGAGACAATTACTTCAATGGAGAGGAAGAAAGTTAGACTTGGAGCATGGCTATATTTTAAGAACAAAGAAGGGGGATACACCTTACTCTTATGAAATAAATGAAAAGGGTATAGAATATTTAGAAGCAAATATGGAAGAAGATCTATGATCTTTTCTTCATATGAAAAATTATCTCAGCATAAGGTTGCCTATCTCTTTCGGTTCTATTCAAGACAGGTCTCTTGAAAGTTTCTATAATCTTTAATCCACTTTTTTCTGCAATCTTGGGATATAAATTATACTTATCATTTGCAACTAAAAAATAATCTCCATCGTCTTTTATGAATCTCTTAATGTTTTTGAGAACGTTGCTTATTCCTTCGACATATTCATCTTTTGCCTTCTGACCTTGCCCTTTATACAAAGGTCCAATCTCTTTATCATCTCTTCTTTCAATATCGAAAAGCTCATAAGAATAAGCGTGTTGTTCATGATAATCTATTTGCCCGACATAAGGCGGCGAGGTGAAAACCCCGGAAATCTTTTTGCTTTTCAGTAGTTCATAAAATTCAGAGTTCTGCTTTCTTATTTCCTCGAATATATCAATTTCTCGAGAATCTCCCTGTATTGCTTCTGAATGAATTTCTTTACGAAGCTCAGAAAATTCTTTCACTCTTTTTATTGTATCATAAGTGTATCTTATCAAATGCTTTATTATTGAGTTTATTGGCGTACATAACTTTTTGTGCTTTCTGCAATAGTAAGGTCCAATCTGCGGTTCAGTCAAAGTTGCCAAATCAGAATGTTGCGTCGCTCTGCAAGAACGCGCAGTTCTGCTGATTATAATTCTCAAAATATTTTTTATATCTTCATCTTCCACTTTTTCTAAAGATTTTATGTAATAAAACAACTCCTGCCTTACCCTTTTTGAAAACCACTTATTCAAGAAAGAATTCATTTCGTTTTCGTTAAATAAATCTGTTTTATCTTTTGTTCCATTCTTTTCAAAAAATTCTTCATTTTCTTTCAGGAATTGTCTAAGCTTTTCTTCACCATAATCTCTTTCGTTGGATATTATTCCTCTGAAAACTTCATTCTTGAATTCTGGATTTGGAAAATATCTTTTATTAAAATCTACAAGTTTTTCTTTCAATTGTTCATCAAAGAAATCATCAAAGGCTTTCTTGCTAAAGTCTCTTGTCTTAAAACAAATATCTCGTGCAATTTTATCTAATTTTTCAACATCATACTTTTTAGTTTTCACTCTAGATATCAAGCAATTAAAATCTGAGACATCAATTCCAATAGAATTCATTCCTAATTCTGAAGCCTGAACTAGAGTCGTTCCGCTTCCAACAAACGGATCTAAAATTGTGTCCCCCTCTTCGAAATAAATTTCTTTTTTGTGAGTATTAATATGATTATCTAGGAAATATTCTACTAATTGAGGAATGAACTTTCCTTTATATGGATGTAACCTGTGAACATGCTTTGTAGTGTCTGATTCTCTCAAATGCGAGAATGATAATCCCCAGTCCAAATCTTTTCCTAATTTTTCTTTCCAACTATCTTGTTTGGCCTTAACATTTTTTTCATAATAATCTTTAAGCTCTCCCAGATTTATAGCAGTTCCTTCTCGAGTTAACGATCTCCCCACTTTAGCATATTGGATTAGATACTGGATATTTGAAGGAGTTACTGGCCGGTCTAAAAATTCGGTTGCCCATTTTGCAGCCTCTTTGATAGTTAATAGCCTCTTTTGTTCCATGTTAATTTTAGACGAGATTATTTTATATTATTTTGTATCTTTTTATAGTTACTTTTAGGTCTCTAAACTTTATATATCTTTCGGTCTCTAAAAATTTAAATAGTTTTATTTCTAACAAAATCCATGAAAATACTAAAAGAGAAATCCAGAGAATATAATGGGAAATATTATCACAAATTCAAAATCAACATTCCTGAGCAAAAATTGGAAGAAGCAGGATTCAAAGAAGGCGACGAACTTGAAGCTGAAGCGAAGAAAGGAGAGATAAAACTTAAGAAAAAATAAAATGGCAAAAGCAAGGATAGTTAGGTTTACTGCAAGGAAGATTGTGACAAAACCTGTCAAAGTTAATTTTAAAACCCAATCTGGAAAGAGAGTTTCTTTTGTTGCCAATAAAAAAATGACAAAACCCGTTCAAGTAAAATTTAAGGCAAAAAAATGAAAATATATTTAGATACAAACATCCTCAGAGATTGCTTAAAAAACAGAAAGCCGGAGAGCGTAAGGTTGATGGAAATCATACGAACCAAAAAGATACCTTGTGTGACTTCCGCTTTTACTATGATGGAGCTAATGGACATAGAGAAAGAGCATTCTTTTTTCTTAAAGAAAATTATGAAAGGATTAGAGATTAATAAAATATTAAGAACCCGGAATGATAGAGACCTCAATACAAGTGATCTGAATGAAATTACAGAACAAATAAAGATTCTCAGAGAAACTTATGGTTTTGTAGAGTTAATAGTAATCATAAAAAATGAAGGTTGGCAAGTAGCGGTAGATATATGCAATCAGACAAATATCTCTGCCCCAGATTCTTTACATTTAGCCTCTGCTATTGGGTCGGGATGTAATTTCTTTATTACCAGCGACAATTTCCTCAAGAAAGAGGGAAATAAATTTTTTAGTTCGGCAAAAACACCAAAAGGATCAAAGATTAATTTTAAGATTATCGAGCCCAATGAAGCGATCAAAGAGATAGAAAAATAATTTTATTATTCTCCCTCTCTCAACCTCTCCTTCGTCAGTCCAAGCTCACCACTTATCAATCTTTACATCTAACTTCATCCTTTTGAAAACTATGTCTTGAGCTATCTGGATAGCATATCTAATATCTGGATCATTCTTTTCGCTGATTATAACTCCCTTAACCTTTTGTTTTTCTGTGCATAAATTCTCTTTTACCCAACCCATATACCTACAGATTTGGCCAATCGTTTTATCACGAGCCTCTTTTTTTAATTCTATCACTACAAAGTTTCCCTCAGAGTCTTTACACAAAAAATCCATGATCCCTGCTTCAGTAGTATAATGTCCTTCCTTATCATTTTGAGACTCAGAGTCATAATAATCCAAATCAGGAAATATTAATTTAAAATTTCGGTGTATTAATTTCTGATAAATTCTTTCTTCAAACTGACCTACTACTTCCTCAGAAATTTCGGTTTCTTCAATCTCGTCTTCATTCTCTTCTGGTGATCTCTTCCAATAATCTTTAAGTTTCAGATAAAGAAAATTGGATAAAACTCTCGGGGAGAACCCCCTCACTAAAATTTTTTTAAAATTGTCAAGAATAATCTGATTTGACAAAACCACTTTTTTCCCTTGGGGGTCTTCCTCAAAATTGAGACCCTCAAATCCAAAATATTCTACAATTCTTTGACGGTCATTTAAAGAAATAACTGATATGAATCTCAGAGGATTGTATACAAATAATAAAATGTCTATAGCATTTGCGCTTTTGCCAGTTAAATAATTATTTTTTGATTCGTTTATTCTATAGAGTCTATCTATCTCCTCAATTAATCTATCTTGATCTTTCTCATTCAGAATATTATTTATTACCTCTTTAAGATCATTATTTTGTCTTAATTCCCTAAACAGTCTGCGCCATGCTCCCTGAGGAATCATAGCCCTTGCAACCGCAATATCTACTTTGGTATTACCTTTTGCATTTTTATCAAGAATCCTTACTATATCATCTATTTCTTCATCATTCAATTCTGGAGAAGTTTTTTGCATTATGCGATTATCCCAAAACCCTCCAAATTTTTTGCTTTTCTCTTCACAAATTTGATTAGTCTTCTTGGGATAAGACTCTTTCAAAAACTATACAAAAAGAGAAGAGATCTCTGCATTATCCATAGAAAGTTAATATCAAATTTCTTTTTAAGAATTATTGCTCCTCAAAATATATTCAATCTGACTTAATCTCCAAACCCCACGACATCTTTTCCGCCCCAGCCCAACGCTGCCATCAAGGGCTCGATAAAAAGCCATTTGATCTGGTCTTCCTTCATGCCATCCAGCTGGGATTTCGGAATTTCAGAGAATTCTTTCACGATATGCCCGATCTTCTCTTTGGCTTCTTCCTTGCTTAGCATGAATCCCACAGGAAATATCGATATTTAACTATTTCTCTTTCCATATCATTAAACAGCATGTAAACAATAGAACATTTTTTAAACAAAAAATGTGTGTGTATTTTATGGATAATATCCAGATTCTACTTAGATCTTCCGAAGACTTGAAATGGCTTAACCAGAATTATCTGGAAGTGGAGAAGAACTTCAGAAATAAAATTGTGGCCATACTCAATAAAAAAATAGTCGCAAGCGGAGATAAATTGAGTCAGGTAACAGAGAAACTCGGAAAAATGGGGTTGAATAGCAACGAGATTCTTATAAAAAAGATTTTTCCAAAAGAAGCTGTTCTAATCTTCTAAAATGAAGATAAACCTTCTCTTGCCCCTTTCTCCCAGGAATTATTTGGGGAATACAATCATAGTAACTAGCACAAAGATTCCCGGAGGAGTTCTGAAAGATTTTATTGTGGATACTGGTTCGGAAAGAACGATTCTTCCATGGGACGTTGCCAAACAATTGCAAATACCAATACGCAATTTGCAGAGATACGAACAGCCAATTGGCCTTATTGGAAATAAATATATTGGATATTATTACAATCATATCAACCTTAAATTTGTTGGAGACAACAAGAAAGAGATCTCAGAGGATTTTCCCTGTTTGGTGATAAAGCCCACTTCAAGGAAAGTTGAAGAAGCCGATCAAGCCATGCCAGTCATAATTGGATTGGATTTTATAAAAGAAAGAAATTATGCGCTTTATTGCAACCTTAGGAAAGAAGAAGCTTATCTTGAAAAGAATTAAAATTTATCTTTGAAACTCTTATCTTTACAGAATAAAATTATCCATAAACCAAAATCTTTCGCGGGGTTTTGAAGAGTCTGGGAGATCAGAGATTTTCATTTATTCTTTTGGATTAGGTCGTTTATTTCTTCTTTCAGAAACCTCTCAGCATCTTCAGCCTTGTAAGATATATCGGGATATTTTGAATCCAACTTTTCTTTGATCTTTTTCAGAGCTTTGGCTTTGATGTAAATCAGATCTTCTTTGTTCCAGTTGTATTCGAGATAAGCCTTGCCGCTTTGGCCCCGATATTCTATGATTTCCGACTCTATGAATTTTCCGGATTCTTTTTTTCTTGTGTTAAGCCTGAGAACTTCATGAACAACCGTGTTGGCTATCTGCTTTATCAAAGATTCTCTAACTCTATTTTTTCCCATTTAGCATTTTTCAGTTCTGTTTCAAGGTTCTGGATAAGAAGTTTCAGATAAGCGAGAGCGAGCTTTTTCTCTATTTTCGATGCGGTGTTAGTTTTCAATTTTTCCGAGAGATTCTTTCCTATTGCGGCTGCGAGGCTGGTTTTCAGTTTGTTATTGTCAACTTTTTTCTCCATGAGCAGCGAGACCAGCAGCGCGTTTCTTATTGCGTAATAGATTTCCTCTGAATCGGAGTCGCTATCTGCTTCACTCCAGTCCAGCTTCATTCTCAGATCAAGAGGAGAGATTGATATTTTCTTTGGGGTTTTCAACTTTCCGTAAATCGCTTTCGAATCTTTCAATTGATAGATTAAAGAAGGGTTTTTCGGATATTGTTCAATTATAGATTTTTTCGAATAGATTTGAACATCGAGATTTAGTCCCTGGATTTTTCCCTGCTCCTCGAGTTTTCTTATCGCATTTTCTTTTGTCTTTTTCTCCAGAATTGTTTTCGTTACGATTATTATATCAATGTCGTTGTATTCTCCGTAATTGCTCTGAATCGCCGAGCCGCACAGGATAATGGAATCAGTTTTTGGCAGAATGTCAAGAATTATCTTTTTTATTTTTTCTTCGAGCGGCTTCGCTTTCTGGCGATATTCTATCTTATTCAGAATCACTCTGGGATTCAGCTTTTCCGCCTCTTTCAGCTTTGGCCTGATCGATTTGCTTAGGATATTCGATTCGTTTTGACTCAGCCTTACCCCGCTAAGCTTTTTCTTTATTATTTCTTTTTCTTTTGAAGTCAGTATTTTTACCATATAATATATAATTGTATTAAGTGGTATTTAAGACTTTCGGCCCCTTTTTCTTTTTATTCTACCTCCACTTCCCGCCTCCCCGCATTCTCACCTTCCTTGACATCTTTGAAACTTTTTACTTTCAGAGGTTTCTTGAAAAGCGGACAGTCAAGGATGAAGGATTCAAACTCTCCGCCTTCGCCTGCTGGATTGATTTTGTATTTTTGTTGAAGAGCTGACATTTCGCTGATGAACTTCTTGTCTATTGTTCTTCCCAACCATTTCATGTCGAGAGGATAAGCTGCGATGCCGGTGACGATGACTTTAAACTTATTTTTGATTAAATCGTTTAATAATTTAAGTTGGGGTTTTTGCCAGAGGGGATTGAAAACTTCAAGGTTGAGTTTGTTGCAGATGTCTTGGATGCGGGTGGCTTGGTAAACGCTTTCCACCGCGCCTGTGACGATGCCATCGATTTTGTATTGCTTTATGGCTTGGTTGATTGCCGCTTCCAGGTCGCGGAGCTCGGCTTCTTTTTTGCCTTTTGTTTGCTGAATTATAATCGGGAGTTTCATTGCTTTGGCTTGCTGTTCTGTTGCGGAGATTGACGGCGTGTGGAACATGAAGCTGTGAGGATTTGCTGAACTGATTGAGATAAGACAAACGAGTTCGTGGCCTGCTTGTTTTGCCATGTAAGCTGCGAGAGTTGAATCTTTTCCTCCGGAGAAAAGTGCTGCGAGTTTCATGATTTGATAAGGAGGAATTTGTTTTTAATGCTTGCTGCTCGCTGGGTTTTTCTTTTAGAAACGGGTTTCTTTTGAAAAAGAAACTACGCTGGTAGAAAACTCTAAAAAACTACACTGTAAAAGAAAACTAAAATTTCCTGCTCACTTCGTTCGCAGATTGGTTTAGAATTAATAATAAAGAACCGGAAAGGAAATTGTAACTCTAGAACGCTGCGGATTACGTTATCAAAGGGGTGGCGGTCGGGGATTGCGGCGGAGGAAAATGGTTTATATCGTGAAGGACATAAATTTTTAAAAATGCTTAGTTTCTGTCAAAAACATGCCAAGGAAAATTATCTTTGCCGAAGATGATGAGGACTTAAGAGCTTCATACCAAAGGTACTTTCAGAGAAAAATAGAAAATTCCGAGATTTATACAGTTTCAAGTGGCGAGGATCTTGTAGAAAAAGTAAGGACCGGAAGCTATGACTTGGCGGTTTCTGATTATAATATGGGTGGAATAACGGGTGTTGAAGCAACCTCAAGAATAAGAAAGTTTAATACACAAATTCCGATCATAATTCTCAGCGGAAGAATGAGCCAGATAGAAAAACAGGCGAGAGATGCCGGTGCAAATGAATGTATCAGCAAAGGGGAAGACCTTCCGGTGATTATTAAGAGAATAACGAGTTATCTTCCAAAGGGTGTTTCTGCATAATCTTAGAGTTAATCTTCTTATTCTCAAGATTATTAAGAATCTTGACTCATTATGCAATGGAATTCTAAATATCAAATTTTTATTTCAACAGCCTAAAATTTGACGTCGCGATAAGGCCGATTCCGATAATGCCTAAGACGACGCTTAAAGATGATTGAATAAGTCCCAGGAACAACAAAGTTGCAGAAGTCAACGCGGTGGCTAAGCCGGTTAGAAACAGAATCAAACTTACTGTTCTTATTGTCTTTTTATGCATATATTTAGATGATTTGGAAATTTATAATGCTTTTGTTGGAAGATAGGGGGGATATATTTTGAAAAACATAAATTCTTTTAAAATGCATTTCCAGTTAATTATATGAAAAGTCCGAGGATATTCTGGCTGGATGATCATCCTGATATTGAAGCAGTGGAGTATATAGAGAACCTATCTAATGGACAAATATCCCGAGCCAGACTTCTGGAACATACTATCTTTGCTTATGATTATAAATCTGGAGAGAGATTAGTTTCGAAGGAGGATTATGACTTATACATGATGGACGGAGACTTTCCTATGGAGATGAACTCGGCTAAGCTTGAAGCAGTTCAAAAGTTCATGGAAGAACTTAAGCAAGGAGTCAGAAATCCCAGACTAAGAACAGATATGGATGGCACTAGACCAAATGCGTTTATAGAGTTTACATTAGATTATCTTCTCGGAAAGAACTTTGCTGTTTACTCCTCAAGTCTAGATGCTGAAAAGTCTTCTTTCCTCCTCGGATGGCCATTTTATAAAAAAGGTCGGGCTAAGGAAGTTCCTTCTTTTATAGACGAACAAACTGCATGGCACGATGAGATTGGCGTTCCTTCAAGACTTCGCAGTAGGATTTATGATCTTGTCAGCCAAGATCCCAGATGGAAAAAGATCTCGTTGGGCGATTGGAATGCCATGGAAATTAAGAAGACTAAAGACTCACTTGAAAACTGGGAGTATGGAGGATCTCAAGAGTTAGTTACGAATAGATTAGCTCCATTATTTTCTGAAACAGATTAATCTTCCCCTTCTTCACTTAACTCGCTAAGAACTTTTTCATTTTCTTCAGCTTCTTCTTGGGATTCCTGCTGTTCTATAATTTCTTCTTCGATAGCTTTGCCGTATTCTTCTATGAGATCCATGAAAAGATCCGGATGAAGCCTGAAGTAATTTTTCCTCGGCCAGACATAGATTTCGTCGAAGTGGTTGTTTTGCTCGAGCCAGACTTTTTGCTGCGACTCCATGATAAGGAGCGTGAAAAAGTAGATAATTCTTTCTTCTTTTTCCATACCCGCCAACTCGGAGAAGGTTATCTTATCTGCGGCGTTGTTTTTTATGAAGTCTATGAGCTTGTTGTAAATTTCTTTTGACTTGCTCTGTGGATTGTATTTTCTTTTGGGCAGCGAGATGGCAGTTTCTCGGAGAGCATTGCTGTTCACGATTTCTTTCCTGATCCTCCTGTTTTCGGTCACGATGGCTTTTCCAAGCGATTCTATAAGTTCCTGCAATGTGACACGCTTGAACCTTGGAAGCGGAGACTTTGGAACGAGTTCCGGGATTTCATCTATGTCAACTTCACTCCAGTCTATCTGCCTTATGATTTTTTCGTCGGGTTTATTGCCAAAGAGAATTTCGTCGATGCTCTTTAGATATTTGCTGAGCAAAAGCTCTGACTTGATGCGAAGCAGGAAAGCCGCTGCGAGCAAAACTTTGCTGGAAACGAAGAAGTCCTCTTCTTCGAGCTGGCGGATCTTTTCCAGATATCTGTTTGTGAGGATTCCGATATCGATGTCCCATGGGTCGAGCTGTTCGGTGTTGATTAGATCGTAAATGATTTCCTGCCAGCTTATTTCTCTTGAGAAAAGAATATCATGAATTTGCTCTTGATTGGTTCGATGTTGTTCATGTTGGGAGATCTCAGAATCATTATGGTTTTGCGGTTCAGCCTCTTTCATTGGCTAAAGAGAAAAGGAGAATTTATAAAACTGCTTGATTTGAAATATGCGTCGACAAAATGGCGAGCAGGCCTTAACGCTTGCTGCCATGGTGCCTAAGTTTGTTTCCGGAAAAGGGACAAATCACTACTCTTGAAAGAAAATCCCTTGTCATTATTAAGAGGTAACAAACCGAAAGGTTTATATAGGAAATACTCCTTTACATTTTATCACCTCTTTTTCCCCAGGAGAGGCTTCAAGTCTACTTTTTGGTTGGCTTGAAGAATCTCCCAGGGTTTATGCTCTTTTCATTTTATCATTAACTTTTCAGATTAATTTTCAAAAAAGTCGTGGAGCAAGTTAGTCTTGCCTTTGTTAACAATTTAATTTAGGCTTTGAGGTTAGCTCCCACGCATTATGATTCTAAATATTCACAATAAAAATATAAAGTTAAAACTCCTTGCATTGAGATGAGTAAAACAATAAGAGCGTCTGTAATTATCCCGAGAGGTAACAAGATTTTAGTAGCTAAAAGCAGATATTCTTCGGGAAGAGAGACTTATCTTTTGCCTGGCGGAAAAGTTGAAGATTTCGAAGCAGTAGAAAATGCGGCAATCCGGGAAGTCAAGGAAGAAACAGATTTGGATATCCAAATTTTAAAATTAGTAAAAGTTACAGATTATATTGATAAAACCAAAGATAAAGATGTTCTTGAAGTTATTTATTTGGGTAAGATTAAATCAAGAAACAAAGAAACTCATCTAAATGACCCTTCAAAAAGAGGTCATGTTGTTGGATTGACGTGGATGGGTTACGAAGAGTTGAGGGAAAAAGAATTTTATCCGAAAGAAGTTTTAGACTTTATCAAAGATATTCTTCTCTAAATTATTTTGCCGGCGCCGCTTCAACCGGCTTCGCCGCGCGGGATTTGAATTCCGCGTAATGGCACTTTCCGCAATACAATCTGTCCTTCGAATCCATGAGGAAAACTCCGGGACCGCATCTTGGGCAGAACTGCGCGTGCTTTACTTTATCTCCTTCAAGAGTGTACTTTGAAAATTTCTTGCTCGTCGGCTTGTTCTTATGAGGTTTCTTGCCCTTCTTTACTATTTTTTTCTTTTTTCCCATTATTTCTTAGCCCCCTTCTTCGGTTTTTTGTTGATTGTATTGATCCGGTCTTTTTCTTCTTTTGAAGAATAAATGTCCGCAACGATTATGAAACTTTCCGTCCCGAATTTTTCTTCAATCTTTTCTATGTGGACCGTTTCTTCGGGCGCCGAAAATTTTTCAGCCACCATTTTCGCCGCGTCTTCCTTCTTCGGCGGGACCGGCTGCTCTATCTTCATTCTGATTTCCCTTCTTCCGAAAAGAGGATTGTGTTTTTCTATTGCTGTTTCCATTTTAGATTTTTATCGCGAAGTTGCCTTTCGATTTAATTCCGATCTTCTGCGCGATTTCAGACTTTTCCGGATTCGTCACTTCAATCCTGCCCTTGAACGAATCAGAAGATTCTTTTGAACCGCAATTAGGGCACTTGTCGCCTTCATAAATCCTTCGGCAGATCCTGCATGCTTTTTGTTTTGCCATTTTATTGGAAAAATCTCTTTAATAATTTAGATTCTGATATGCTCAATGTTATGGGTTCCCCCGTCGGTGCAAGGTCATCGAATTCCACGCGAATAAACTCGTCCAATGCTTGACTGATAAAAGGCATCTTGCTTTCCATTCCCCTGAATCCCATTCTTTTTCCATCTCTTTCAACATAAACTTTGTCCAAGATCTCAAGACCGCCTACAGTTGTTTTCGCAGTAACTTCATATTGGGGTTCAAGATTTACATAAGGCGCCATTATTTCTTGCCTCCCTTGGATTTTCCTTTTTCTCCGCCTTCGGCGGCTTTTGCGGCTTTCTTGGCTTCTTTTTCTTTTTGAAGTTTGTCTTCTTTTATCAACTCAAGTTTTCCGAGTCCGGGCTGTCTCATAGTGAGGCCAATTTTTGGAGATCCGCCTTTGTGGCTTATAGCTACTATACGGGCAAGGCAAAGGTCGCCGTCTTTCAAAACTCTTTTCGACGCTTTTCCGACGAGAGTGTTGGTTTTCGAAAAGCTTACGAAGTCATTCATCGTTTGCGAGATGTGGATCATTCCGCGCATCATGCCGAGGTCCATAAATGCGCCGAAGTTTGCGATTTCAGAGACTTCACCGAGAACGAGTTCTTGAAGTTCGGGCTTCCATACGAGAATCTTGAATCTTGTATTGTAGTATACAGCCCCATCGCCGGGGATTATGACTCCGTCGCCGATGTCGAGAACTTCGATAACAGTCACGGCTTTTCCAAGGTCTCTTTCATAAAAATCTTTGTAAGTTTCCTTAAGCTGATTTTCGACGGCTTCCTTAGTAGGCAGGCCGAACAATTTTGGCTCCACTCTGATGTAATCCTCGACTTCCGTTATATAGAACATTAGAAAAGTTTAGCATTTTCGGTTTTTAAAGCTTATTATTTGTTTGATTAGAAATGATTATTAAGGATAAATTACTCTATTATATGATGAAGGTCTATGACAGATTAATCATGAAAATGCCCGAAGAAGAGCCGCGCCCTGATGACACAATCTATCTCTGCAGCGCGGGGAACGGGGTTTACGAAATCATGTCGAGAGAAGTTTTCAGGTTTCCTTGTTCAACATGGTTTGGAAAAATAAGATTCGTAGATTGCAGGCTTGCAAACAGCGGGAAGTTCGAAGGCAAGGTCGAAGAACTCATAGAAAAACTTGAAGAAGCCAATGATGCAAGGTATGTTCCGGACTAAACAACTTCCAGCTTCTTTTTGTCTCTAATTACTAATTTTTGATTGGCTGTCCTTTTTTTTAATTCTCTATCCAGAGTTGCGATGATCGTCGTTGGATTTTGATCCGCGAATTTTTTTATTCCGTTGTCGACGTTCCTTGAAGGCAGTTTTATTTTTTTGAAACTGTCCTGACTGGCTTTTAAGATCCTTAGCGAGAGTTCCGCCTGATCGCGGAGTTTGAGGCTTTTGCCTGACGCTTTTGAAAGTTTTTCGATTTCTTTCATAACCTGTTCCGGAACCAAAATTTCAATGCCGAGATTTTCGATTTGGTCCAGGAAATCTATTTTTTGCCGGACGCAGGTCACGATGAAGTTTGTATCAAGGAGGACTTGTTTCATGTTTCAGATAAGGGAAATGGTTAGTTAAAGGTTTCTGCGGAAGAGTTAAAAATGCCATGATACTTGAAAGTTTAAGGGTGCGTAGTACACTGGCAGTATGGCTGTCTCCAGCGCAATCGGACTGTGACTTTAGGTTCAACGCGACTTGCAGAGAGAGCAGCAGAAGGGGGTTCGATTCCCTCCGCGCCCATTTTTATAATATGGGATTAAAAGAAATACATTATCAAAGATTTTTGTTTAAGTATAAAATTACAATAGCAGAAGTTTTGTTTGGATTTGGAGTTGGACTTTTTACTTCTGGAATTGTATCTGGTCAAAGTTGGGCTTGGATAACCGGAATTATATTCCTTATCGGGTTTGCAATATTAAAAGGATTTCAAATTAGCAATGAAGCTATGCAATCCGCAATAAAAGAAGAGATATCCCGAATATTGAAAAAATGAAATTTACAGACATCCATTGCCATCTAGACCTTTGCAAAAATATTTCTCAAATCGTGAAAGAGTGTCGAGAAAAAGAAGTCAGAATCGTGACTTGCGGCGTTGATTCTAAGACAAATGTGGAGGCTCTTGATTTGAAAGAAAAATATCCTTCAGTCGTTGAGGCCTGTTTGGGAATTTATCCTCTGGATGGTTTGAAGATGTCCGACTCTGCGATTGATGATGAAATAACCTTCATTCGCGAAAACAAAAATAAGATTTTGGGGATCGGCGAAGTCGGACTGGACTTGCATACAGTTAAGGATTTGAAAAGTTTCGAGAAGCAAAAAGAAATTCTTGGAATGTTTGTTGAACTCGCCCGCGAACTTGGAAAACCGATATTTATTCACTCGCGCGATGCAGAGAAAGAAACTATCGAGTTCTTGCAGGACTTCGATTACGGGAAAATCGTGATGCACTGCTTTTCCGGGAGCATGAAACTTGTCGAAAGAGTTCTGAAAAACGGATGGAGTTTGAGCATTCCTGCAACTGTAAAATAC
>JBJKQQ010000054.1:0-13050 GCA_046705325.1 Candidatus Pacearchaeota archaeon | reverse complement strand
GTCATGCGGAGAATGGTATTCCACCTGGTTTGAGCCCAGGGCCTTTACGGCATCCAGGTTCGATTCCTGGTGACGGCGTTTAAATCGAACCGTTGGTTTGGTTTCGCAGCAAGCGCAGCGCGACCGAAAGCAGCGAGCGACTTGTTCGCGAAGCCGATTCCTGGTGACGGCGATTTTTATGAAATGGCAGAAGAATTAACATCAGAAGACACTTTAATTGAATGGCTAAAGCGTGATTCAAGATATAACCGATTTCCGATAGAGATATCTCGCGACTGGATAGAAGACCCTAGCGGATACGACGATCTTGTCATTAGATTAAAATATGACGATTTGACATTCATCAATTTTCCTTACGATTCCAAGGTTTATGGTTCTGCATGGGATTTTTTCAATCGATATTGGCAATTGAAAAAACTAACCTCTCAGAGGCCTATTTCTCAAATTCCCTCAACACTCTTACATCGGGGCTCAACAAATAAACGTGGTCCTCCTTGAAGCGCAGGCCGCGGTAAACTTTCTGCAGCAATTCTCTTTTGGATTTGTCTCTGTAGAATTCCCAATATTGGTCGGGATTTGTCAGCCGAAGTATTTTCCAGAACGGCTCTTCCGGACTCGGATTCGGATACTTCGTGAAAACGATGCTATTGCATTGCTCGCCCGGAAAGTCGACTCCGCGCGCGCAGCGCGTCGTGAAAAGAATGTTGGTTTTTCCGTCTTTGAAATGTTCGATGTCCCGGCCGTTTTTGTCTTCTTTCTGCTTGTCCCGAAGCCCGTCGCGGCTCATAAGATTTTTCAAATTGTATCTGTCTATTTCGTATTCATTCGGCAAGTCCGAAAATGCGCTGATGTGAACCAGCGCCGGTTTCTTTGCAACTTTCACGCATTCATCCAGCGCTTTAAGGTAGTCTTCCCTGCGATTTTTGAGGTTTTCGTACTTGCAGTCGAATTCTTTTCCGGTCTTCACGATATCGACAGCGCCGGGTTGCTCCGTTTCCGCATCTATGATTTTGAAATCGTCCAGACCGAAAATGTCTTTCAGGATGATCTCCGAATGAAGCGTCCCTGACATGAGAATTATTATTTTATTTTTCTTCACCATTTCCTGAAATTTCTTGGAGAGGTCAGTCGTTACGGCTGTAGCGATAAGGTTGTTCTCTTTCTTGGAAAACGCGACGTAAGTTTCGTTCAGGAAATCCTCGAACATCTTTGCCGTTTCTCTCACCTCGAACAGATAGCTTTCCTCGTCGATTTCGTCCGAGAATTCTTTCTCGCCGTTGAAAATTCTGATAATGTCGTAAATTCCCGTCTTCTTTATCGGGAGCACAGTTCTTTCTGAAACCGAATTCGCGACATCCCTATTGGCTTTCGCGTAGCTTATTATCTTGCTCAACTCTTCAACAATCTCATGATGCGTGTCTTTCATTCCCAGAAACTGAATCAGCGAGTTTTGCATTCTGTCGAGATTTATGTTTCTCTCGTTCGTGAAACTATCGAGAAACTCGTCGCACTCGTCTATGATTTCCGCTTCTGTCTGCGGTTTCCTGCCGAGCGCGGATTCGAGCTTGTATTTCAGAGAATTGAAAACTATGACGTCCGAATCGAGGTAAGAATTGAACTGTTCGTAAAAGCTGCATCCTGGTTTCCTTTGATAAATTATGAACTTCATGCCGCCGAGTCCGATGTAACTTCTTGTTTTTCCATGGTCGAGGTTTTTCGGCTCGAAGACTTCCGGAAGAACCGGGCTCCAATAAGGACAGACGCTCGCCAAAGGCAGGCGCTTAACGTCTTTTATGTCCAAAATGTTCGCGGGATTGATATGCCTGTTCTGTCTCAAATATTCTTTTATCTTCCTGAAATTCTTTTCCTTGATGTCTATCTTGCACGGAAGTTCCCAATTGTCCGCGGACCGGTCTTTCTTTTTCTGGTCCTCAAGTTGTTCTCTGCTGAATTGAAAAATGTCATTCAGCCTCGAATTGACCTCTTTCTTTATCTGGGGAATCGCGGATTCATTAGTTTTTATGAATGCGCACTCGTGGTTGTTCCGCCCGGTTATGATGCTGATTTTCAATTTCTCTTTGTTGTCTTTCAGAAGATATTTCTCGTTTTCATAATCTCGCTTGTACTGGCTCTGCAGGTTTTTCCCCGGCACCACAATAGAAGTCTTTCCTAATTTTCTCGCAATGTTCAAAGCGATCGCGCTTTTCCCCGTTCCGCACATTCCTTTTATGAAAATAACTTTCGTTCCTTCTTTTATCAGCTGCAAAACTTCATTCACGACGTCTTCCTGCGTCTTGCCGTTGCTGAATGTTAATGGTTTCAGCTCTTCGGAATTTTTGTAAAGGCTCCACATCTTTTGATTTCTCCTTGAAAGTTAAGTTTGAAAAAAATAGGGCTTTATATTTTTACTGGAGATTTTTTGCGGACTGCAAAATGAAAGCCTGAAGTTGCTTCGCAACGCGGCTTTTTTCGCTGCGCTCAAAAAGCCTGTAGAAAGATTTGAGCTCCCGACCATTTCAATTCAAAAGATGCTTAATTTTCTTCAAATGCCGCTGATTTGAGAATCCAATCTTGTCCAAAAAAAGTTTCACATTATTTTCCCCATTTATCTGGATTTCTCTGGCAGAGGTATCATTTTTGTTGTAAACCGAAGCAGGTATTTTATATTCACTCAGCAATTCCATTATCTGGTCAATTAATCTATGGCTTACAGAGGTATAATTCACCCTTATATATGGCTTTTTGTAAATTTTTCTCTTATCAAAGCCGATTCCTCCATCAGTATCAAACATGCCCCTAAGTGTGGCGCAGATAAATTTATCTTCCGAATCCAAAATCTCTTTAGGAATCATCACACTATAACATTTCTTTCCTGCGGGAATGCCAAACCTCTTTGTAAGCATCTCAAACAATCTTTTGGAGTAGATGTTTGCTCTCAAGCATCTTGGACTGGTTGAAATCGTAGGGGTTATTCCGAATAATTTTTTGCATATTGGACTTATTTTATTTTGATAATAATCAAGATCTAATATTTTGTCTCCTGTGAATTGGGTCTGATAAAAGTTATTGTACTTATTTGTAAATCCATCTCCAATCAATGTTCCGATGAACTCGCAGAGGTCTTCATTTAAAGTCATGTTTATATCGAAATCATGCCGGGCGGAATTTGATTTTGCGCTAATCTTTCTTCCCTCATCAAATGCCTTTTTATTCCTCTTATACGCATTTTTCCCTCCGATAATTTGCCCCCAATTACCCTCGACAGTTTTAGTTTTCCTTGCAAAGTTATCCCTCTCTCCTCTTGGAATGAGTCCTGACAAAGAACTAAATCTGCCTTGTGGAAGATACAACTTTCCAAATCGATATTGGTCAAGCATCGATCTGGTTGTTCCGATGCCTTCAGAAATCTCTTTCCAACTCTTGCCGGATTTCTTTACCTCTTCAAAGAATTTTTCTCTGTCTTTATTATTCGGAAAATAGACCCTGCTCATTTAGTTGTAAAGACATCAAAGTATTTATACTTTGTGCTCTAGAGCTATTGGTACATTAACAAAAAGCTTCCGTCGGGGATTGAACCCGAGACCTCCGCATTACGAGTGCGGTGCTCTAACCAGCTGAGCTACGGAAGCTTAATACTTTAGAGAAATCTCTTTTTATAAATTTAACAATATGATCAACTCTTCACGAACCAGAAAACTCCGAAGACCGCTCCGAAAAACAAAAGGATTTTCCAGTAACCTGAACTGAGAGGCGTGAATAAGATGGCAAGGATAGAAACTGCCGACGCTGCTTTTAGAATGGTTGTTTTGTCCATCTGAAAAAAGATCAATGGCGTGCTAACTAAGAAAGGCCTGCCTGTTTAAAATTAATAAATTTAACCAAACAGTGCAGACAGACCTTCAGCTGCGCTTTCGTGCTTCTCTTCCTTAGGCTCTTCTTTCTTTGCCGCTGGCGCTGCCGCGTTTCCTGCAGCCGGCGCGCTTGCAACAAGACTTGCGCTTTCAAGCTCTTTATCGATGTCGACGCCTTTAAGGCTCGCAACCAAAGACTTGACTTTGGCTTCGTCGACTTCGCTTCCGGCAGCTGCGACAACTTTCTTCACGCTGTCTTCACTGACTTCCTGTCCGAGCTTGTGCAACAAAAGAGCTGCGTATACGTACTCCATTATTGTGCTCCTCTCAAGTTATTTATTTGAGTTTGTTGGATTTCTATTATTGCTAATTCCGCTGATTCGTAACTTTCTTTTCTTCCGGTCAGATGTCCTCCGGCTTCTCCGGAGAAAAATTCATAACGTCCATCTTCATTTGGGTTGTATCCAAAAATCTTTACTGTGCCTAATCCTGCTGCAGGATAGGTTTCAACGAGTGTTCTTTCAACTGTCGCCATTTTATCCAAACAGACTTGCAAGGCCTTCGGATGCGCTTGCATGCTCTTCCTCCTTTCCTTCTTTAGCTTCAGGCTGTGAATTTTCTGTTGCAACCGGCGCAACTTCGGGTTCAGGCTCGCCGGTGACAATTCTGTTTATCCGGCTCGCCTGCGCAACCGCTTTTCCGAGTAGGAATCCCATAGTGTCCTTCGAAACATATCCAAGCTGGACAGCGAGTGCCAAAGATTTTCCGAAATTGTATTTCAATTCTTCGACGGCTTCTTCAGGGTTTATCTTTATTTCAAGGTACAATTTGTTTTCTTTCGTGTCGTAAGCGGCAAGGGGAACGAACCCTATCTTGAATGGCTTTATGTCGAGCTTTCCTAACATCTCCGCCGCGCCCTTGGAGATTTTTTCTCCGGCTTTCGCAACAACTTTAGCTTGCTTTATTGCGATTTTCCCTTTTTCCATCTGGACTTGGATTCCAAGAGCTCCAAGTTCGGATATTGCAGGTCCCGGAGGCAAGTCTGTAGGTCCGGCAGGAATCTCAATGTCTTCGGCAACCACCTGTCCTGCTTTCGCTTTCGCAGGTATCTTTCCCTGAATGAAATCTGCCGCCAAATCGAAAGGCTCCGAATCGGAGAAAACGACTGCAATACTGTCCCCCACTTGTTCCTCAATCTTTTTCAGTTCATCATTCTTTGAAGATTCCAAAATCATCTTTGTAAGATTTTTCTTCGGAACTCTGATGACTGCCTTGTCCCTTAGCTTTTTGGAAATTTCCTGGAATTGCGACGCCGGAATGTTCTTTATCGAGGCGATAAGCAAAGTCCTTTTCTCTTTAAGCAAGTCGTTAAGTTCTTTGACTGCTGCGATTTTTTTCTTTGAAACGTGCGCTGTATGAGATTTCATTTTAAGGTTATTTGAGTTTGATCTTTTGCGGTTTAGTCATCGTGAATTTAAGCTCAAGGTTTTTGATGTTGTCTATGCCTTTCGACAGGTTTTTCAAAAGCGAATTGTAAACTGTGATGATATTTTCTATGAGATCTTCGTCTTTCATGCTTTGCTTCCCGACGCCGATTTTTACGCTCGCTTCTTTCGCTCTGATTTTCAGGCTCTGGTTTATCCTTTCCTTAAGTTCGGATATTATTTTTTCATTCGCTTCCGGAATTATTCCAAGCTGCGGCGACGGCATTTTTCCCGACGGACCAAGAACACGGCCGAAGGTTGTCGCGACTTTTGGCATCAATATAGCCTGCGCAATGAAAAAGTCGTATCTCTTTTCCAGATTCTTCAGTTTCTTTTTGTCAGAATAAATTTTGAACTCATCTTCTGTTATCGTGTCGACGCCTTTGCCCTTGATGGTAAGGAAACCGCAAATTTTCTTTTCCTTGATTTTGTGCGGAACGTTCGTGAAAAAGTTCACCGACTCTTTTCTTGGGTCGAATTTTTGCAGATTCACAATTAAGTCGACGGTCTGATCGAATTTTCTTTCTTTGCATTTTCTAAGTTCAGCCAAAGCATTCTTCAGCTCTTGTTCAAGTTCTGCCATTTTCCTAATGTTTCCCTTTCGGCTTCCTGCCGGGTTGCAGGAACTGTGAAGAACCCGCTGGTGGTTCTCATTAGCCTCCCATCTTACGCGCAGCGGACATAGAATCTATCCCGCCCCGATATGGTCCAATCGGCTGAAATTTTGATAGATTTTTGGTTTATAAAATTATTGGTCAGAAACTCTTTGCCGGTAAACTTCCTTAAGCTCACCCAATGATAACTCTTCCAACACTTCCCCTTCTCTTTTATGGCTATGCTTTCTTATCTCATCCGCAATGGCTAAAAATGCTAAAGTGTTGCTTGTGGGCCTCCTCGCATAAAGGAGGCCATCTAAAGTATAGACTGGATTAACTCCCCCATGCATTAAGTAAATCTCTCCCTCTTCTTTCCTTACATCCAGCATCCCAATGGGTTCTCCTTTATCTAGTAGATGTATGTGATCATCTTCTACAAGTTCAAGGTCTCCAACATATTTGTGCAATCCCTCTTTCTTCAGAGGAGACAATCTCCCATCGTTCATTACAGAGCAGGCTCCATATGTAAAACGCTCCCACTGCGAAGACAAACCTGCATAGAATCTAAACTCCCGAAAACTTTCAAATGGCCCTCTCCAACCAGTAACATTCAAATCAATATTAAAAACTGGAAATCTCTCTTCTTGTTTCATAAATTCTTTCAACAAACAATCTTTATAATTATTATTGTCTCTTATCATACAAATCACAACAATTCTTATAAACCGCCCCTTGTTTTTTGAAACATGGAACTAATAGCACTTTTGTCTTCAGGCGAGGGAAGTTGGGCGCAGATTTCCGGATTGATGAAATTCGGCGACTGGGACAAGATAATCCTTCTCGGCGATGACTTCGGAAAGCAATTTCAAATCATGGAAAAAGCGGAGATCACGGAGTTCATCAAAGTCGACTTGAAAAAGAAGATAAAAGATCTCCGCGATGAGTTCATGCAAAAGCTCAAGGGAAAAATCTCCGGAACCGAAGTCGCTTTAAGCATAGCATCCGGCGACGGCAAGGAACACATGTCTTTGATTTCAGCTTTGATTAACACGCCTGTCGGCATCCGCTTCGCGGCTCTCACAAAAGAAGGCGTTATAGACTTGTAACTTCGTTCTAAAAATATATTGTCAAATTTTATTTCAAAATAATCTTTTGCAAATTTCCCGGCATCTTAACCCCTAAAATACCCTGATTATCCAGAAGAACATCACGACAAGCAACGCGAGAAGAAGCAAGTAAGTCATTGCCTTGTATGCAATGTTTGCTGATTTTTCTTTCTTTGTTATCGCCAAAACAGTCAGGTAAAAGAATTTTCCTCCGTCGAAAATTCCCATCGGCAGCATGTTCACAAGCGCGACGCTTAGCGCTATTATCGCCAGCCACCACAAAAGATTGTAAATGAAAATTCCGGGATCTCCGATTCTCGATGCGTAATAGACGTCGCTCTTTTTGAAGGAAGAGAGCGCGCCGTAAATCTTGTTGATGAATCCTCCGCTGTTCCCGTTGAGGAAAGCGACCCCGAGCCACGGCAGCGAGCTGTTTTCAGGATTCGCGCCGAGCGTGATTGTTCTGTTGTAAATCTTGCTGTTGTTTCCCATGACGGTGATTATGATGGAATCCCCCGGAGAATATTTGTAAAGCTCATCGCCAAGCTGTTCCACGCTCGTCGTTTTCCTGCCGTTTATGTCCATGATGACCCCCTCAAGATTCGCGTTTATCGCCGGAGCGTCATAGTACATCGTAATCTGGCTTGAGCCGTTTTGCTGTTCGATGGAACTTCTTGTTATGGCGTAATTTTCTCCTGCCGCGGTTACCCTGTTAAGCCCTGTCGCATTCATCAGATTCACGACTTGCTGGTAGCTTGGATTCGCGAGAGCTGCATTTCCCACAGAAGTTATCGAAGAAACATTAACCGTCGCGTAAGGGTAAGTGTCGAACACGACTCCCGAAGGCGTGAATGCAACCGCAAAGAATCCTAAAAGCAGTCCAAACGCGACTATTGCGGTTATCAAATTCGCGAAAGTCCCCGCGGAAAGAACTGCGAGCTGCGGGAAGATTTTTTTCTTTTGCATTTGCTTTTCATCCGGCTCGACAAAAGCCGCAAGGAAAATAGGAAGGAAGAACGGAAAGAACCCGAAGCCTGTGCTCTTTATTTTCACTTTCGCTTTCGCCGCGAAAATTCCGTGGGCGAATTCATGGAAGATTGCGACGACCGCTATTATTATAACCCAATAAGTAAAATAGAACGGCGGCAGCCCGAGGTTGGGGACGATCTTGTCTATGTAAGGAACGAGCGGCATTATCGGCGGAATCTTCACTGCGCGGACGAAACTTGCGTTGAACAAATAAATCCAGACGATTCTTCCGACGAAATAAATTGCTCCCGCCATCAGAAGGTAACCAATAGTAACAGAAACATAACTCAAGACTTTTAGCGTCTTTTGGTATTTTTCTCCGACGCGGTGGATGAGCCTGACTCCCCAGCTCGTCCTGTAAAGCAAAAGCAGACCTTCGCGCTTGACGGTTTTTCTTCTTCTGTAAAGAAAAATCCCAAGAAATATCACGAATATTCCAAGCAGCGTCAAGTCATAGACTAAAAAACTCATCACCTATTTCCTCTTTATTGGCCTGAAGGCTTTCTTGTTGCATTTCCTGCATTTAACTTCGCCTTTCAGTATTTTTTGAGGATCGGCTCTTACCTTCGTCTTGCAATTTTTGCATACGAAAACATTCTTGAAATTCCTGTTCATTGCTTCTGGTATTTTTGCCATTTTGCTATTGTAGTTTTCTTTTTCCCGAATTTGTGAGGGAAACATGAAAATTTTAATTTTCTTTTACAGTGTCGCTTTTCTTTTTCTAAAAGAAAAACCCATTTGCCATGTTAAACTGATATAAATTTGATTTTTAAAGTTTCCTCATTTGAAATTTCTATAACTTTCCTCAACTTAAGAAATTTGCTCGCTTCGCTCGGATTGATTTGAAGATTGGCGGGCAAGCCCACAATGAATTTAGAATTATTAATGAAATCCGCATTGATTAACAAATCCAATCTTTATTTTCTAAAATATTCTGCCCCTGCAAAAACGCCGAACAATCCCTTTCAAGATTCCTCACTATTAATTTTCAAAACGAAGAAATCTGCCGAAGGCGATTTCGGGGTTCAAGAAAATTCGCGAGCGTCGATGCCAAAATTCACGAAGCGAATTTACATTAGTGTGCGAGCGCAAATCCAGTTTTGCAATTTGAGAATCAAAGTTTCCTTTTAACAATCTTTTCGCCTTCGATGTCCCAGTATTCTATGTTGGAATTGACTTCAAGTTCTGCGAGAATGTCCGCAGGGCAGTCAAGGTCCAGAGACTCGAAACTTTCAAGATCCATCACGCTTACTTTTTTGTCACCTTTCGAAAGCACCTGGCCCTTCCTTTTGTTCACGAGCGGAACTTCCAACCTGTCCGTTCCGGGTATGACGAAAACTTTTTTCTTGTCGCCCATCATCGCAACAGCCTCGATCTTGCACTTGTGCGCGCCGTGTTTTCCGGTCTTGGAAATGTCCAAACTTTTGACGGTGTATGGCACCCCTTCAAGAAGAATGTTCGTTCCGGGCTTCGCCTCCGTTGCGCTGATTAATTTCAAGACCATAACCTATCAATCAAAATCGCGTTTATAAAAGTTTTTACAAAATTTGATGATTGAAATTCTGGATTTTATTTTCAATTTTTGGAAGTTAGGAATCCACCGCGAGCCCCGCCACCACCCCTTAAGCATTAAGATCATGGACCTGAAAAAGAGGTGATCTCAATTCAACAGGATCACAAAATTCCAACTACCTTCTTTACAACTCTCTTCGCAAAATCCAAAACGGGTTTTTTTCTGTTTTTGGCGTAATCGACTTTCTTTTCGAAAATCTTTTCCTCTTCCAGCCCGAGTTCGCCGTAGACAAATTCCCTCCCGGTCTGGCTTGTTAGAATCCCTTCAACTTTCACGCCGCGCGGAAATTTCTTTTGCCGCTTCGCCCTTCGGATTATATCCTGATACTCCTTGAAGTGCAGCGGAAAAGTCACGATGCCTATTCGCTCTCCGCCTTTCAATTTCTTTCCAAGAATTAAAATATCTTCCTCGCTGTCTTTTCCTTTCATTATCCAGACTTCCCCAATCTTTCTAGCTTTTTCTTCTTGCTTCGCTCTCCGCATCCTTTGCTTCTTCATCTTTCCCGAAGAATTTGGGATGCACAGAAAATCCAGTCTCTTTTTTTGTTTCACGATAAAATCTGTCTTTTCAGCTATAAAAATCTTTCAACCAAAACCTTAAAAACGCCTCAAGTCATTCCCCTTTTATGCCATTGAACAAAAAAGATTTTATCGAAATCGAATTCACCGCCAAAACGAAGGAAGGTGAAATCTTCGACACAAACGTGAAAGAAGAGCTCGAAAAGCTTCATGCCGGACACGACCATCCTGTTGAAGCGGAGCCGTTCACTTTCTGCATCGGTGAAAGCATGTTCATGCCCGCGATTGAAGAATTTCTTGTTGGAAAACCGGACACGCCCGCAACTTACACAATTGAACTCCCTGCGGAAAAAGCGTTCGGAAAGCGCGACGCAAAACTGATTCAAAGAATGCCTCTGAAAGTTTTCAAGGACCAAAACCTCAATCCCGTTCCGGGCTATGCATTCAACTTTGACGGCAGAGTCGGCCGGGTTCTGGCATCATCTGGCGGCCGCGTAATCGTGGATTTCAATAATCCGGTCGCGGGAAAAGATGTCGTTTACATGATAAAAGTCCTGAAAAAAGTCACCGGCCTGAACGAGAAAGCAAAAGCCCTGATAAAATTCCTATTCAGATACGATTTCAAATTCGAGATAAAAGATAAAAAAATAATTTTAGAAGTTCCGAAGCAGCTTTCTCAATTTACCCTGGTTTTCAAAGACAAGTTCAAGGACTTGCTGGGCTTGGAGCTGGAAGTTAAGGAAATGGAAGAAAAGCCGGAATCCGCAAAAAGCGAGGAAAAACCTGAAGCGAGTGTAACAGAAAAGCAGGATTCTAAAAAACCACAACAATAATTCTTATAAAGAGAACTTGGTTATCGAAGATATGGAAGATATCTATAACAATGAAAGGGCGGTGAGGGATATTGACCGTGAGCTGGAAGAGTTGATAAAAAAACAGACCGCGAAGATAAAAGTCATTGGAGTCGGCGGTGGCGGAAACAATTCTCTTAATCGAATGAAAGAAATCGGAATCAAAGGCGGCGAGCTTATAGCGGTCAACACCGATGCCCAGGATTTGCTTTACACTAATGCCGACCAAAAGATCCTCATCGGAAAAGAACTGACACAGGGCCTTGGCGCAGGAAGCAACCCCCGCGTCGGAGAAGAATCCGCGAAAGAATCCGAATCGGAAATAAAAAAGAAAATTGCCGGAGCCGATATGGTTTTCATAACATGCGGAATGGGCGGAGGAACAGGAACGGGCGCCGCGCCAGTAATCGCCGGACTTGCCAAGAAACAGGGCGCGCTTACTATCGGGGTTATAACTTTGCCTTTCACAATAGAAGGCCAGAAAAGAATAGAAAACGCGATGAACGGGCTCGAAAGGATGGAAGCCGTCGTCGACACTCTTATAATAATTCCTAACGACAAGCTTCTTGAACTGGCTCCGGAGCTTCCGCTGCACACTGCTTTTAAGATTGCTGATGAAATTCTTACAAACGCAGTCAAGGGAGTTACGGAACTTGTCACGACAACGGGGTTGGTTAACCTGGACTTCGCGGACATAAAGGCCGTAATGGTGAACGGCGGAGTTTCCCTCATCGGTTTGGGCGAAGCGGATTCCGGAAAGCGTGCGGTCGAGGCTGTTGAAAAAGCGGTCAAAAATCCTCTGCTCGACGTTGACATTTCGAATGCGACCGGCGCTTTGGTGAACATCGTAGGCGGCCCGAACATGAGCCTCGACGAATGCAAGACCATAATCTCGACAATCGGAGACAAACTCAATCCCGAGGCGAAAATGATCTGGGGTGCGCAGCTGTCGGACGACATGGACAAGGCGATCCGCGTTTTGCTCATCGTCACCGGCGTCAAAAGTTCGCAGATCGTAGGTCACGGCGATTCCGAAGATTTTCTTAGGCATAAAGAAATCGAAGAAGAGCTTGGAATTGAATTCTTGGAATAAAATGGGAAACTTGAAAGATTATCAAGGACATTCTTTGGAAAGCGGGTTTTATGTATTAATGGATCCGTGAGGTCCTGAAATTTGTTATCTTGCTTTAAGCGAGGATAAAAGATCATTCAGCGTAGAAGGAAGATTTGGATATGAAAAAGTGAAGGATTTTGAAGAGGCCGCCAGCAATATGATCGGTTTTGCAGGCAATGATACAACTGCGATGAATGTGAGATTTGCATTATCTAAGATTGAAGAGCTCTCGAAAAAGAGGTGATCTCTATTGGACTTTTCTGCTTTGCAAATTTTTAAAAACTCCCAACTATTCTTTTTCCCATGTCATTCAAGGAATTGCCTCAAAAAACGAAATCGTTTTACCTGAAATGCAAAAGAGTCTGGCAGATTCTGCGAAAGCCTTCCAGGGAAGAATTTCAGGCTACCGCGAAGATTTCCGCAATCAGCATCTTGGTCCTCGGACTCGCGGGCTTCATCATCTCGCTGATTGTTTCAAACTTATTCTGATTCGCCGTTGGGAACTGAAGGGAAAATTATAAAAGTGCCGTTCTCGAAGGGATTTTGTAATGAAGTTGTGGAAAAAAGCTGCGATCATACCATTAATTGCAATGGCTTCTCTTTTTACAGCGTGCCCTAACCCGGAAAACAATCCTTCAACTCAATCTTCAGGGACTTCGCAAACTTCGACATCGCAGCCGAAAAATGAACTTGCAGCGAACACTCGCGTCCCGACTCAAAACCAATTATCAGGAATAATTTCTATAAATAACGATAGCATGACCGTTAATGATAGTTCTGATTATTTTCAGGGAGAGATAGTTGATTGAATTTTCAATACCCCGAGGTCTTGCCTCGGGGATAAAGCTATAAGCCTGTGGAACGTAGCTTTTGGATGGAAGAACTATGCAAGTCTTCGCATAAGGTTTTCAAAATAAAGTACCACTTC
>JBJKQQ010000053.1:0-9809 GCA_046705325.1 Candidatus Pacearchaeota archaeon | reverse complement strand
TAGTAAAGATCTCGCAAATGGACGTCTGCCCTGTCTGCAAGAATAAAATCACCGAAGAGCACGTCCACAACATCAGCAGCGAGACAAACGAAAAAATCGACGCTCTGGAAAAAGAAATAAACTCCTCCGATGCGAAGCTCGGCGGGATTCAACAAAAGAAAAAAATCCTCCGCCAGGAAATCGAGCAGGCGGAAGCCGAGATAGTGAAGCGCGAATCGGACCTGCGGATTTTGGCGACTATCGAAGACCGGAAAAACCAGATAAAAACCCTGCAGGCAAAGATAGAAGCATTGCAAAAAGAAACTTCTGAAATAGAAAAGAAAAAACTCTCTATGGAAAAGCAGGTCGAGGAAAACTCGGACATCGAAAAGCGTTACGAAGATTTGAGGTTGAGGGTGCAGGAAATTCCGCTCATCGATGAGGAAAATGTCTCTTCCGAGATTTCTTTCAAGCAGCGCGAACTTGAGAGGATGCGCTCCGCATTGAGGCAGCTGGCAGGCAGCGAAGAAGAAATCAAACAGGAAATTTCGAGATTCAGGAGCGCGATTGCGGACAAAGAAAAAATTCTCGCGGAAAAGAAAAAACAGGAAGAGGCGCTTACAGAGAAATTCCGAAAAATGATTTCAGAACGCGACGGCATGCAAAAAACTGTCAGAGACAAACAAATTGAACTTTCGAACCAGCAAAACAAGACGCACAATATTGAAAACGAAATAAACAATCTCAAAATCGACGACGCGCGCTTCAGTGCCGAGCTAGAAAATTTCCGCGCGGAGCTTAAAGAATTCGAAGGAATCCCGAGGATAAAAGCAAGCAAAGAAGTTCTCGTTCAGAAACTTTACAAGACGCAGGAAATCCTTTCGAGAATCGGATCAGTAAACCTCCGTTCGCTTGAAGTTTATGATGAAGTGAAGAAAGAATATGATTCCATAAAAGAAAAAATGGGAACGATAGAAAAAGAAAAAGAAAGCATCATGAAAATCATCCATGAGATCGACATCCGAAAGAAAAAGACTTTCCTGAAAACTTTCAACGAGCTTAACGAGATATTCACAAGAAATTTTGCAGAGATAAGCACTAAAGGAACAGTCTCCCTCGATTTGGAAAACAAGAAGGAGCCCTTCGAAGCCGGCGTGAACATAACTTTGAAAACCGGCCATGGGAAGTATTTTGATGTTACTTCGTTGTCAGGCGGCGAACAAACCATGGTTGCGCTTTCTTTGATTTTCGCAATTCAGGAACTCAAGCCTTATCCATTCTATTTGCTTGATGAAATCGACGCCGCGCTCGACAAAAGAAACTCCGAGCGTCTCGCGCTTTTGCTGAAAAAATACATGGAAAAAGGCCAATACATCGCAATAACGCACAATGATGAAGTCATCCTCAACGCGAACAATCTTTACGGAGTCAGCATGAACGAAGGCGTCAGCAAAGTTATTAGTTTGAAGGTTTAGGATTTAAGTTTATTGCGCTTCGCTTTTTGCTTGCTCAAGATATCCTTGCCATTTCTTTAATCTTTCCGAAGGTTCAATCTTTAAAAGATCCAAAGCTTGAGGCAAAACTCTCCATAGCTCTCCGGTTGAGCTAAAATAATCTTCGATTTCGCGAGATCCGCAATAAACCATAAATCCCTTTTGTTCTCCTAACGTCGACGGAAACTCTGTTTCTTTTTCAGCACTGATGCCCAAATAGTAAAGATCTGACAATGGAACAGAAGCGAATCCTTCTTTAGGTACCCATCTATAACCAGATTCAAGGTTCCTTACAGCATGCTTTTCCAGAGGAATTACCATCTCTCTATTGACAACATTCAATCTTGCGTTGCCTGTCAAAACTCCTAAATATTGTTCCCTGCGAACTTCTGCCAAGTTGCGCCTGTTCAGATAACTTTCATCTCTTGCAACAAGAACCAAATTTCCAATCTCGTTGCCTAGTTTTTCTTCAAGTTCGTGATACCTATCTTTAAGATCGTCTGATAGGGGACTCTTCCTATCCAGTCTTAGCCAATCTCTGCCTAACATAAATCAATATCGGTTTGCAGCTTTTTAAGAATTATTATCTTCCAATAATCACTTCGAAATTTCAGGTTTTGTGGCAGCCGCAACCGCTTCAGAACTATTTGCAGAACTCAACTTTATCGCGTCCAGCTTTTCTCCCTTGGCATCTGCTTTTTCTTTTCTTCTTCTTAAGATCTTGTAGACCCAAACCTTAATCTGATCGTTTACAAAGAGCCAGAAGATCGCGTAAGCCCACACGATTCCCGCCCAACCCCAACCAATCGGCGTCACGAAAATCCCGTAGACTGAAAAAATCGTAGCGATGAATTCGGTTCCAAGTCCCGCAATCAAAAGTATCGGCGCAGGGAAAGGCCTCTGCCAAAATCTTTTATGAGTTCGTGCGACGTAAATTGTGGAATGGCCTGCAACAGCAAGCTTGAGGAAGATTATGGTTTGCACGATTCCAAGCGGAAGCCCAAAATAAATCTTTGCAAAATACAGCGCTCCAAAACTCGCGATAACTCCAAAAAATCCAATAGTTGTCGATACGGTCAAAACTTCTTTCAGGTTCCATCGCACCGGCCGATCCTCTATCGGCGTGTTATCGTAAGCGATTGCCAGAATAGGCAGGTCGTTGAAAATCAAAAGCAGGATGATCATCACTGCAGACACCGGGTAAAACCCAAGCGCGACGATTGAAGCGGTCATGAAAAGAATAAGCCTCATGGTCTCTGCGATCCTGTAAGTCGAATAGCTCTTCATCCTGAAGAAAATCTTTCTTGCTTCCTTTATCGCCTGAATTATTATTGCCAAGCCTTTGTTCAACAGGATAAGGTCTGCAGCGGCTCTTGCGGCGTCCGTGGCTCCGGAAACAGCGATTCCGCCGTCGGCTTTTCTCAAGGCAGGCGCATCGTTGACTCCGTCTCCGGTCATTCCGACTATATGATCAGCGTTTTGAAGGTTTTCCACGATTTTGTATTTGTCTTCGGGATAGACTTCCGCGAAGCCATTCGCGTTTTCTATTTCTTTGGTAAACTCCGTTTCAGAAAGTGAACCTGAAACATTCATATTTTGCGTTTTGCCCGCAACTGTCTTGACCGCTGTCTGCGAACTTGTGCCATTTCCCTGGCTGGCGTCTCTCTTCAAGATGCTCGCATTAAGGATGTTCTTCCCGATTCCCACGAGATTTGAGATGTATTTCGCGATCGTGATGTTGTCGCCGGTCAGCATTTTCAGATTCAGGCCGAGGCCGCGGGCTTCTTCAATAATTTCTTTGGAATCTTCTCTTGGAGGATCGAGCAGCGGAATGATTCCCACAAAATCAAACTTGCCGCCTTTTTTCACCGCGACCGCCAGCGTCCTCATGCCCTTGTCGGAAAATTCCTGGACTTTCTCCTGTATTTCCTTTTTCTTGAGCGTCCTTGAAAGCTTCAGGATAACCTGCACAGCGCCTTTCGTGACCGTGATTTTTTTGCTCCCTTTCTCCACAATCGCTTCAGTCCGCTTGTCAACGGGATTGAACGGCATGAACTTTATTCTTTTGTAATCTTTCAAACCATCATACAATTTCTTGGCTTTCATGTAATCGAAAATCGGAGTCTCGATAGGGTCTTTTTCCTCTTCGCTTGAAGCCAGCGCCGCGTAGGCCATCATTTCTTCTTCTTTGTATCTTCCAAAGACAACCGGCTTGTCGATGGACATCTTGTTCTGTGTCAAAGTCCCTGTCTTGTCGAAGCACAGCGTGTCCATGCCCGCGAGCTCTTCAATTGAAGCCAGCTTGCTTACAATGGCATGCTGTTTCGAAAGTTTCAGCGCCCCTACAGCTAAAGTAACAGAAAGTATTGCCGGCATTGCAACGGGGATTGATGCAACTGTAAGTACAAGGACAAACCTTAGGATCTCAACAAAAGCCTGATGCCTGATCAATGAAACAGCGAGGATTAGCAACGCAAGCCCGATGGCAATGAATATCAGGTATCTTCCTATTTTTACCACCGCCTTTTGCAGATGGCTCCTGCTGACTTTTTGCGCCTGCGCGACAAGCGAGATCGTTTTCCCGAAATAAGTGTTCAGGGCTATGTTGACAACGACCGCAAGCGCCTCGCCTTTCTTTACTATGCTGTTGCCAAAAGCAATGTCCCCGACTTTTTTGTTAACAGGCAAAGACTCTCCTGTCAGCGCGGATTGGTCTATTTCGAGCTGTTCCAGCTGGAAAAGCTTCACGTCCGCAGGGATGATGTTTCCTATCTTTAGCTTTATTATGTCTCCCGGCACAAGTTCGCGGGCATCGATCTCCTTGAACTCGCCGTCCCTCAAAACGAGCGCTTTCTTTGCAAGCTCATTCTTCAAAACCTTCAGCGCGTTAAGCGCCTTGGATTCCTGCCAGATGTCGATTCCCGCATTGACAAAAAGCAGCGCAAGAATTATGCCGAAGTCGTCCCATTTTTGAACGACCGCGGAAAGAACAGCTGCCAGCTCGATCATGAAAGGGATAGGTCCGTAGAACCTTCTTATTATCCTGTGAAAAAAACTCTCCTCTTTTTCCGGCACTTCGTTGTAACCGTACTTTTCATGCAGCCCCGCTATGCTGCTTTCACTAAGCCCTTTCTTTGGATCTGTGTTGAACTCCTGGAAAACTTCCTTCGCGGGCTTGGCCTTGTAACTATTGGTATTGGACGAAGAATTAGCCATGACCTCTTTTGGATTCTTTGAATCTGCCATCTTTTATGAAGAAAACAATACCCTCTATTTTAAAAGTCTTGCGAATTCTCTGTCTATTAAGACAAGAACAAATCATAAATTTCCCACTAGTGAAAATTTAAACTGCAAAATAAAAAATAAAAAATAAAATTATTTTTAGTAATAGCTTTCGCCGAATTCTTCCTGTTTCTTAACTGGTTTCTTTGTGACGAGCACAATCAAGACAACTAGCAATACTGCGAAGATAACGGCCAAAACAACTGTCAGGATTGCCACAGGGTTCGAAATTCCGCCTGTTGCATCCAAGGTCAAAGCAACCTGTCCCGTTAGCTGGCTTCCGGAAAGTACGTTCACATTGAATGTGTGCGTTCCTTCAGAGTCCGCCTTGGCTTTCAGGGTTACAGTTTTGCTCGAGCCTGCAGGTACAACAACCATGGAGTCCGCTGATACAGAAACTCCCGAAGCTGTGTCGGGAACCAGGGTGTACATCGCTATGCTGTTTGTAGGGTTCACAAGGGTCAAATCGTAAGATGCTTCCGCGCCCACATTTGCCGTTGCCTGGGAACTGCCTGCAACAACATTGCTCTGGAACTGGTTGGTTACTGCAACTGTTGTGACTGCTGTTGTTTCAAAGCTTCCCGCGTATTTGGCGTCCGCCTGAACCGTGTATGTTCCTGCGCTCACGTTGTATGTTGGCAACTGAAGGTAAACCGTTCCGCTTACCGTGTCGTTGTTGTCAACCGCGTTCGCAATGTCGCCGAAGTAAGCCGTCTTCTGCAGGTTCAATGCAGGGATGCTTACGGTTACATACAAGTCGTTAAGGTTGTTGTATCCTGTGTTTTTCAGGACAACGCTTACAGGCAAAGAATCGCCGGCTTTAACGCTGCTTGGAGCGCTAAGAGACATGACCTGAACATTGTAAGTCTGCCTTTGCTGTCTCAATGGGATAACCTGCTCCGTTTGGGAGAAGTTTCCGTTCCACATGTTCAAAACCAGATTGATGTTGTCGCTCTGTGTATCCGCCATGTCGCTTGGAACAGTCAAAGTCAAAGACCTTATGTATGTCTGGCCCTTCTCAATATCGCCCACAAGAATCTCATTGCTTACATCGTTTGTGTAGCCCTGCAAATCCGCGCTAAGCCTTACGTTGGATTCGCTTTGGTTCGCGGTAAATGTAACTGTTACAGGAATTGTTTGCCCTGCAAGAACAGCCACATCGTACGCTCCGCCAAATGCCGAAGAGAGTGTCTCAAGGCCGTTGACTTTCACGGATGTGTAAGTAACTGCGTTTGAAGGCGCTGCCGCGGCAAAGCTTGCCATTACAAGCACGCTTGCTATTGCCAAAAAAGAAACCAAAAGTCTTTTTGTTGCGTCCATTTTAATTTAATTTCAAGACCTTGAATCACTTTATAAACTTTATCGTGATAACATACAATAGTAATTTACAAGTGCTAAATGACCCTATTTGTCGAGACAAAAAGTGAAATTTCTTTCGTGGTTTTCAACAAATTCGTCCCCCCCAACTCGCGACTTCGCACGCGAATCTATTTTCAATTTTGCCGCTACCACGAAGTCGCTCGGTCGCATCCTATTACGCTCGCTTCGCTCGCGATTGATTTTGAACTTATAGTGGAATTCATATTGATCCACAGTTTTCTGAAACTTGTTAGGGATTTCAAAAAGAGGTGATATCATTCAATCCTTTTCAATCTCTTCCCAAATCCTCAACCCTTCAACCGCATCTTCAATCGGCTCCGGGCTTTCATTGATGATTGTGATATTTCTATTTTCGCCTTTTTCAAAATCCGCAAGATGTTTCAGAAGTTTCTTCCATTCTTCTTCCGGCGTCTTCTTGTGGCTTCTCTCTCCCTTTTCTCCATAAACAATTCCGGAAAAATGAACATGCAGATTTTTCAGTTCTTTAATCTCTCCGGCTTTTTCCAGAACTTCATTAAACTTGTAATCTTTGTATCTTGCAAGAATGTGCGCGAAGTCAATGCAGCACGAACAGCCGGTTTCCTTAACCAGCTGAAGTATTTCATCAGCACTTCCAAAAACGTTCACCTTCCCCATCATTTCAGGAGCTAACTTTGGAGTGTAGCCTTTTTCTTTCGCCTGTCTCTGAATGTCCAGAATGCCGGTTTTAATATTCTCATAAGTTTCTTCCTTGCTTGACTTACCATAGAATCCAGGATGAAAGACTATTTCTTCCGCACCAAGCCAGGTGCCAACTTTCAAACACTCCAAAAGCCGTTCTTTGCTTTTCTCAATTTTCTCCGGCTCCGCGGAATTCAGGTTTATCCAGTACTGGCCATGAATGCTCAACTTGATTCCGAGCTCTTTCGCTTTCTTGCCGATTCGCTCGGCATCTTCTTGCTTCTTAATGTAAGCGCCGTAAGTGAACGCGATCTCGCAGGCCTTGAAGCCGGCGGCATGATATTTTTCAAGCGCCTCAACTGCGCCTTTCACAGGTCCGATGCCCGCAGGGCCGAATTTTATTGTCATTTTTATTTCTTGAAAAGTTCATCAATTTTCTTTAGATAATAGTCTGAACTTTTTTCAATCACATCTCCGGAAACTTTTTCCAGTTGAAGCAAGACCCTTGCCAGCAAGTAAATATCTGCAACTTCTCTCAGGAAAATGTCTTGCCGCTCTTTGTCTTCTTTCAATTTCCTAAGCTTATCCATATGCAATTCTATTCTTTCAATCAGATGAGAGAAGAGTTCTTGGTCATTAAATTTTCTCCTGTAAATCCTAAAAATCTCTTCTTCGTTTTTTTCTATTTTATCCATGAATCATGAAATGGAAAAGGGTTTATAGAATTTGTTGAAATCTCTGAACCAATTTTTACCGGCAATCTTTTAATATCCTGTTCCTTTTATGTAAAAAATGGGTGAAGAAACAAAAGCATTGAAAAGATTTGACATCTCGGTATTTTTGCATTTTATCGGAAGAGTCCTTTACATGACTTTCATCCCGATAGTTCTCCTGAAAAACGGTTACTCCCTGAATCAGGTTTTTATTTACTTGATAGGATTTTCAGCCATCACGGTAATCTTCTTGGTAATCTCCGCAAAGCTGTTCTCGAAAAGAAGCGTCATGACTTTCTACATCCTGGCGATAGTTGCAGAGATATTCCTTGTTATTTTGCTTATCCCGAAAAATATTTCCTATATTGTGCTAAGTCTGATAATCCTGCTTCAGGCAGCTTATTACTCTTACTACTATATCTCTTATAACTCGATAATTGCTCATTACAATTCCAGAAAGAGAACCTCTGACAATATCGGCAATCTGCAAATAGCAAGCAGTCTATCCAATATCATCGCTCCTCTTGTAGGGGCTGTCCTCCTCTCAATAAACAAATCCTTGTTCATAGTCTCTGCAATAGTTTTTCTCATAGCTTCCATAATTCCTATCATCAAAATAGTGAACACCGACATCAACGGCTCAAAGCTCAAGGTCATCAGAGCCCGAAAGATAAAATACGAATTGTTCTCCTGCGGCATCATGAGCAGTCTGGAATTCATTGTCTTCCTTCTTTGGTCTATTTTCGTTTACATCTCCGGTTTCCCTCTGATTTACGTGGGTTTGATTCCATCTATTGAAGCGCTGGTGCAAATAGTCTTGCTTAAGACAATAAAGAAGAGGCTTGTTTCCCAAAAGTTCAGGACGGTCGCGAAGATTGTTTCTGTCGCAGGAATAGCTTTCTTTTCTGTCTACAGATTCGTTTTCCCGCAGCAAATGATCCTCACGAACTTTTCAATAGCGCTGTTTTTCACCGCGTTTTCTTTGAGCGTGAATTCAGATTATTTCGAGAAGATAAAGAATTACCAGGCATATCACTCTTCGATACTTCTTGAAGCGATTGAATTCTCTGCATGCGTTTTAATGGGCGTGATCGCATGGATTCTCGGATTGAAATTTGTCATCCTTGTTCCGGTCATCTTGGTTCTGTTCTGGATGGCTTTGAGCGCAAAAAGAATTTCAAACGCTTTGCGCGCGAAAAAGAAAAATCCTGCAATGAAAATCAATTATCCTCTTGGCATTAGGCATGCTTTGATAAGAAAGATTTAGTTAGATTTCTTTCAAAATCAAAAACTCATCAACTTTAACCTTGTATCTGTTGTCGTAAAATTCTTCGCAACTATTGCCTTGCAGCCTGCGTCTTCCGCCGCTCTTACAACTGCGGGCGTCGCGGTTCCATCGAGAACAACCACTCTCGGGTTTCTCGTCTTTTTCAGCGAAAGGCTCAACCCTCTCGAAGAAACTTCTTTCAGTTCTTCAAGATTTGCATCGAGAATCGCGGCTTTGCCGCTGCCTTTCAGTTTGTTGAAGATTTCTTTCAGCTTTCCTTCGTCTAAATTGACTTCGCTGTTGTCCTCTTCAATTTGTTCTCTTCTTTGAGGTCTCTCTGATTTGTACTCACGTTTTTGATTATGAAAAGAAGAGTAGGCCCTCTCGGACCTACCGTTTGATAAAAATTCTTTTGGTGATACTTTCTTTCTTAATGACTGAAGGATCTCTTTGCCTGTGAGCTCTTCGACTTCTTTGCCGTCCGGCGCTGAAGCGATGTACTTCACGTTGGCATTATCGACGACATTCTGCGCGATTAGCTTCCCGCCCCTGTCTCCATCGACAAACAAGGTGATTTCTTTCTCTTTTCCGAGTTCGCCGATAGCTCTTGGAAGCTTCGTTCCGTTCATGCCGATGACATTGTTGACGTTGTTCCTCAAGAGGTTAACAACATCGGCCCGGCCTTCAACGACAATCAGTTCCTTGCCTGAAATGTCTCCACACGGCAGCTTTTCATCACCGTATTCTTCGACTTCCGCGGTTCTCGCCGCAGTCTTGATTTCAGTCGAGATTTCTCTGGAACTTGTCTCGCCCTGCAGCTCTTTCATGAACTTCTTGGCTCTGTCGATAATGTATTCTCTCTTGCTTCCCCTGACGTCTTCGATCCTCTCGACTTCAATTTGCGCGTCGCAAGGCCCGATTCTTTCAATCGTTTCAATCGCTGCAGCAATCAAAGCTGTTTCACTCTGGTCCAAAGCTGTTGGAATCTGGATCTGGCCGATTGTTCGCTTGTCTTTTTTCTCAAGCTCGACTTCG
>JBJKQQ010000052.1:0-5760 GCA_046705325.1 Candidatus Pacearchaeota archaeon | reverse complement strand
TTAGCTCCTTTTCCACCGACAATGGGAACATCATTTTTTCCGATTTCAGAAAACCATTTTACAAACTCGCCATCTTTATGTTCCTCTTTTCTAGCCTCTTTCATATGAAATAAAATGAGTGGGTGTTAATAAAACTTTTGCAGAGTTTATTCATTAAGTTTATAAATTCATTTTCCTTTTGCTGGTAATGGTTTTGGGATGGATCATAGGAATAGGGATTCTTGTCGTGATTGCAATAATATTTTTCTCATATTACAATAGGTTTGCTGTTCTTGGAAACAGAATAGACAATTCGCTTTCGCAGATTGATGTTCAACTGAAAAGGAGAGCGGACCTTATCCCCAATTTGATTGAAACTGTCAAAGGTTATGCAAAGCATGAAAAATCTATCATGATTGAGGTTACAAAAGCCCGTGAGGCAATGATTACCGCAAAAGACCTTGTGGGTAAAGTAAAAGCTAATGGCGTTTTAGAAAACGCGCTCGGAAAGCTTTTTGCAATAGCCGAAAATTATCCTAACCTGAAGGCTAATGAAAATTTCTTGGAACTGCAACGTGAATTGAGCACTACAGAAGACAGGGTAGCTTATTCCCGGCAGTTTTACAATGATTCAATACTTTCTTACAATAATTTATGCAAGACTTTCCCAGGAGTATTCTTTGCCTCAATCTACGGGAAAAAGCCAAGAGAATTTCTGCAGATAGCTGAATCTGAAAAAGCACCTGTGAAAGTCAAATTTTGATTTTAAATCAAATAAAAAAAGAAATAGTTACAGAAGTTTTCTTGAACCCTCTTACTGAGATTCCTGAGAATTTTCAGAATCGCTTGATTCCTCTGATTGAGGTTCTTCAGTCTTTTCTGATTCCTCTTTCTTCTCTTCTGTTTCTTCTGAAGCAGTTTCCTCTGCAGGGGTTTCCGCAGACTCTTCAGAAGCTTGTTGTGTTTTTTCTTCTTCGTCCATTTTACGCCAAAAGAAACAGGTTATAAAAAGGTTTAGTTTTGCTTAGATTTCTGAAAATCGGGCTTATCAAAATGTTTATAAACCAACATTTTCATCATACTTTATCCAATGACTAGCGAGGATATTTTCTTGTTAGCTTGGTGTTAAATAATCGGAAATTTAAAATGGACGCTTACGAAATCATTGAAAGAGTGAAGAAAGAAGGCAAGTTGGAAAAAGGAACCAACGAAGTTACAAAAGCTATAGAGCGAGGAACTGCAAAGCTTGTTGTTTACGCTTCTAATGTTGAACCTAAAGAAATAGTTCAGCACCTTCCTGTTTTATGCAAAGAGAGAGGCATACCTTGTGTTGCAGTTGATGACAAGAAAAAGCTCGGCGTCGCGGCAGGATTGCCGGTTTCTGCATCTTCACTCGCGGTTATCGATGCAGGTAAAGTTGATATTTCTGGATTGAAATAAGGAGTTAAGATGAATGTTAAAGAGCCAAAAGTTCCGGTTGTAGTTCGAGGATGGAATTATGAGGTAATCGGATGGAGAGCATATGTTCACCAGATATCTAAAAATTATAGTGTAACAAATTGGGATGAATTAGAAAGAAAAATGAGGGGAGATTCATTTTTTCGTGTTAGTCGCTTCACTGCAAATCCTCGCCCGGATGCGGAAGTGGAATTTTCAGATCTCACTTTTCCACAATTTAGCGAAGCAATTAAAAATGTACCAATATAATAAATAAAATGGCAAAAACACAAAAACCTCAAAAACAACAGAGCCAGCAGGAGAAGAAATCCGGCGGAAGCAAGGGAAGCGAAAAGATTGTAGGCGAAGCTGTGCCTGCAGTTGTTGAAGAAATTGTCGGAAGAACCGGTTTTCGCGGTGAGATTACACAAGTTAGATGCAAAGTTGAAGAAGGCAGAGACACCGGAAGATCAATGAGAAGAAATGTTAAAGGTCCTGTAAGGCTTGGCGACAGATTAATGTTAAGAGAAACTGAAATCGAAGCGCGAAGGATTAGGTCTAAAGTAACAAAGGGGGCTTACAGTTAAGATGGTCCAAGATTGTTATACAGGTGGACGAGGTTCTTTGGAAGTTGCAAGGCGTTTAGTGGAGATGGGGATGACTCCTTCATTTGGTTTTTATAATGAGGCGCTTGCTAATGAGTTTGAAGATAATCTTTGTGAGGGGTTAAGAGGAAAAGTAGAAAAATTATCTGAGGGTCATGTGCCTGGTCTCCCTTATGTTGTGACGGTTTCGGGAAACCCGGAGGCTGAAAATGCCTAAATGTTCTTTTTGCGGGAAACAGTATGAATTTCCGCGCGGATTGACACTTGTGAAGACAGACGGAACTGTTGTTTATTTGTGCTCTGCGAAGTGCCGGAAGAACATGGAAATGAAAAAAAGAAAGGTTCGCTGGATAACTGAAGGCAGCAAAGTCAAGTCTTCCGCAAAGACAAAGAAAACCAAGAAAAAGAAAGTTAACAGGAATAAGGCGAAGAAGAAATAATTTTCTAAATTTCTTTAAGAGTATCCAATAGTTTTCTCAATTTCTTTTTGTCTCTTCTTTTAATTTCCGGGAGCTTTCCTTGCGATAAAGGCCCCATATGGAATTTAAACTCTTCTGATTTTATCTTTTTCATAATAGCTTCTCTTCCTGAATAAGCATATTCTGCCACAATAGGATGATCTTTAAGAAAAGGGGCCTCAAAAATTTCATAGTTTGCGGACCAAAGTCCAAGCACGGGAGATTTAGTACAGACAGTATAAGTTTCAGAATCCTTAGAGTGCCTTAGGAGATGAAGCGGAAATCATTCATCCTGTTCTCCACGGACTATCTTTTCCGGCAGAGTTATATAAAACGGGGACGGCCAATCAGGATCAAAAATGTCAAAAGCTACCGGTTCTCCCGGAATCCAATCTAAATTTTCAAGACTTTTTCCAGATTCCCATTCTATTTTGACAATGTAGGGAGGCAGATTTTGGAAATTCCTTCTCAAATTTTTATAGATTATCTCCCCGAACGCAGCCATTTCTTCTTCATTATCTATAGAGACTCCACTGTTTCTCAAAGCAGTAAAGAACTTATCATCCGGTGTCAACTTAATCCATTTTTTCTCTTCATGTATTTTGAATATGAGATTTTGAAGTTCTGAGGGAGTTAATTTTTCTGCAAAATCTCTGTAACTATCTATATTTTCCATTCGGCAAATTTATATCTACTCCCACTGTAAGATTGTCGTTGACTGTCGGCTCTCTGTCGTAAATCTTTGCGGATTTGCTGTAATTTATTTTCATGTTGATGCCTCTGAAAGCAAGATAGAATCCGAGTTTTGCGTCGAATTCATCGGGAGCGAATTCATACGTAGACTTTCCGTAATTTACTCCGACATTTATTCCTTCATTTTTATTTCCGAATTTTATGTCCGCGCCTCCGCCGTATTCCCATAACTTCCAGAACATATAGGGGTTTATTGAGATTAGGTCTGAGCTTATCTGAGCTCCGACTTTCGCGGCCTGAAGCGAGAGAACGTAAACGTTTTGAGCTATAATGTCAGGAGCCAAGATATTCACCAGCGCGGACGCGTAAGGTTTTATTGTCAGGACTTTTCCCGAAATGGAATATGAAGCTCCCGCCTGAAGGTTTTGGTCGTAGTATAAATTTGATAATCCTATGTAACTCTGGGCGGAATTTGTCTGGATTCCTGCTAAGTTTAGTTCGTAACCCAGTCCCAAGTTTATCCCGCTCTTGTTTGTGGTGTTGAGCATCAGTCCCGCAATTCCCCCTATCACTCCGTTGGGAACAGGATCTTCTCCGGAGTCAGCGGAATCGGATGAAGCCGTCGTTTTGGGCATGGAACCTCCGAATATTTCCAGTCTTGGATTTATCTCTGCCTTGTCTCTTATCCTGAAATCCTTGTCCCATCCGAATTTTATAAGTCGCATCGTCCTTTGGTAATCCGGAAATGAAAGGATTCCCCCCATCAGTTCAAAGCCACTCTTGTCATCGTGGATGTCTGCAGATTTCTCATAATTTCCAAGGTTAATTGTGAGGAGCGCTTTATCTTTTGGGATTCCCAGCAATTTGTTGTCCAAAGTTCTTGTTGTGGGGTCATAACCAAGCATATCGATTACTTGCCGGCCTTCGGGCGTTGTCAATATGTACTTCAGTTTTCCGTCGGTTCCGAAAAATGAACTTTGGAGCAAAACTGAATCAAGAACATTGATTTGATATTGCCTTATGGCTTCTTCGACGTTTTTTGTGTCAGACAAGATTCCCTGATATCCATCGAGTATTTCTATACCCTCATCCACTTTGGTTACGTCTATTGCATGATTCACATTTTCTCCGTTTATTGTGCTCATGACGCTTGAAGGATTTCCCAGGTCTTCCTCTGTTCTTGCTTCTGCGAGGGATATTCCTGTGCAGACTCCGAAACTTTCGGGATTGCCGTTAAGGTCTTCCTGAAGATGTCTGAAAAATTCATCCTGCGAGTGCTTGTCGTAAATAGATTTCATGTCATAATTTTCGCTGTAAAACATGTTCGAGATGTCCATAACAATGGCTCTTTGCTCCTGTTCCGGAAGCTGTTTAAGGTTGTTTATCATCTGGCTGTAAGAGCTTATTGTTCCGTTTCGGACATTTTGTTTGAAATTGCTAACTGCTGTCCAGTCGTCGGACGAAAAATTTTCTATGCCTATTAAGGAATATTTTCCGGAATCGCTTTGGGTGTTCGGCATGAAGTAATCTATATTCAATTCTATTCTTGGTTGCGTTTCGGGTTTGGTCTGTTCGTTGATATCTTGCGCCAGGGCGCTGCCCGCGAAAAGCGAAGCTCCGAAAACCGCTCCAACTGCGAGAATTTTTGCCAGTCTGCTTGTTTTTTTCATAAGGCTTTTTTGAAACCGGAGTATATAAATTTTCCTAATGTTACTACCTTCAAGTTATATAATTTTCTGCAAAAAAGAGAATGCTCTCCGTTCGACATTTTATCTGTGAAAAATTCTTAAATTTAATTTTGTCGTCGACAAATTGCACTTTTAGAGCAGAAATCTTTATAAACCGGACGTGTCTTTTTTTAGCATACTAAATCTGGACAGGTGGCTGTTCCATTTTTTTAAGTATGGACAAAAAAGAATATACTGGTGAACAAATCAAAGTCTTGGAAGGTCTCGAAGGCGTCAGGCGAAGGCCGGGAATGTACATAGGCGGGACGGGAAAAGACGGGCTGCACCACTTGGTTTATGAAATCGTTGACAACTCGGTGGACGAAGCTTTGGCTGGATTTTGCAAGGAAATTACTGTTTCAATAAACAAAGACGGTTCAGTCACGGTTACAGACGACGGAAGAGGTTTCCCGGTCGACATCCATCCCGTTTACAAGATTCCGGCAGTCCAGGTCGCTTTGACAAAACTTCACGCAGGAGGAAAGTTCGACAAAAAATCTTATCAAATTTCGGGAGGCTTGCACGGCGTCGGTTCTTCCGTCGTGAACGCGCTTTCCAAGAAAATGATTGTGGAAGTCAAGAGAGACGGGAAAATCTACAAACAGGAATACTCGCGTGGGAATGTTAAAACAAAACTGGAAGTCGTCGGAAAGTGCCCTACTGATGAAACCGGAACTAAAGTTACGTTCTGGCCGGATGATCAGATTTTTTCCGCGACAAATTTTGATTACAAAGTTCTTGAAACGCGGTTCAGGGAGATAGCTTTCCTTAACGCCGGATTGAAGATCCTTCTGAACGATGAGGCTTCTGGGAAGAAGATCGAGTTTTATTATTCCGGCGGGTTGCTTGAGTTCATAAAGT
>JBJKQQ010000051.1:0-3448 GCA_046705325.1 Candidatus Pacearchaeota archaeon | reverse complement strand
ACATCGATCTCCTTGCCAGATTCTATTTACGATACTATAAGCGCTACAGGAATATTTCTTGCTCCCTCATCAGACAACATTAATCTTGACGCACTTGAAGCCATCGGGGGAGGATCTTATAATTCTTCAAGAGAAAAAGATTACAAGAATTATATAATCGCGTGGGCGTTGAGCAATGCCACAACGATGGTGGATTACAAAGAATTTTCGGGGCTCTACGGAGAGAATCTGAATCCTATCCTGAATACGGCGAAGATATCAGTCCAGGCCAACCCTTCCAGGACAGGAACGTCCTACCTGATTATTCCTGCATTAAATGATATTCAATTGGACAAAAATTATACAAAAGAAGGAAATTATTATTATGTGCCTCTCTCGAGCAGCGCGCAGACTGTTGAGCTTTCGACAACACAATCGCTTGACCTGAACGCGCTGCCGTTTTTCGTAGCGCCATCGCTTAGCCAGATTTCCCTTCCGGTTGAGGAGACCAATAGCCCAGATACCCGATGGATAACACTTACATTTATTATCCTAGGGATTGTAGCATTTGGTTTTGTGATTTATGTGATATTAGGCAAATGGTATCAGAAGAGGTATGAATCTTATTTGTTCAAGAACAAGAATGACCTTTACAATATAGTAACCTACATACACTCCGCAAAATCAAGAGGGGTTAAAAACAGCGAGATAGAAAAAAACCTTCGAAAATCGAGCTGGAACTCCGAGCAGATATCTTATATCATGAAGAGATATGCGGGAAAACAGGTTGGCCTTCTGGGTTTCAGGATAAGAGGAAACAAGAAGCAGAAGCAAAAACCGCAACAGCAAGGACCAAGAGGGGGGATGAACCCGCAGGACCAGGGATTCGGGCAGAGGAAATAATGAAAAATTTATAAATCAAAAAGATAAATTCATATTATGCCAGTAAAAATTTTTAAAAGTTTTTTTTCAAGAATCTTCTCCAATATATTCAGGAACAAGAAAGAGGTAAAACTCGGGTTTTACGGACCGCCTAATGTTGGCAAGACGAGCCTCGCGAACAGGATATGCAAGGATTTCACCGGCGAGGAGATCGGTTCGGTGTCGAAGATCCCCCATGAGACGAGAAACGTGCAGTTCAAAGAGAAAGTCGAAATCGAATACAAAGGCAAGAAAATGACTTTCAAGCTTGTTGACACGCCGGGCATCGCGACGAAGATAGATTACGAAGATTTTTTGAAATTCAAGATGAAGAAAGGCGACGCGAAAACAAGAGCGAAGGAAGCGACGCAGGGAATCATAGAAAGCATCAAATGGCTGGATGACATGGACATGGTTGTTGTCGTCTTGGATGCGACGGAAAATCCTTACAATCAGGTCAACATAACAATCATCGGAAATCTCGTCGCAAGGAAAATTCCCGTCCTGATTATCGCAAACAAAATAGACCTGAAAAAAGCGGACATGAAGAAGATAGAAGCCGCGTTCCCAGAATACGAAGTCATAGGGATAAGCGCGAGATACGGGGAGAACCTGGAAGAATTTTACGAATCATTGTTTAAACTTTCGAAAAAAGTGTAAAAAGATGAAAAATTCAAAAAGAGGAACCGGAAAAGGGTTGAAACTGAAGGGATTTTCAATACAGTTCCTTCCGTATTCGGAAATAAAAAATTTGGATAGCGGGAAGAGGATAAAGAAAATCCTGGGAATAATCATCGGGAACAATATTCTGATAATGCAGGGCAGGCTGAAGCCGGAAGAAGAAACAAAGCTGATAAGCGACGCGATGGGAATGATAAGCGGAAGCCTGAAGGATTTCCGCGGCGTCGAGCTTGCTGTGATTTCAGGCAGCGAAGAGAAAAACTTCTTCAGCAAACTTAAGCGAAACCTCGCCAATGCGCTTTCAGGCGGAGATCTCGGAACGATAACAATCGTCGGGCCTGCGACAATAGTCAAAGAGATAAAGAAGAACCCGAAGAAGATAGAACTGCTGCTGAACAAATAATTTTCTATAGTGAAGCACGAGAAACTATAAATACCTTGCATGATTATTTTTATTGGAGATGATTTAAGGTGCCACACCAATGCGTCCACTGCGGGGAATTTTATCCGGCCGGAAGCCGGGCTTTGTTAGACGGATGCTCGAAGTGCGGGGGGCACTTTTTCTTTTATGTCCGCGATGACCAAGTGCAGAAGATAAAAGAGAATCCAATCGACATTCCCGAACCAGAAAAGAAGAAAATAGAGAAAGACATCCGAGACATCGCGGGAATCACCGACGAAGAGATGCCTGTGATACTGGACATAGAATCTATTCGCGTCACGGGAGAAGGGAAATTCGAAATAGACCTTGTGAAACTTTTCAGCAAGAAATCTCCGGTAGTTTACAAGCTTGAAGAAGGAAAATACATCATAGACATCGCTTCCACTTTCAGGCAAAGCCAGGAAGAATAAGTTGTTATCACCTCTTTTTATCCGCAGATTATCTGGCTAATTCCATAATTTATTGGGAGGTGGCCGGGGCTTGCGGTGGATTTCTTGTTTGTTCTCCGATTTTTTCAAGTCCATAAACTTATAAATCTCGCAAGGCTTTTCATGAAATGAATAAGATTAATTCCGTTTTGCGCGAAGCGTTGGCTGAAGCGAAACCGTCGGAAGAGGAGATTGAAAAAATTAATGCCCCCCTGAAAAAATTTATTGAAGCGCTGACAGGCGGACTGAAAAAATCCAAAGTTGACGCTGAAGTTTTTGTCGGAGGAAGCTTCGCCAAGAAAACTTTAACCAAGAAAACGGATTACGATATAGATGTGTTCGTGAGATTCGACAAAAAGTATCGGGGGAAGAACCTGTCCGAATTGGTTGAAAAAATTTTGAAAAACGCAGGCATGAAAAAGTTCGAGAAAGTTCACGGCTCGAGGGATTATTTCAAGGTAAATGCGGAGCCCTGGTTTTATTTCGAGGTCGTTCCGGTTCTGAAAGTCTCTAATCCCAAAGAGGCGGACAATATAACCGACCTTTCGTATTATCACGTTAAATATGTAAACAAAAAAGCAAAGAATCGAAAAATCCTCGACGACATAATGCTCGCGAAGCTTTTCTGCAGGGCGAATAAGGTTTACGGAGCCGAAAGCCACATTAAAGGATTTTCAGGATATTCGCTTGAACTGCTGATAATTTATTACAAGACTTTTGAGAAGTTTCTGAAAGCCGCCGCAAAAGCGAAAGAAGACAAGATTGTGATAGATCTCGAGAAGCATTACAAAAACAAGATCCAGATCATGATGGACATGAATTCCTCGAAGTTGGAATCTCCGATAATTTTAATCGACCCGACTTACAAGCAGCGCAACGCGCTTGCGACTTTATCTAAAGAAACATTTGAAAAGTTCAGAGAAGCTGCGAGGGATTTTTTGAAAAATCCGGGTATCGAAAGCTTCGCGGAAAAAAAGATAGATTTTTCCGAGCTTGA
>JBJKQQ010000050.1:0-11543 GCA_046705325.1 Candidatus Pacearchaeota archaeon | reverse complement strand
ACTCTTTGGTTCGCCATAGTCCTCTTTTTACAATTACGGATGAGCCGTTAATAAAGATTTGCAATATCAGAAATCGGTAAAGGGTGAATGCGGAGAATCGAACTCCGGCCACACGGACTTTGCTCGTATTTCCCCTCCGAAAAAAGGAGGGGGTGACTTGTCAGGTCTGTTGAACCTTGAATAGACCATACGAACCACAACCATGCGTTCTGCCACTAAACTACATCCACCATAAAGCAATAAAATCATGGAAGAATGACTATAAAAAGATTCTGATTAAATAAAATAAAGAAACAGATAAAAAAATAAAATTAACTAACCTGCTTGATATCCGTAAACGATGTCCCTTCTCTGCAAGCGTTCTTTTGGCCCGTATTGTCCTCGAAATAAGCTGCAGCTGTAACCTTTGTGACGTTTCCTATAGCGCTCACATTAACATTTGAGACAACTCTTGTTGAAGGAAGCACCAAATCCCCTTCCGAATCGTTGGTCACAGAAGTATCTGAAGCATCATAGAGCAAGATTCTTACCCCGCTCAAGACATCGCTTCCAGAAGTTCTCTTTACGGTAACATTGCAGAGATGCGATGTTGTGTTGCATGTTGCTGCTCTAACCTCAAGTTGAGAATATGAACATTTTGTCTGGGTTGCAATATTGCCTGAACTGTTGTTAACCACGTTAGTCACAACCCCCCAAACAATCCCGATAAGCACCAACGACAAGAGAACTAAGATTAAGGTTACTATAATCGTAGAAAGACCTCTTTTTTTGTTTTCCATTTGTCCTCTTTAATTTATTTAATTATCTAACATAAATCTTCTTTAAAAATATTTCTATCGCTCTTTCCCGAACGTCTCGATGACCTTGAAGAATTCTTTGCTGTCCATGACTTTGTCAACTTCAGTCAATCCGCGGCTCTCGACAAATTTCACGAATGCTTCCGGCTTGAATCCCCTCTTCCTCAAAGAAGCGACCGTAGGCAGTCGCTCGTCTTCGAATCCTGAAAACTTTCCTTCTTTTATCGCAGCTGTGATTTTTCTCTTCGAAAGTTCCATGTCCTTGAACTTCACCCTGCCGATGAAAAACGCGTAAGGATATTTCTTTCCGAAAACTTCGAAAAACATTTTCTGCCTTTCGGCGTTGTCTTTATGGTCCTTGCCTCTTATGATGTGCGTCATGCCGAGCTCCATGTCATCAACAGGCACGGCAAGATTCATCAGCGGCCAGACCCTGAATTTGTTTCCTTGCTTCGGATGTTTGTGCAAACTGATCCTCGCCAACGGAAAATCCCTCATCGCCGGATTCTTGTGGTTCATCCCGCCGGCTGATTTTGGAGTTTTGAATCGAAGAACCGCTTCGCCTTCGCCAAAACCATCTCTATCCTGCATTTTTTTCCATCTTTCAAGATTTTCTTTTTTCGAAAGATTTCTGTGCGGGCAATCCCGCTTCGCTTCGACAAATTTCCTGAATTTCTCCGGCGAGCAAGTGCAAACGTAAGCCGCGTCTTTTTCTATAAGTTGCTTCGCATGCTTGTAATAAATTTCAATCCTGTCCGACGCATTCAAATATTTGTAAACGCTGCCCCGCCCGAACGCCCAATCGCAATCTTTTTTGATATTTTCATAACTTTCCGGAAGCGTCGTCGCAGGATCTGTGTCGTCGATAATTACATAAAATTTTCCGCCGTATTTTTTCACGTAAAGCGCCGAAGGCATATTCGAAATCAAATGCCCTACATGCAGCGGCCCTGACGGCGCCGGCCTGAATCGCATGACAACGCCTTTCTTTGTATCGGCTCCCGGCAATTCTTCAAGTCCCTCGCGCGTTTCGCGCTCATCCACCAACTTCGCAAGCTTTTCAAATTCATTTTCCTGCTCTTCCGGAGAGAGTGAATTGACTTTTTTTATTATTTCAGAAATTTCTTTTGCAACTTCTTTAACATCTTCTTTTTTCAGACCTTCATGAAACAGCGAGGAAATCACGTTGCCCTGCGCGGCTTTCCCCTCGTGAGCGATTGCGTTTTTCAAAGCGTAAGCTTTTGCTTTTTCTTGGAGGTCTTTCATTCCTCAAGAAACAAAATCCTATTAATAAACTTTTCAATCAAAGAACCCAAGGAACAACCGCCTTCGTGCGTTTCATATATTCCTGGTATTTTTCCCCGAAAAGTTTTATCATGATCGCCTCTTCTTTTTTTATTCTCCAGATGAACATAGCAGTTACAATCGTGTAAATCACGAGAATGCACCACAAGCCGTAGTAAAGGAACGTCCCGAGAAACATCAGGATCATTCCGGCATAAATCGGATGCCTGATAAACCTGTAAGGTCCCGTCATGACAAGTTCATGGTCTTTTTTATAAGTCACATATCCGCTCCAGTTTCTTCCAAGATATACTCGCGCCCAAATCGCAACGGCCAGGCCGAGCACGCTCAACACGGCTCCGGCAATCGGAAAACTGAAAGCGCTTTGCAGCAAAAACCCGAGCTTCGCAACCGTTCCCACCTTGCTGAATTTTATGAAAATTATGAAAGCAGCGACGACCGCAACTCTCCAGAGAATCATCCGCTTCCAGTTTCTTTTGACCACGGCTTTCTTCACGAAAAACGACGAGATGAACCAGTAAGCTATGAACACTGTCCAGCTGGCTATTACAATATATTCAAAAATTATCATTTTCAATATCCGTGCCCGCTCGTGTTAGTTTTCTTTTCCAGAAGGTCAATCCGCTGCTGCAAATGGTAAACTTGGTTCGATATCTCTTCGAGCTTGTCCGTTATGTCCATCAGCCGCTTCGCGAGTTTTCTTTTCTTCTCATCAGCATCCTCGCCGCCTCCGGAGCCTGAAGAATCGTAACTTGGTTGGGAATATGAAGGCTGATTGTAAGAACTTGCATTGTCCAAAAACCCGAAGCTGTTTCCGGAAGCATTGAAAGAATTTGAACTCTCCGGATTTGTGGAACTCTGCGGAATCTGTGTTCGCGGGCCTGCTGCGACAGGTCTCGCTCGCATGCCTTCCCTGATGTTCTCTGCCCTCTCGCGTTGCCGAACCATCCGATTTGTAAAATCAAGTGTCTTCTCTTTTTTCTTCCCGAATAACGCCATGCCAAAATAAAACCCCTGATGTTTATAATTCTTTTTCCTTTTCAGGACCGGGATTGAAACATTTTTTAAATACAGCTTCATTATTTTTTATATGCCAAGCATCCATCAAATTATAGCTGCTGTCAACCCCGGACTTTACCTCAAAGTCTCGGACGACAAGGCGGAGGCAAAAAAAGAGCTCGATGACTTCAGGAATCTTGTAAAAGAAAAAGGAGTCCAGATAGCTTCCTCAAATGCCAAACCGAAACCGCTCGCGCAGCACACGCTCGTTTACGATTCCTCGTCCGAAACGCTCGAACCGGTTTACTTTTTCATTTTGGATTTGATGAACGATTTTCATCTTGCTCCGGAAAAGCTTCTCGATAATTTCACTTCTGCTCCTGGCAGCGGGCATTTTGCGGAACTCGGCCAACGCGCGACAATCATGCAGCAGCAGGCGACGAAAATCCTCGGGGACATAAATAATGTAACAAGAAGCATTTTGAATTTGGTCTATGACTTAAAAGAATTCAAAATCCGTTTGCAAACTTATAAGGATCTGAAGTCCGAGAGCAAAGACACGCAGGAAGCCGCGCTCCTTGCGCTGAAACAAATCTGGATGGACAAAGTAGATATCAACAAGGGAAACTCGAGCATAAAGGCGATGGCGTTCGGAAGCCAGATAGGTTTCCAGACTTTGGTCGACGCTTTCCTGATTTCGAAAGATGAAAAACAAGCGGATAATCTGGACCTTAACGATCAGGTAAAAAGAGTGGTGAAATCGAGAATCAACGAATTCAACGTCTGGCTGAAAGAATCGGAAAGGGAACTTTCGAAAAGGTACGAGATGGAAAGAAAATATCTGAAAAGTCAGGTGAACAGCGTCAAGCTTTACTCGCGCTGGGCGAAGCCTTACATGCGCTCCGCGCTCCAGCTCGAAATGAAAGACAATTCCACGAATCCCGAACTTGTAAAAACGTTCAACTCGATTCTGCTCGAACTCACTCTTCTCGGAACCTCGAAGCTTGATGTAAAAAGCGCCGCTGCCGAAGGAACGCTCCCGAAGGAATTCGCAAGGCTGAATCCCGCAAAAGACTTCAGGAATTACGCGGCTTACGTCGTCGTTGATTTCAAATTTCGTGGCATCCCGCAAAAGACCTCGCCTTACCAGCAGCACTATGTTTTCGGCGGCCGCGCGGAGGTCACGTTCACAGCTTACGCTCTCAACAACGAGGAAATAGCGGTCGTAAAAAAGCAGCTTGAAAACTCTGACCTTGGCGACGCGCTCGAATTGATTCACGGTTCGACCGAAGGCAGCCTTGAAGAAATGCAAAAAGATATAGACGAATTTCTGAAAGAGGAGGATGTTGCCGAAAAGAAAGCTGAAGCAAAGCCGAAAGACACTTCCAATCCTTTTGCCGCCCTTCTCGGATTTTACGACAAGAAAGCGGAGAAAGTTGCGGCAAAAGCGTCGGATGATGCAGACAAACTGAACAAGGCGCCCGCGTCGGACAAGAGCCTTGAGAAAGAATATCTCCGCCCTATGGTCTCCAAGACCGCGGTCGAAACGACTTTCAACCTTTTTGACATTTACAAAAAAGCTCACGGAATGGCGAGTTTTACCTGATTGTTTCTTAAATATTCATGCCCCCAAAAAAGCCCGAAAAAAATCCAAAAGAAGACGAGAAAAAGTCTGAAATGAAAAAAGAGATTTCTGAATTGTCCGGATTAGAAGTCGATCTAAAATCTTCTGAAGAGGAATCCGAAGAAAAAAAGGTCTCCGAATCCAAAGAAGTTAACGCCGAAGATTTTAACGGCATTGATTTCAGCCGCGAGCTTTCAAGAGTTTTAAGGTTCCAGGCTTCCGCCGATTCGGGAAATGCTGAAACTTTTAATATCGGAGGAGATTTGGAAGGGGCAGTTTTCTTCGCGCCGCGTTCCGTGTCAAGAGGCGAAGAAAGAGGATTGAATTATTCAGAAGGAAAATACGATGCCGATTTGTACAAGAAGAGTTCAAAAGATTATGAGTCTAATACTCCTAACTATGCCGCCGGGTCTTCAGGAGCCGGAGAAGGAAATGAATCCGGGCCGAACTTTAGCGCTCGTTCCGGAAGGAACTCTGAAAATGGCGGTCAGGACAATAATAAGGAATAAATTAATAAATCAAAATTCATTCTTAATATAAAATGGCTGGTGATTACAAAATAGAGGATATTTATGGTGGAGGATATTCTTCTCTCGACCCGAACAAGGGAAATTTCTCGACGCAATATCGGATTCCTGCGAGCCAGTTTTCCATGGCAACCGATCCAAGAACAGCCCATATCGTTCAGGACGTTTCGCAAAAGCTGAAATCAGGAGTGAAGCAGATTGAAGTTTCCACAATCCAGCCGGACGTTTTCGAATCCATCCCCGACCAGCATCTTAAAGAAATCAACAGGCTCTCGAAGTTAACAGGAGTAGACGTTTCAGTCCATGGAATTCTCGTAGAGCCTTCGGGAATCGGTCAGCAGGGCTACAACGAACTCGCGAGGGAAGGCGCGGAAAGGCAGATGCTCTCCAACGTCATCCGCGCGCATCAGATGTCCCCTTCAGGAAACATGCCCGTAACTTTCCACTCTTCAGTTTCATGGCAAGGTCCCGAATATCGTCCTGTGAAAAACGAACAGGGAAAAGAAACCAGCGAATTCGAAAAATGGCGAATGCCGATCATTAATCAGGACACCGGACAAGTCCAGGCAGTCGAGGCGGATGTTCAATACAGGCCGAACATGTCCCCTGAAGAACTGAAGAAGGGCGAGAAGGTAAGCGCCTTGGACCATGTGAGAATGAGGAATAACACGGAGTGGACAAATTCTTTGGCGCAGGTGGAGTTTAGCAGAGAAAGCGCAAACAGGATCCTTCATGATGTGCATCCAATTTTTGTAGGAAAATATTTGGAAGTAAAATCTAATCCACAATCTGTAAATTCTTTAAATGACAAGGAATATCACGAAGTGCAAAAAGTTTACTCTGCAGCGGAATATATCAAACAGGCAGAATTGAATGTTCAATCTTTGTTTAATCGCGCTTATGAACTTGGAAACGCTGAAGACAGAAAAAAACTCGCAGAGATGTCAAAGAAATATGCGGAAACTGCAGGCCTCATGGACTTGGATAAAGACGGCCATTTGAAAAATTTGAATGCATTTAATCCATTGGTTCAATCGCAGGCATTATTTGAATTAGAAAATAATTTGCATGGTCTGCGCCCTGAACTTTACAAGCCGCTCGAAGATTTTGCAGTAGACAAGTCCGCGACGACTTTTGGAAATGTCGCGTTCGGTGCTTACAAAAAATTCAAGGACAACGCGCCGATAATAAGCATAGAAAATCCTCCGGCCGGCGGAGGCCTCTCGAGAGCGGAAGATTTGAAAAAACTTGTCGAAGCTTCGAGAAATAAATTTATCGAGAATGCAATGAAGCCTGAAGATCAGGGAGGATTATCCATGTCACAAAGCGAAGCCAAGAAGCAGGCGGACAAGCTTATCGGTGTAACCTGGGATGTCGGCCACATTAACATGATTCGAAAGTTCGGCTACGGCGAAGAGCAAACTTTGAAAGAAGCCGAGACCGTCGCGCCCCTCGTAAAGCATGTTCATCTCTCCGACAACTTCGGTTTCGAACATACAGAATTGCCGATGGGCATGGGAAACGTTCCTATCGGAGAAATAATGAAGAAGCTGGGCCAGAAAGGTTTCGAAGCGCGCAAAGTCATCGAAGCAGGGAACTGGTGGCAGCATTTCAAGACTTCGCCGTTCCAGGAAACTCTTGAAGCTTTCGGATCTCCAATTTACGGCATGAAAGCTCCTTGGGCAAAAGCGCCTTATTGGAACCAATCGATTGGCGTCCAGGGATATTTCGGCGGCTATGGAAACATGCTTCCTCAAATCAATTATGAAACCATGGGCGCGGGATTCTCGATGCTGCCTTCTGAACTCGGCGGCCAGCGCGGCGGCGCGAGAGGAAGCCGGATGTCCGGCCGCGGAATGGAATAAGTGAGATGTATAATGCAAACTATATATCCAAAGATATTTAAAACTAAACTGCCTGAAAACTACAGAGAAGAAAGATGGTGAAGAAAAAAAGTTCTAAGAGTTCTGCAAAGAAAACTTCCGCAAAAAGCGCGGCTAAAAAAGCGCCTGCGAAAAAATCCAAGGCAAAATCGTCAGGCAAAAAAGTTGCAAAAAAAATCGACTCGAAAAAGTTTCCTTCGATAAAGATTCACAAGGATACTGACATCGCGATGGACTTCGCGACCAAAGCTTATGAAAAATTCAACAAGCTCATAAAATCCGTTGTCTTGTTCGGCTCCACGGCCAAGCAGACCAAAGTTGCAGGTTCGGATATCGACATAATAATTATTCTCGATGACGTGGCAATTCGGTGGGATGAAGAAATGATCGCGTGGTACCGTGAAGAGCTCGACAAGATCTTGAGGCAAAATCCTTACCGACAGGACCTGCACATAAATACGATAAAGTTGAGCACTTGGTGGGATGATTTGATGCACGGCGACCCGGTAGTCATAAATATTTTAAGATACGGTGAAACTATGATCGACTTCGCCGGATTTTTCGAACCTCTGAAATTCCTTTTGCTTAACGGCAAGATAAAAGCCACCCCCGAAGCTGTTTACAGTTGCCTCGAGCGCGCGCCGCAGCATTTTGTCAGAAGCAAAGTCTCTGAACTCGGAAGCATTGAAGGCCTGTATTGGGCGATGGTCGATTCGGCTCACGCCGCGCTCATAGCCCGCAACGTTTTACCCCCTTCTCCTGAACAGATCCCTCTGAATCTGAAAGAAGTTTTCGTGAACGAAGGCAGCCTGAAAATGAAATATGTAACATGGTATAGGGATTTGCTTTTCCTTCACAAAAAAATAGCTCATGGCGAGATAACTGACCTGAAAGGCGTTGAAATCGACATGTGGCAGGATCGGACGGATGAATTCATGCAGGTGATGGCAAAGCTCGTTGATTCCACAATCGGCGGCAATCCGGTTTACATGGAAAACACAAATCTTAATTTGGGATTGGAAGAAAATCCAAGAAACAATCCAATGTCAAAGATTCCTGCTCCGAAAATGCCCTCGCTGAAAATGCCAAATCCCGATAGGAATAATGCACCTGTTTCAGGAAATGAAAAAAACATTAAACCAAGCAACAATAAAATGCCTCCTTTCGATCCAAGCAAGATTCCAAGTCCGGGAACGCCAAGCGAACCCCCCAAATAATTTTTATTAAGGCATATTCACTGCTCGATACTTCAGATAAGGTAAAAGTATGAATTTCATTGAATTCATTAAGATTTTTATCAAAATTCTTCTTAATACTAAGAACTAAGTCTAATTAGAATATCTCTTATCAAGCTGCGCGCTGCCCTTCTTGAGGTGCAGATTCTATTCCACCTGCGATACTCTTGAATGCCCTCTTCTTGTATTCTTCTTTGACGTTTGCTATGTAAGGTTCTAACTCGGATCCTTCAAGAAGTCCAAGAACATTTTCAACAATTTCATACTTCTTTATTGTTTTTTCTGCAGATTTTATTTGGTCTTCAGTATATCCGTTTTCAGGATTATCCTTTCCCTCAAGAGTATGCTTTGCTGCTTCTATTTTTCTCATAATTTTTCCATAATTTTCGCTATTGAATTTTGCCAATTCTCCTCTAATTTTTGCCGCATCTTCTTCTCCAACATAACTGCTTAGAATGCCATCATAGCGTCCGGACAATTCCTCTACAGTTGTTCCAAATTTTGCTTTCTCATAGGCACCTGCGTAAATAGCAGAAGCATCTTTTATTCCTTTTTCAGTAGACATATAACTTTGAAGAACTCCTATGGTGGCGTCATCCAAGGGTAGTTTTCCTATCAATGAGTCTAAAGAGATATGGGCCATCCGAGGATTGTCTTTTGCAAGAATTCCGGCTACAGCTCCGTCTGTATACATAGTCATTCTTTCAAGATAATTTGGTCTTTGTTCTTCAGCCATAATAATCCCACAAAATCAAACTTTATAAATGTTTCTATTTGTTGTCACTACTTAGTGATATAATTATCTAGAACTATTTGCCTTGGCTGGAATCGCAGCTTCTTTCTGGAGCTTGTTTTCCTGCGTCGTCTTTATGCGGCCCGGCAGCTTCGACCGAACTTCTTTAAGCGCCTGCCTGACAACCCTCATGGCGCTTTCGCTGTTTACCGCAAAGAAAAACATTTTTGTTCCGGGCTTCAAAATCGCCGCGCGGCCTACGGCTTTCCCGAACGCCCTCGACATTCCGGTCTGCATACGGTCGGCGCCGGCTCCGGTAAGCATTTTATTCTCTCTCTGAATGTGGTGTGGGTAAGGGTAAATCTTGAAAAGATACCTTCCAAGAAGCGCTTTGTCAAGCCTCTTGTTAACGTACTGCCTGAAAGCTTCCAAAGCGTTGTGCCTTATCTGGACGTTTTCCGCGGAGACGACCAAAAGCTGGTAAGGCAACTTGCCCTCATTGAACATTTTCTCATCGCCCATCGTGAACTTCACGATCTTGGATTGCGGAACAACTTTCGCGTAAGCCCGGTTCTTCCTCTTGCTCTTCCTCGTGTAAGGAACGACAATTCTCTTCGAATATGCGTTTGCTTTTCTAAGCGTTGCCATTTTAATTTCTTAAAAGTCCTGTTGGCGCCTTACTCTCTTGAACAAGTTCCATAACAGGCTTGTTTAATTCAAACGATAACATAGTGTAATCGCCGCCAAAAGATTTTACCGTTGAAACTCTTACGAGTTGAGAGGGGTTCAGATAATATATTCCTGAATAAAATCCTTCATCATCTCCGAAACAAAGTGTATTCTTTGGAGAAATTTTTCTTTCTCTTCCCAGCATGAATTCAGCGCGAATATCATATCCCAAGAGATTTGTCATAATTTCTTCAGCTCTCGAATTCATCTTAAGCCTTGACCTCCACTTCGGTTGTCACAGCCTGCCCCGGCAAACCTTTCTCGAAAATCGCCCTCAAAACGCCGTTGTTCCCGTGAGCCGCGGCGATTTTTCCTGTTATCGCTTTTCCCGCAGGAGACTTCCACTCGACTTCTTTCCCGACAAACTTCGCCGCCTTTTCTCTCGAATCGACGCCGGCTACCTCTACAAGAAAATGCCTTTCGTGGACGGTGTGCTTGCCCATTCTGAACTGGATTATTTTTCCTATCATGTTTTAATCCTAAAATATTTACAATAATCCTACAAGAAATTTACTTTAAAAAACTATTTGTTTAACAAAGGATATCCTTCCGTTTAACAAAACTCCTCTCTTGTTCTATAAGGACTTCCGGATGAAATCTTCCTGTTGCGTCTTCTATATAATCAATTTGATCTGCTGAACAATTGAAAACATAAACTTTTCTTAAGTTTCCTTCAAGGTCCATTCTTGGAAGGAATACAGTCTTTGAACTTGGAATATCTGCTGAAGTTTCAAAACCAAAAATAATTCCCGGAAGATATCCGTCGATGCCTGTTGCATAAGGACATCTTGATCCTTCTAAATCTCTTGCGAAATTTGCATTCATGACTCTATATTTGAATTCTCTTTCTTGGTATCCTATCCTCGCCTTCTCAAGGGCAATTTCTTCAGCGGACCGATTTGCGTTTTCAGGAAAACTCATAATCCTTGCATATTTTTGCGGATCCCATTCCCTCATATCTTCCAAGATCTCAACTTCCCTCAAAAAAGGCGAGAGCACCGCTCCGACCTCTGCTATATCTATCGCTTTTCTAAATCTAGCTCCATGATATAATTCCACCATAAAATCTTCTTTTTTGGAAGTTATTTAAATCTTCCTAATTGTTACCACTATAAAATAAATTATTTCTCAAAAACAACAACACTTCTTCCAACGACTTGCCCCTCGCGAAATTCGCTTATGTTTCCGTAGATTTTCATCCCCGTCGCTTCCGAGTTCTTCCCAAAATCGCAGCCAACTCTTTTCTTCTTGTTTCCCGCGAAAATCAGCGGCGCGGTGAATGCAACCTTGCTCCCTGAACCAAGATTTTTCTTCAGATTATTCAAAACACTAACCATCAGCTTTTCAAAACCCGCGACAATTTTCTTAGCTTCGCCTTCAGACGGAACTTTCTTTTGCAGTTCGCCCAGGTCCGGCTCGGTCGCAACCCCTGAAATTTTCTCGTTCAACCTGACTTCAGACGAATCTCCTTTTATCAGCTTGTAATTTTTCTGTTCGAAACCAAAAAATTTCAAATTTTCCCTCGCCCCTGCGATTGCCGATTTGTCCACGTCAATTCCCACGACTTTGATTTTTTGCAAAAGCGCTTCTTCCAAAATCACGCCGATTCCGCAGAACGGATCCAAAAGAACTTCGCCTTTAGATGGAGAAACTTCCGAAAGGTTGATCAAAATTTTCGCAAGCCTCGGCGAAATTGCGAGTTCATTTCGCC
>JBJKQQ010000049.1:0-10714 GCA_046705325.1 Candidatus Pacearchaeota archaeon | reverse complement strand
ATTGAAATGAGACAAATTTATTTTGACAATGCCGCGTCCACGAAAGTTGATGATGAAGTCGCGAAAGCGATGGAGCCTTACTTCACGGAAAAATATGCCAATGCTTCTTCGGTTCACGAGATGGGACAGGAAGCGAAGAAAGCGCTGGAGCAAAGCAGAGCCGCTGTTGCAAAAGCCATAGGAGCAGGCAGAGATGAAATCTATTTTACGTCCGGAGGAACTGAAGCGAATAACTTTGCATTGAAAGGATTGTTTTGGCAGCAGCAAAAAGATGTAACCGGAAAGAATCACATTATAACGACGAAGATTGAACATGATTGCATTCTTAACTCTTGCAAATGGCTGGAGACTCAAGGGGCAGAAGTGACTTATCTCGACGTCGACAAAGAAGGTTTTGTAAATCCCAAAGATGTTGAAAGCGCGATTACCGACAAGACTTTTCTTGTAACGATAATCCACGGCAACAACGAGATCGGAACGATTCAGGATATTGAAGCGATCGGAAAAATTTGCAAAGCGAAGAAAGTTTTGTTCCACACTGATGCGTGCCAGAGTTTTACGAAAACTTTCCTAGATGTGAAAAAACAAAATTTGGATTTAGTTACATTAAATGCCCACAAAATCCACGGACCGAAAGGCGTTGGGGCTGTTTACATTCGAAACGGAATCGAAATCGTTCCGCTGTTCCACGGCGGCGGCCATGAATCTGGTTTTCGCAGCGGAACGGAAAACATTTCAGGCATCGTCGGCTTTGCAAAATCCGCGGAAATCGCAAACAAAAAACATGTCGAACAGATGACAAAATTGCGCGACAAGATGATTTCGGGCTTGCTAAAAATTTCGGGCGTGAGACTCAACGGTCCGCCTGTTGAAGGAAAAAGGCTTTGCAACAATATCAACATAACTTTCAAAAATGTCGAAGGCGAAGTCGTCGGGGGATATCTTGAAAACTTTGGAATCTACACTTCAACGGGAAGCGCGTGCATGTCGCACTCAAGAGAAGGAATAAGCCATGTTCTGAAAGCGCTTGGCCATTCTGACAGCGAAGCTGCGAATTCGATAAGAGTCAGCATCAGCAGATTCACGACGGAAGAGGAAGTTGATTTCTTTTTGGAAAAAATCGAAGGAATTTTGAGGAAGTTTAGGAAGTAGAATTATTTCAATTGTTTTGCCATTTCTTCCAGCTGACTTTTTTGTTCCCCTTGAAGTCTGTCAAGACTTTTGTAAGATCCATTTGGTTGTTCCACAAAGATGTATCTATTCTTATTGAGTGTAGACACAATAATATAATTTTGATTATTTTTCTCCTTGGAATAAACCTGTTCAGGCGAAAAACTAGCCTTCCCTATGCCCAGGCCTCCTAAAAAAAGGCTAGTACCCAAAACCATTGTCCCTAGTCCATACCAAAGGTGTTTGTTTTCCATGAATGTTGTTAACTAAGATTCTTTTTAGGATTTATGAGATAATTTTATATATAGTGCAATATATATTTTGGAAAGGAGGTGAAAATGCCAAGAAGAACAAGGAGATCTAGTAATATGGAAGGTAAGCATTTATTTATGTCAATCTGGGCTTTGGTGCTTGGATTTGTTATACTCTCGAATGCTATCTGGCCATATGTTAGCTGGGGCGTGTTTGTAGGAGCTGTTTTTGCGATAACAGGTTTCCTCAAGTTAGTCATACCTCATAACTAAAAACTTTATTTTTGATTTATTTTTATTTATTAATTTTAAGCTTCGTTTAATTTCTCAGTGACGATAAATGTTTAAATAATATTTCTGAAATTAACTCTTTGTTGTACAAGTTATGGCAATATAATCTTGCTGACATACAATATATTGTACATCATAAATAATCATGAAGTGTCCGTATTGCTCTAACGAAGAGTCAAAAGTCACAAACAAGCGGGAATCTCCTTCAGGGATAAGACGAAGGAGAGAATGCCTGAAGTGCAAGAAAAGATTCACGACATATGAAAAAATCGAGAAAGAAGATTTTTATGTTGTGAAAAAAGACGGGCGCAGAGAAAAGTTCAGCAGAGAAAAACTTGAAGATGGGATTGAGAAAGCGTTTGAGAAGCGCCCTGTCCCAAAGGAAAAAATAGAAAAAATGATAAACGAAATCGAGGAACAATTGAGGAAGAGAGGAAGGGAGGTCCGGAGCTCATTGATTGGAGGGATTACGATGAAAAAGATAAAGAAACTTGATCACGTGGCTTTCATAAGGTTCGCTTCGGTCTACAGGGATTTTCAGGACATAAAAGATTTTGAGGAGGAATTAAAAGACTTATAATGATGCCGGAATTGCAAAGCCTAACTAAGCTTAACCTTACAGAGAACCAACTGAAAGTCATAAAGGACAAATACCTGAAAGACTCTCCGACAGTCGAAGACTGGCTGCATACAATAACCCACAATATTGCGCTTGCAGACATCCTGCATTCTGAAAAAATCAACAAGGAAGACATTTTTGTTGGAGTCAGCCATAAGGATGTAACCTATGATTCAAAAGGCAAAATCGCGCACACCTACCTTCTGCACCATGGACTTAAAGGCCATAATCCCCGAGGAGACAATTTCAAAAGATTTGTCCAGAATCTTGAAGAGATAGGAAAAAAGAACCCTACAGTTATCAAAGAAACAGAAGAAGAATTTTATGAATTGCTTTCAAGCATGAAGTTTTTGCCGAACTCGCCGACATTGATGAATGCGGGAAGGGATTTGCAACAGCTTTCAGCATGTTATGTCCTGCCCGTTGGAGATTCTATAGATGAGATATATAGTTCTGTGAAAAACATGGCTTTAATCCATCAGGGCGGAGGGGGGACAGGATTTTCATTTTCAAAACTCAGACCTTCCGGAGACAATGTCAAATCAACAAAAGGCATCTCCTCAGGACCATTGTCATTCATGCAGTTATTTGACAAATCTACAGACGTCGTGAAACAAGGCGGGACAAGAAGAGGTGCTAACATGGGGATCCTCCACTATACCCACCCTAATATTCTTGGATTCATTGACATGAAAAAGACTCCAGGCGTCATGGAAAACTTTAATGTGTCTGTGACCATCGACGAGAGATTCATGAATGCGGTAAAGAACAATGAAGAATACGAACTCATAAATCCAAGAACCGGAGAAATCACCAATAAGCTGAATGCAAAAGAGGTCTGGGACAAGCTTGTCAAAGGTGCGTGGGAGACAGGAGACCCAGGGATCATCATGATAGACCGGATAAACAAGACAGGCAGCAATGCGACGCCCCATCTTGGGGATATTGAATCAACGAACCCTTGCGGCGAACAGCCCCTGCTGCCATATGAACCCTGCAACCTCGGTTCAATAAACCTTTCAGCATTCATAAAGAATTCTTTCACGCCTGAAGCTGATTTTGATTATGAGGCACTGAGGAAATGCGTCTTCACAGCGACACACTTTTTGGACAACGTAATTGACATAAACAATTACCCTATTCCTGAGGTTGAAGAGATGGCAAAAAAGACAAGGAGGATCGGACTCGGTGTCATGGGCTGGGCAGAAGCAATCGTGAAGATGGGGATTTCTTACAGTTCCCCGAGGGCGCTTTCAAAAGCTGAAGAGGTGATGAAATTCATAAATGTCTCGTGCATGAAAGCTTCAGAAGAGCTAGCTGAAGAAAGGGGGATCTTCCCTGCATGGAAAGGTTCTATCTATGACAAGGACAGCATTTATTTCAGGGGCCAAGAGTTTTTCCCAAGGCATTCTGCGAGAACAACAATCGCGCCTACAGGGACAATAGGGATCACTGCAGGCCTACAAGGCGCAGGAATCGAGCCGTTCTTTGCGATAGTTTATGTGAGATACAACGCAGCTGGCATCGACGCGCTCAAGGCAGGAAAAACACCTGAAGAGAAAGACACGTTCTTTGAAGTCAATCCGCTGTTCGAAAAACTTGCTGAAGAAAATGAATACTTTGGCATGAAAAAAGAAGAGCTTTACATGAGAGTAAACGACAACCACAAATCACTTTTAGGGATTAATGAGATTCCTGAAAACATCCAGAAACTTTTCCTGACTTCGCATGACCTTAATCCAAGAGAGCATGTGATGATGCAGTGCGCGTTCCAGAAATACACAGACAACGCCGTTTCAAAGACGGTCAACCTGAGGAACGAAGCAACTGCAGAAGATGTTAATGATGTTTACATGCTAGCTTTTGAAAACGGAGCTAAGGGGGTAACGGTGTACAGAGATGGCAGCAAGCAGTTCCAAATCCTGAATATAAGCGACAAGAAAAAGGCAGACAAAAAAGCAGAGCAAAAAGCTGAGAAAAAGAGAATGAAAAGGTTCAGCGAAGATTCAGATTATTACATGATAGAAACAGGACAAGGCCCGCTGCACATCCATATCAATTACGACGAGGAAGGCCCTACAAGGATTTTTGCGAACATCTCGCCCACAGGAACTGAAATCTCCGGCATGACTGCAGCTCTTGCAATCGCGCTGTCAAAATATCTTGAACTTGGCGGCGACCCTGTAAGAATCCTCAAGCACCTGAATTCAATAAAGTCTGAAAGGCCATTCGGATTCGGCAAGAACAGGATAGATTCTGTCGCCCACGCATTTTCAGTTGCAATAAGAAACCATCTCGTCAAGACAGGGAAAATCAAAGTCATCGACCCTGAGCACAACGGACATGATGCTCCTGCGATAAAGACAACAGGACGCGAGAATGAAGAGGTTGCACATTGCCCAAAATGTTTCAGCTCAAATGTAGGATTCGTTTCAGGCTGCAGCGAACCAACATGCTTTGATTGCGGATACAGCAAGTGCAGTTAATGCTATTCGCTTATTATGATAATTAATATAAATTACAATTTTTCTTAGGTAAAATGATAATCTGGATAATGATGGTTCTTGACATGATTGCGCTCGGGGCAGTGAGCCTTGCGCAGTTTCATGTAGCTTACATCAACATACTCCTTTTTTATGCAGGAGGCTACCTGATTCTGAAACTTGCAATCTTCAGAGATGTGATGAGCGGGATTGATGCTGTCTTTGGGATTTACGCCATCCTTGTCGGGCTATTTCATTTCAGCTCATTTTTCTATTGGATCATGCTTGGATGGTTTTTGTACAAGCTGGCTTTCACATGGACGGGATAACGCGAATTATAGACTCGAGAACAAGAATAAATAAAAAGAGTTTTTAACATTTTAATTTATGGTGAATTGGGACGATTATTTCATGTCGATGGTTTATCTTGTCGCGGCGAAAAGCAAGGACGAGCGAACGCATATCGGCGCAGTGATCATAGGTCCTGACAAAGAGATAAAGTCTACAGGGTACAATAGTTTTGTAAGAAAGTTGAAAGATGATGTTTCCGAAAGGCAGGAGAAACCGGAGAAATTTTTTTGGTTCGAGCATGCGGAGAGAAACGCGATATACAACGCGACGCTTATCGGGACTTCCCTGAAAGGATGCAAGATGTACACGAACGGGATTCCCTGCATGGACTGCGCGAGAGCAGTTGTGCAGTCAGGAATCGATGAAGTTATTGTGGACAAATCCTGGAATGACGGAAACAAGGGAGACGACCTTGAACATACGAGGAGAACGCTGCAGATGTTCGAAGAAGTAGGAATCAAAGTAAGATATTGGGAAGGAAAACTTTTAAACATAGAAAAATTTCGACGCGGAGAGGTCATAGAAAAAAGAGGTTCCAAAAATTCTGAAAACAGTGAAGAGGAAAAAATGAAAATCAAAATAAAAAGGCTGCATCCTGATGCGATCATTCCGAATTATGCACATCCCGGAGACGCGGGCATGGATTTGTATTCTGTTGAAGAGGATTTTGTTTTGAAGCCGGGCGAGAGAGCGAAAATCAAGACAGGGATTTCAATAGAATTGCCTCCAGGTTACGTTTCTTTGGTTTGGGACAAGTCCGGAGTTGGTTCCAAAGGGATCAAAACTTTTGGGGGGGTTTTGGATTCGGGTTACAGGGGCGAATACATTATCATGCTCGCCAATTTGTCTCCAGAATATTTCGAAGTGAAAAAAGGCCAAAAGATCGCGCAACTTCTGATCCAGAAAGTTGAAGCTCCGGAGATTGAAGAATCCCATGAACTTTCGGAGACTTCCCGCGGCGATGGTGGTTTTGGAAGCACGGGTTTACAATAAATTTTATAAATGGGTTTCTTCTTCTGATGAAGTTTAACTTACAAAATGGCAGGCGACAAGGTTCCCGAGCTGACGAATGGAGAATTCGAAGATTTCACGAAAAAAGGAGTTGTTCTTGTAGACTTTTTCGCGGAATGGTGCATGCCGTGCCTGATGATGGCGCCGATAATTGAAGACCTTTCCGACGAATTCGGCGGCAAGATAAAATTCGGCAAAGTCAACGTCGATGACAACTCGAAGCTCGCGCAAAAATTCGAAGTCACCTCTATTCCGACTTTCGTCGTTTTCAAAGATGGAAACAAAGTCGCGCAGTTCACCGGCGCGATATCGCAGGAAGATTTTTCCGAGAAGCTGAAGAAGTTTGCTTAATATAATTCTAAAAATTCAAGGAATGGCCCCAGAGGGATTTGGCGTCGCGAACAAGTCACTCGCTGCATTTTCCGCTTTGCGAAAAAAACAAACCCAAAGGAGTTCAAATCAAATTAATGGCCCCAGAGGGATTTGAACCCCCGACACCTGGATTTCTTCATCTCCGATGGAGAAGTGAAAGCCCGAAGAGGCTTATTCTAAAAGTCCAGTGCTCTAACCAGGCTGAGCTATGGAGCCGTTTGCATTTTAGATAAAAATTGTTAATTTAAAAATTGTTCTATATTATTAATCAATTCCTAAAAGATTAGTCTAAAACGAAGTTAATCCCTAACGAATGACAATCCGAAACGTTTTTAAACCAACTTTTTATATCTTTTATAATCTTCCCCGCAAGAGCAACTAAAAAGTTTTTTGAAACGTTAAAAATAGAGCAAATGCACGTCCTCCAGCCCAAACACATCAAGCTTAATGAAAAAGAAACGGATGAACTAATTTCTAAATTAAATGTATCGAAAGCCCAGCTCCCTAAGATTTTCTCGACGGATCCTGCGCTGCCGGAAGGATGTTCCGTCGGTGATGTGGTGAAGATCGAAAGAAAAGACGAGGACAGAGTTGAGACTTATTTCAGGGTTGTTGTATAAAATGGAAAAGAACAACCATCTCATTGTAAAGAGGTATCTTCAGGACCACTCGCTCGTCGCGTCCAACATCACTTCATTCAATGATTTTGTCAAAACACGAATCCAGGAAATCGCAAACGAGATCTCGAGTTCCATAGAAAACAGCGATTACGAAATCTCGCTCGGAAAGATCGAAATCGGAAAGCCGAACATAATCGAAGCCGACGGGAGTTCGGCGCTGATAATGCCTTACGAAGCGAGATTGAGAAACCTTACATATTCCGCGCCCGTTTACGTCGAGCTCACAGTCAAAAAAGAAGACCAGATAGATTCAGAGACCGTCGAAATCGGAAGGATTCCTGTCATGGTGAAGAGCGCGATTTGCAACACCTTCGGTTTGAACGAAGAAGAGCTCGTCCAGCAGTATGAAGACCCAAGAGATCCGGGAGGATATTTCATAATCAACGGAAACGAAAGAGTCATGGTGATGGCAGAAGATTTGGCGGAGAACCAGCCGTTCATCGAAAACGACAAGACAGGGAATCCGGCATTGAGATTGTTTTCATTGAGGGGCACCTACAGGATTCCGGTCACGGTTTCAGAAACCAAAGAAGGAATAATCAGCGCCTCGTTCTCGAGATTCAGGGACATTCCCGCGGTCGTGCTTTTGAAAGCCCTCGGGTTGACAAAAGAATCAGACATCGCAAAATACGTCGGGAGAGAAAGCGACGACATCATAGTCAACCTTTACGAGTTCGTGAACATCGCCACGAGAGAAGACGCGATGATGTACATTGCGGAGAAAGCGAACCTGCAGGGGACAAAAAAGGAAATCCTTGACAGGGTAAAGCAGAGAATCGATTCGTTCCTGTTCCCGCACATCGGGCTGGACAAGGAAGACCGGATGAAGAAAGCCATCACGCTTTGCAAGCTCATAAAACAATTCTTGATTGCGAAAGGCAACCCTGACTTGAGAACATTCAAGGACCATTACGCGAACAAGAGAGTCAGGCTTTCGGGCGACCTGCTTGCAAGCCTTTTCAGAGTCAATCTCGGAATTCTTATCAGGGACATCCAATATTCGCTGCAAAAATCGCAGAAGAGGAAAAAATTTTCTTCGCTGAAAGTAATTTCAAAATCCACACTGTTTTCTCACAGAATAGAATCCGCAATCGCGACAGGAAGCTGGGTCGGAGAGAGAAGCGGAATCACGCAGAACATGGACAAGACGAATTATCTCGCGATCATCTCGCAGCTGCAGAGAGTTTCGAGCATGCTGCCAAGCGAACAGGAGAATTTCCAGGCGAGAACTCTGGATCCGACGCATTACGGAAGGTTCTGCCCTATCGAAACTCCTGAAGGAACCGAGATTGGATTGAGGAAAAATCTTGCGATTTTGAGCAAAGTCTCCACAATGGTGGACATGGACGAAGCGGCATTCATAAAAGATCTTGAAAAACTCGGGCTGGACGCCGAAGGCGTTGAAGGCGCGGACGTTTTCTTCAACGGAGTTTTCATCGGAAGCGTTGCAAACGTGGAAGACTTTGTGAACAGCGTAAAAGAAAAAAGAAGAAACGGCCAGTTTTCCGAACAGATGAGTGTAAGGGATTACATGGAATTCGGAACTGTCATTCTCTCGACGGAACCGGGCAGAGTTTTGAGGCCTGTAATAATAACGGAAGACGGGACTCCAAGGCTTACAGACCAGCATCTCGTGCAGGTTGAACTCGGAGAACTCAAGTGGGAAGACCTCGTGTCGCAGGGAATCATAGAATATCTCGATGCGGCCGAAGAAGAAAACGCACTCGTTGCGTTGAGGAAAGAAGAACTGACGACGGATCACACGCATCTTGAAATAGACCAAGTTGATCTGATGGGCGTGGTAACCAGCGTTCTTCCTTACGCGAATCACAACTCGTGCGCAAAGCTGATAAAAGGAAGCAAGGGATACAAGCAGGCCCTTGGAATCTACGCTGCGAATTATCTCGCAAGAATCGACACCGATGTTTCGGTCTTGCAATACCCGCAGAAGCCTATCGTGAGAAGCTTCGTTTACGACACGCTCAACACTTATCCTGCGGGACAAAACGTCGTCGTCGCAATCATGACTTACGACGGATACAACCTTGAAGACGCGGTCGTGTTCAACAAAGGAAGCATCGACAGGGGGGTCGGAAGAAGTTTCTACTTCAGGCCGTATTCCGCGGTAGAGATGAATTATTCCGGGGGCCTGAAAGACGAAATCGCAATCCCTGAAAAAGATTCGTCCGGTTACAAGATGGAGTCAAGTTACAGGCTTCTCGAAGGCGACGGCATAGTCTATCCGGAAGCTGACGCAGGGGAAAGCGAAGTCCTCATCGGGAAGATGTCGCCTCCAAAGTTCCTTTCGGAAGCGAGAGAAATTTCGATAAGGCTCAAGAAGGAATCATCCGTGACTATGAGGCAGGAAGAGAAAGGAACCGTGGACAGCGTTTTCATAACCGAAGACGAAGAAGGAAACAAGATAGTTCAGGTCAAGACAAGAGACTGCAGAATTCCCGAATTGGGGGACAAGTTCTCCGCGCCTTCAGGACAGAAGGGAGTCATCGGCGCAATCGTTCCGGAAGAAGACATTCCATTCACATCAAGAGGAATAAGGCCGGACGTAATTTTCAACCCTCACGGTTTGCCTTCGCGTATGACTGTCGGTTATCTTTTGGAATTGCTCGCCGGAAAAGTCGGATGCATCAGGGGAGAAACCGTAGACGGGACTCCGTTCTCCGGAGAAAGCAAAGCGGATCTGGAAAACCAGCTGAAGACGATGGGATTCAGGTTCGACGGAAAAGAAACGATGTACAACGGAATCACCGGAAAGAAAATGGAAGTCAAGATTTTCGTCGGGGACCTTTATTATTTGAAACTTAAATACATGGTCGGCAACAAAATGCACGCAAGAGCTTCCGGAAAGATAGCTCTTTTGACAAGGCAGCCGGTTGAAGGCCGTGCGCGCGGAGGCGCTTTAAGGTTGGGAGAAATGGAACAGGAAGCGCTCGTAGCTCACGGCGCGTCGCTTCTGCTGAAAGAAAGGTACGACTCGGACAAGATCGTGTTGAATGTCTGTTCAAGATGCGGTTCCGTATCCGTCGAAGACAATATAAGAAACAAAATCATTTGTCCAATCTGCGGAAGCGAAGAAGCCGAGCCGGTGGAAATTTCATACGCGTTCAAGCTGCTCCTTGAAGAACTTCAGGGACTTCACATACACACTAAATTCAGTTTGAAGAACAGGTACGAATAAAATGGAAAGGAACGAACACAACAGCAGAATAATAAATGTGCTTCATGAAGAGGGGCTTAGAAACCTGCAGAGTGTTATTGCTCCGGACAGTGAAATAATGGAAGAAGAAGATACAATTTACTTTTGCGGAAAAAAGACGAGATATGAACATAGGAGGAAAAACTAATGGCGCAACCAATCGTAAGAAAAAAAATAGATGAAATCAAGTTCAGCTTGTTCAGTCCGGAAGAGATCAAGAAGATTTCGGCGGCGAAGATAGTCACGCCGGAACTTTACGATATCGACGGCTA
>JBJKQQ010000048.1:0-7681 GCA_046705325.1 Candidatus Pacearchaeota archaeon | reverse complement strand
AGTGGTACTTTATTTTGAAAACCTTATGCGAAGACTTGCATAGTTCTTCCATCCAAAAGCTACGTTCCACAGGCTTATAGCTTTATCCCCGAGGCAAGACCTCGGGGTATTGAAAATTCAATAAAATTCATAAAATTATTTATACCTCTGCGGCTTTTTTCCAAAATGGAATTTCTCGATTCGATAACTCCTCGGGACTATCAGCAAAAAATATTCGAAACCTGCAGGGGAAAAAACTGCCTTGTGGTTCTCCCGACCGGAACAGGAAAAACTCTCATTGCATTAATGCTGACTATTGAAAGAATGAAAGCTTTCCCGGGAGAAAAAGTTCTCTTCCTCGCTCCAACCCGCCCGCTCGCCGAACAACACCTCAAGTTTTTCAAAAAGCACCTTCCCGAACTTTTCGGAGACATGCAGCTCTTCACCGGTTCCGTCAACGCGGCGAACAGAAAAAAAATCTGGCGGACCGCCGACATAATATTTTCGACGCCGCAATGCATCGCCAATGATTTGAAAAACAGGCTCTACGATTTGAGCGAAGTCTGCCTTCTCGTTGAAGACGAAGCCCACCGATGCGTCAAAAACTACGATTATACCGCCGTCGCGAAAACTTACAAAAACCAAGCCCTAAATCAGAGAATAATCGGCATGACCGCCTCTCCGGGTTCCGACTCCGAAAAAATAAAAGAAATCTGCAAGCACCTCTCGATCGAGGAAGTCGAGCTAAGAACGAGAGAGTCCGAAGACATCAAAAAAAATCTTCAGGAACTCGAATTCGAAAAAGTCCACGTTTCCCTTCCGCCCGAATTTCTCGAGATAAAGGAAGTCCTGAAAAAGCTTCACAACAAATACGCCGATGATCTGCGCTCGCGAAATCTTCTTTTCGGTCCCGCGACAAAACTCAATTTGATAAAGCTGCAGGGCAAACTCGCAGGCCTACTTTCATCGGGCGAAAGAAACTTTTCAATCTTCAAAGGCATGTCTTCATGCGCGAGCGCCATCAAGCTGCAGCACGCTCTCGAGCTCATAGAAACCCAGACTGTAAAAAGCTTCGAAGATTACATGAGATCCCTCTTCGACCAGGCCGCAAAATCGAAAAGCAAAGGGGTTCAGGAACTTGTCAAGTCTCCGGAATTCAACCTCGCGTTCACGAAAGCGCAGGAACTCCTTGCGCATAAAGTGGAACATCCGAAAGTTTCCGAACTTCTTGAAATCGTGAAAAAAGAAAAATCCGAAAGCAAGAACGCCGGAAGTTCTGAAGCAAAAATAATTGTCTTCTCCCAATATCGCGACACCGCGTCCCTGATATCCAAAAGGCTGAATGAAATCCCCGAAATAAGATCGAAAGTCTTCGTCGGCCAGCTAAAAAAGAAAGACACCGGCCTAAGCCAGAAGGAACAGAAGAAAGTGATTGAAGAATTTTCTTCAGGCGAGATAAACGTTCTTTGCGCGACTTCCATCGGCGAAGAAGGCCTTGACATTCCGGAAGTCAGCCTCGTGATTTTCTACGAGCCGGTTTCATCCGCCGTCCGCGCAATCCAGCGGGCCGGCCGAACCGCAAGGTTGAGCAAAGGCAAGCTCATCATGCTCATAACGAAAGCCACGAAAGACGAGACGTCTTACTACACTTCGCGAAGAAAAGAAAAAAGCATGCAATCCGCGATAAAAGATATCAGAAAAGATCTGGCAAACAACGGATTGGAATTCCAAAAAACATTGGACTAAATTATTTTCTGTTTGGGAACTTTCTCTTTTTCAGCAGAAGTTTAATGAATAAAAATGCAGACGCCGCAACGACGATTATCAAAATCGCGAAAATCACATATCCCAAAACGCTTTTTCCGGAAGACGAACCGCCTTCAGTTGAAAGGCTTGAATAACCTATCTGCGGCGCCTGGCTTATAACTCCAAATTGAATCTGCTTTTCGCTGGATTCGTAGCCCTGCGCCGACGCGTTCACATCTAAAGTATAAGTCCCGGTCTGCGAAACTTCCAATGGAGAGGATAAATCCACAGTCTTTAGCGAACCATCGGGCAATCCAAGCGTCGCGGAAATCGAAGCCCCCTGCAAGGAAGAATAATCAAAATAAATTTTGTCCCCTGAAACAAAAACTCTGGCGGGATTAGAACAGGAAGAATCTTTGCAGGCATTTAAAGTAAGGTTAATCTGCGGAAGCGTCGCGATATCAAAAGACTTGTTCGCAGACGCCTGTTCAGGGCTTAATATTCCAACCAAAGCAGTACAAGTCTGCGGACCGACTTTATTTGTCAGATCGGAAAGATAAACGTAAGTTTTTGTAAACGGGACATTCGGCGCCAGGCTTGCATTTTCAATTTTAATCGCAGGGCTTGGCGCATTCGGGCATGATACGGAAGCCGCGTAAGAAATATCTTCCTGAACCGAAGAAAGAATCGTATAATTGAAGGATATCATTTCCCCTGCAGAAAAGGAAGGGTTGACGTTTATGCTTGCAGACAATGCAAAAACGCTTCCCGTCAATACCAATGCCGCAGCTAACAAAAGCGCAACTCTTCCTTGAATTATTTTATCTTTTTTATGTTTCATTATGTGCACTCCTTATGATCGTTGGACGTATGAGTCCCGCAATACGTTGCGCTGAATCCTATTCTCCAGTCCCACGGCAAGCAGGCGCTTGCCCCGTTGGCACACCATCCGCAAAAGTTTGCGCTCTGCTTTGTGATCCAATGCCAGTCATTGCAGCATAAATTTTGATTCGGCAAATTTACAGAAGTTCCCGAAACGAGACACGTCTGGCAGCTAAACCAACTGCACTTGCTTCCGGCGCAGCAAGAGATACGAGATCCAAAACAAGTTCCCCCTGTTTTTTGGCATGAAGACTGAAGAAGCGTCGCAGCATTCGCGGAAAGCGTCTGGCTCGCGCGATGCGCGGGATTTATATCAAGAAGGGGATCGCCAATCAGAGTGACCGGCTCTTGAAGAATTCCAAAATTGGAACGATAAGCGCTCTTGAAAGCTTCGCCTAAAGTATCGCCATTTTTGTAAATATTATTCAAAAAGTCCAAATTAAGCGTGTTAAGTCCCGTCGTGCTCACCGCCCCTAAAAATCCCACAGATCCTTGCTTAATCACGTGTGCCCAAAACGAATAAGAATCATACGAAGCCACATTGTCGCATGCCGCGCTGTCAACGAGAGTATTATTCAGCAAAGGGATTTCGGTAGAGTAGATTCCCGCCCAGTAATCAGCCCCGTGGTCCGCGTAAAAAATCATGTCCTGATTTTCCCAGTCATCCGGATTGAATTGATAAGCGTCCTCGCTTGAGGTTTTGGCGACGGCATTGTACCCTGCATCCCTGAATGGAGGGACCATGTTGTTTACAAGATTAGCGAGTGTCCCGCCGAAAGAACTTCCGAAAAGCTTCACGTTGTTTGTTTTTTGGAAACTGCCGTAAAATAAATCTCTTGCGATGTAACCCGAAACGTCCGAGGTCGACATCCCTGCAATCCTTCCAACAGCAACATCCGGCTTCCCGTCTCCATCGAGATCAGCATAATAATAAGGATCCAATGAAACTCCCGGAGATACTTGGGACGCAACGAAAAGGTCCGAATTTGGCAGAAATATCGGAATGGCGTAAGGCGAAGCCATGATCGTGAGAGAATCCATTCCGCTAAGTTGGGAATGTATATATTTGCCAATCCCCTGATAAGTGAGCTGATAATTCCACGAATAAAATTTGTTGGTCAAATCGACTTTCTGACTATTGCCAAGAGGTTCATAGAGCGTATTGTTCACGTCCCAGGGAGTATTGTCGCTTAACAACAATTCGTGCCTCGCCGAAGCCAAAACCGGCGCAAGAAGAGAAGTCTTTGTGTAAAGATGGGAGATATAATAAGATTTTTGGAGACTTAATCCCTCATAGAAATAAGCGTTCCAGTCGCTTGGGTTAACCAAAATAACATCTTTTGCATTGGTCTGGCTTTTGTATTTATCCTGCAATTGTTCCACGGTGTATCTCTCTGAACAATCGACAGAAATTGGAACCTGCCCGACGCAAATCAAGTCCCTCCCGGAAAGAACGCTTGAAGTGTCAAGACTGCTTCCAGCGACAACCAAAGGCGCGTTTATCAGAGAAGCGTAAGTCGAAGCCATCAGAGCCGCGTCATAATTGTTCGGCACATAAACCACGCTGTCGAAAGATTTCCAGAAATCAATATAACTTTGCGGGGAATACCTGTTTATATCACCGATAGGCACGCCCGCGCCGACCGGAGAAGCGGCAACTAAAAGCGAATCAAGATTCGAGGGGGTATCTCCAATCATATTAACTTTATCAGGGGAATATTGCTGCATGAAGTAAATCGCCGAATCCGCATCGAAACCCGTGCTTTCGTTATGCCAAACCAAGAAAGGGTATTTTTGCACGTTTCCGGAAGAATCCGTCCAGACCGCAGCAGACACGAAAGGAAGAACTTCTTTCCAGTCCGAATCAGAGAGAAGGAAAACAGTTTTCGGAGTGTAAAGCGAATCATTCTTTTCATTTGGTCCGATCGGAGGAACTGAAGTCAAACTGCTGCTATTGAAAGAAGGTGCGCAAATATGGGCCTTATTGCAAACATAACCTGTTGAACAGCTTCCGCAACTCACGCTGCCGCACGTCCCGTTAGAAACTTCTCCACACAAATAACCCTGACATAATTGTTCTTTGGAATAAGCTGAAGGAGTGCATGCAGAAGGGGTATTTTGTTGTGAGGCGGTTGTTGCAGAAGAAACTACTGAAAAAGGGAAGGAAACATAACTTGAAGAGTCAAGAGAGAAAACATAAGCGGAATAATTCCCCGCAGGAAAAAGGCTTTCAGGAAAAGGGTATGAAAAAAACAGATTTCCGCTGCAGGAATCTCCGTCGCCAAGAAGAATCGATGTTACAAGAGTTTTCCCCTGGTAAAAATACAGATAGCATCGGTAACTATGAATGTTAATGCTTATGTTCGCCGAGTGGCCAAGGCTCACTGGATTGGGATTTATGGAAATTCCAGCTGCCGAAACGGCTCCCGCAATAGAAACAAAAATCAGAGCAAAAATGAAAACTCTTGCTTTTAGCATGTTCCCACCTCGCTCCATGGAACCTCCATCTGTTGGCTATTGCATGTGATTAGACTTCCGCTTGAATTTATTTGTGGCTGCAGAACAATAGATTTCATATTTCCAAGATCCGTTTGGATCCACCCCGTGCTTAACTGAAGAGAATTTGCGGCAACAGCCTCGCTTGTTGGAAGGGTTGAAAGCAAGTGGCTGTCTCCTCCGCTGTCGATTAAAGAAACCGTGAATCCGGAAATATTCTGGTTGGAAGCGGCATTTTGAACATTGAACTTAATGTTTTTTACAGAAGTGCTCGAACCGTCTGGATTCAAAAGAGAAGATGTCCCGAGACAAAAATCGTTGGCTGCAAATTGAACTTTCTCGCAGGCCTTCTGCGCGGAAGCGCCACTCTGTGTATTCGAAATAATGACGCGCGTCCAGAGGAAATAAATCGCCGCAAGAGACATGACAATCGCCACGAGCAAAAGAGCGGAAATCACTGCGCTTATTCCCCTTTTAGACATCTCCATGACAAATCGCCAAGCTTTTTAAACCTTATCACAATCCAATTAACATGAAACAATTCCTCGACATTTTTTCAAGATCCAGACCAAAAAGCGAAAACAAATCTGCAGGGAAAGTCATCATGGACTACCGCGAAAAAAATTCTTTGGTTTATTCTTCGTTGATAAATCTCGGATTCGAAATTCAGGTCCGGGAGTTGAAAGTCGCGGATTACATCGTCAACGATGTCGCCATAGAAAGAAAAACGGTTTCAGACTTTCTTTCGTCCATGATAAGCAAACATCTTTCGAAACAGCTTGAAGAATTGCAGCAATATAAAAACCGCCTGCTGATTGTGGAAGGCATAGACGAGCAGGAGCTGTATTCCGACTCGCGATTCATGAACGGCGGCATGCACCCGAACGCGGTCCGCGGATTTTTGCTTTCGATAGTTTTGAAATACAGGACGCCGATAATTTTCACCCGCGATTCCGCAGACACCGCAAGTTTCATTTCTGTGCTTTCAAAAAGAAAAGAAAAAGAAGCTTCGCTTAACGTTTCAAAAAAGAATCTGAACAAAAAAGAGCGGATGCAATTCATCCTCGAAAGTTTCCCCCTCATCGGGCCGAAATCGGCGAAAAAACTTCTCGAACATTTCAAATCCCTGAAAAATATTTTCAATGCTTCGCAGGAAGAGATTTCAGAAATCATAGGCTGCAAGGCAGAAACCATGAAGAATATTATCGAGAGCGAATATTGAGGGAAAATTTGCGCCGCGGCGCCCTATGAATAAGGCAGCCCAAAGACATCTGATTTTATTTTTTCTTTCAAAAAACCATCTATGTGCCATATGAGGGTGGATGGCCTTCTGTTCAGGCCCATCACATAAGAACAAATCTTTTGCGAAGCTTCCCTGTAAGCGGAATTTTTGTAAAAGTTTGGAATCTCTTTAAACCACGCCAGATTATCTGGACATTCTTCATAAGCCCTGCCCATGTAATCAAGTATAAAATCTATTTCCTGCTCGCTCAATTCTTCAACGCCCATTAAAATATAATTCAACATTCAGCGCTTAAAAAAATTCCCGCGGTGCAAAAGATATTTTGCAGGACAAAAATTATATAAAACCGCTTTTGGTTTTTTGGTTATATTTCAACTTAGATTGAATTCTTCAAGCGTTTTGTATTCCGGTTTCTTCTCCGTGAGGATGGATTCTTTGAGCTCGAATCCTCCGACCTGAAGGTTCATCGCCTCGAATTTCACTTCATCAAGTTTTTTCAAAAATTCGTCCTTGTTCTCGACGCCTTTCACCCTCGCGATTGTCACGTGGCTCACGAACCTTGTTTCTTCGGGAAAAAGCCCTGCGAGCGCCGCATCGATTTCCTTGTGCAGCTGCGTGCAGTCTTTGATGTGCAGTCCGATTATCTTGATGAACTTCGGCGAGATTACTCCGATGTCTTCGATTGAAACGAAAAATTTCCGGAACTTCACCTGCTTCAGCCGCTCCTTGACTTTTTCTAAAGTTTCTTCGTCCACATCTCCGAGAAATTTCAAAGTCAGGTGCAGGTTCTCCGGCTCCGTGAGTTTTCCGCGAAACTCCGGAAGCTGTTTTTGAATCTCCTGAATTCTCTCCGCCACTTTCCCCGTAAAATCAATTGAAATAAACGTTCTCATTTTAACATCAAATAATCTCCGACAAAATTCCGGCGCCGAGCTTTGCAGTCATGCCCGAAGCGTCTTTGTCGGGATTGATTTCCACAATATCCACTGCCCGCAGGTTTTTAACTTTATTTATTCTCTGGACTATATATAAAAATTCTCTGCTGCTCAATCCCCCCGGTTCACAATAGCCTGTCGCGGGCGCGAACGCAGGGTCGATAAAATCGATGTCGATAGAAACATAAAGCTCGCCATCAAAACTTTCCGACGACGAAGAAAATTCGGTGATGTAATCACACGTGCCCTCGAAGTCTTCCGCGAAAGCCGCCATGGGAATTTGGTTGATTTTATTTTCCCTCAAGAATTTAATCTCTTTTTCATCGCTGTTCCTCGCTCCGACAAGCAAAATATTTTCGGCCGGAAAACCTGCTTCAACAACGCTTCGCAGCCAGTCTTC
>JBJKQQ010000047.1:0-17720 GCA_046705325.1 Candidatus Pacearchaeota archaeon | reverse complement strand
AAAGGTATCAGACCGGCGCAAACGTAAAGCACCTTGTAATTTCCGAATTTGTCGGCGATGTTTCCCCAAAGTTCCATGACAAGAAGGGAAAAAATGGTCGTCCCGAGGGTTATCACCATGTAAATCGTGTAATCGAATCCGAGATCGCGAAGCATGTAAACCGCGAACAGCGGCGAGGCGACAGCGACGGAAAGATTGAAAAACGAGCTGAAAACGGAAAATTTCCAAAGGTTCGTCCCTTTCGCTTTAACAAGGAAATTGAAAAAGGAAAAATAATCGCCCTGCTTCAGCTCCAGCTTCGGCTCGTATTGTTTCTTGTAAAATTTCCATGAAATGACTCTCGACGCAAAAGCCAGGACAAACAAAACCGAAAAGCCGATCATCGCCAGATCCGCCTTCTTGAAATAATCGAGCATGAATGAAGATCCCACAGCAAGAACCACCGCCACGAAGCCCATCAGCAAATTCCTCTTCGAAAACCACCGCCCGCGATACTTCTCGTTTATTATGTCGCCGGTCCACGAAAACCACGCCGGATTCCCGAGATTGGAAAAAATAACATAATACGCAAAAAAGAAAAGGAACGCCAGCGGCAAAAAACTTTGGATGATGCCCTGCCAATACAGTACAGCGATGGCGATCAGCGGCGCCCACGCCAAAAGCTCGAGAGCTATCGACCTCAGGACTATTTTCTTCCTCGAATATTTCTCTATCAGCCGCGAACCGAACATCTGGCTCAGCGGCCCGAGCAGCCCGGCAATCGAAGCCAGCATCGCCACCATCGAGTTGCTCGCATTGATCGCAATTGCAAAAGGAGAAAGATAATAGTCTCCAAAAGAAATCTTCGCTGACGTAAAAATTCCGGCCTTGATGCTGTTCTCTCTGGATTTGTACTTCAGCTCCCTGACTCTCGGCGAGTCTTTCTGCGCGACTCCTTTGGCACTCTTGAGCTTTTCAGCAACTGTTTTTTGCTTAGCCTTATCACCCATTTTCTATAATAGTTTTCTTTTACAGTGTAGCTTTTCTTTTTCTAAAAGAAAAACCCATTTTCCTGCCATTCGCACCTCTTTTAACTTTCAAAGAAATTTTTGTTTTTATAATTTTTTGATTTTGAGATTTCAGTAAATTACGGATTAGCTAAAAAGAAATTATATCAATTCATGGTTTTTGGAAAGCGTAGGCGAGATTATAATATATCAAGATAAATCTGTAGCTCATTTTGAATTCTATTATCAACTAAATCATCCGAGCGAAGCGAGCGCAATAGGGTGCGGCGGGCGGGAAATTAAAACCAAATCAGCAAATCTTCAAAATTCTAAATAGCCTTGCCAGGATTCGAACCTGGGTCACCGCCTTACTTCAGCTTTAGATGGGGTAATGAAAGATCTCGCATCTTACTTCCAGAGGGCGATATACTTGACCACTGTACTACAAGGCTTTCGCACTTTCCGCTAACCTGAAAAAATTAGAAATTATGGGTATAAAAAGTTTTCAATTTCTCAGAAAAGATTAAACCCGATAAACCTTATCGTGATGTTCGTACTTTTCCAAGATGACTGTCTTCCGATTTTCATCAACCGAATAAATAAGAACAAAATTTCCAACGTGAGCTCTTCTAAAGTTTTGCATCGGTTTTCTCAACGGCTTGAAATGATAAGGGTTTTCCAGAATTTCTTTTATCTTCTTGTTTAGATATTCAAAAGAAGTCTTATCTTTCTTAGACAATTTTTCAAAGGTTTTGTCGAGGCTTTCCCTGATTTCTAGCGCATACATCTTATTTGTATCTCGAAGAAAAATCTTTTATCTTGACTGTTTTCTCTTTCTGAGCTTTCAAAAGTTCTTTAACAAATTCAGGTCTCAATTCAGGCTCCAAAAGCTCCTTTCCATATTCTCCAACAATTAAGTTTATAGCAGCGCTCTTGTCTCGAAGATTCTCGCGCGCCTTTATCACATTCAAAACTCTGTTCGCATTATCATCAATTTCTACAATCGCTTTTACCATATTAATATAATATTAATATGAGGTTATAAATGTTTTGGAAAAGAAAAATGAAAAATTGGGATTACAGTTCTCCATGGCCGACACCAAGAACCTCTGTCGCATCATATTTTCCGAATTTAACTGAAACTCCTTTAGGAAAGAAAGGAAGCAATCTTTCAAGATTCCCCCTGTTAATTTCAAGGTCATAAGTGGAACTCATCCCCTTAAAACCATAACTGCCATCGGAACAGATCTCAAAACTCCCTGCCCCCACCAATTCATAAGAGCCATCAGACGACATCCTTTTGGGATGGGGCGGACCAGAATCATCTGCAGTTTCAAAAGGAATACCCGATTCTTTTAAAAAATTTTCAAGAATATTTCCATGAAAAACAGATCCCCCTCCAGAGATTATCGCTGGCTCAATTCTAAGATAGTCCATGTTTTTCACTGAGACCTGAATTACTTTCCCTTTACGAGAAACTAAAGGATCCATGTAGATTCTTTGAACTGCCATAACAATAATTTTAGTTAAGCATATTTAACCTTAATTATCTTTCATAATATAGATCTAATTAATAAAAATGCCCCGGCCGGGATTTGAACCCGGGTTACCGCCGTTCTCCAGGTTCCGCGGGGGAACCTGCCCGTCAGGGTTTGCGCCTTTAGAAATCTTCGGGCGCGTAATGAGCATGCCTGTCTGTGAGCAGACAGAGATTATCATCTTATCGACTAAACCTCGGCTTTGAGAGGGCGGCGTACTTGGCCGCTATACTATCGGGGCGTACAAAAACTAAAGACATTCGATTTAAAAGAATTTGCATTCCCCTGAAAATCCAAATAATCAAAACATTTTATAACCTCCAAGCCTATGGGAAACCATGCCAAAAAGAAGTGATAATCTTGCCGTTCTCGAAGAAGCTCTCGGCCGCGGAAAAGCGAAAAAGCCCTTCGGAAAAAGAGCGAAAAGATTTTTCAAAAGCCTCGGTCCAGGATTCATAACAGGAGCATCCGATGACGATCCATCTGGAATAGCAACTTACTCGCAAACCGGCGCGCAGTTCGGCTACAGCCAGGCATGGACAGCATTATTTTCATTTCCTTTCATGGCAGCGATTCAGGAAATGTGCGGCCGCATCGGGATGGTCACAGGCAAAGGCCTTGCAGGCGTTATCAAAAAAAATTATTCCAAAAAAATCCTTTACTTCTCCGTCCTCATCCTTCTGATTGCAAACACTATAAACATCGGCGCAGACCTCGGAGCGATGGCTTCGACCGGCCAGCTGATATTCGGAATAAACTTCATCTATTGGCTCATCGGCATCACCGCGCTGACTCTGGTCTTGGAAATTTTCGTTTCTTACAAAGTCTACGCAAAAATCCTGAAATACCTCGCATTCCTGCTTCTGTCGTATCTCGTCGTGGCTTTCGTCGTGAAACAGGACTGGAGCCAGATCCTGATTGCAACCCTCATCCCGCACTTTTCATTTTCGAAACAATACCTGATGAACATCGTCGCAATTCTCGGAACGACCATCTCTCCATATTTATTTTTCTGGCAGGCGAACGAGGAAGTCGAGGAAGAAGTCGAAAAGCGCCAGCTGCGAAGCATGGGCGCCGGAATCCCGAAGTTCAAAAAGCGCGACGTGAAAAATCTTAGAACCGACACGATAACAGGAATGTTCTTCTCGAATCTTATCATGTTCTTTATCATAATCACGACCGCTTCAACTCTGGGCATCCACGGAATTTTCAATATCCAGACGGCAGACCAAGCCGCGCAGGCGCTGAAGCCGATTGCCGGAAGCTTCGCTTACCTTCTTTTCGCGCTTGGAATAATTGGAACAGGATTGCTGGCGATTCCAGTCCTTGCAGGTTCCGCTTCCTATGCTGTATCTGAAACTTTCAAAATGAAAGAAGGCCTTTACAAAAAACTCAAGCAGGCCCACGGATTTTACGGCGTGATAACAATAGCGACAGTCGTTGGATTAGTCGTGAACTTCCTCGGGATCCCCCCGTTCCGGATGCTTTACTACACCGCGATCCTCAACGGACTTGCCGCTCCGCCGCTCATGATAATGATAATGAAAATCTCCAACAACAGAAAAATCCTCGGCAAGTACACGAACAGAAAAGCCTCCAACATCCTCGGCTGGACGATAACCGCAATAATGTCTGCCTGCGCTATCGCGCTCATTATAAGTTTGTTTGTCTGAATAAAAATTTCCAATTTAAAATTCTTGTATAATTAACAACAATAAATTCACAGGATAAATCCCAACTTAATTTCTATGGGGCGGGGGCGGCAAGGATTGGAAGGGCGGGGCGCCTGTAAATTTCTATTTGAAAGATGTAATCTAAAAACAAAATCAAGAATTATTCTTCCCCAAACTCAAGCCGCTCGCTGAACTCATGCGAAAAGTTTTCCAGCATTTTTTCTTTGATTTTGTTTTTGTCGCGCGCCCATTCCTCATGCCCAAGAACCCAGCCAAGTTTCACGAGCGCGGTTTCAGCCAGCATGTCTTTCAGATAAATCACGCCGGTTGCCATAATCTCCCTGCCGTTTGAATACACCAAAGGATCCAATGAACCATAAATGGTCTGCGGCACAGCGCAAACAGTCACGCCCTTGGAAATTATTTCTTTCAGCTTTTTCGTCCACCCCGCCCTGGAACGCATCGTCGGAACATGGCCGAGACCGGTCATCTCAATGATCAAACCTTTGTATTTGTTTTTCGCGTAATAATCCAAAATATCAGTATCCTGCCCTGGGTAAACCTGAATCAAAGCGACTTTCTCCTCGAACTTCGTATCAGCCTTTACTTTTCCTTTGTTTCTTACATTGTGCTTCGACAAAACTTTTATGGTTCCGCTGTTATCCAGAGAAATTTTAGCAAAAGGCTCGCCGTTCACGACCTTGAACGCATCTCTCATAGAACTGTGAAGTTTTCTGACTTTCGTTCCGGGCATTGCATAACAAAAATCGTCGTTGCTCGTTCCATGCCCCACGAGCATAACTTCTGCAATGTCCGAAACCGCGGCCAAAGCGGAACATTGCAAATTCAGGTTCGCATCCGAGGAGGCTCTGTCAATGGACCTTTGCGAATACGTAAGAACAACGGGCTTGTTCAAATCGCGCAGCATGAAACTCAACGCTGCCGAAGTGTAATGTAAAAAATCCGTTCCATGAGTGATAATAACCCCGCGAATGTTCGGCTCATTCAAAAGTTTTTCAGCGACATGAGCAATCTTTTGCCAGTCTCTGAAATCCATGTCTTCCGAAGCTTTCATGAAAGGCACTTCAACTCGGGCAACATTAACTCTCTCGAAAATCTCCGGATAAAATTTGAAAAGCGATTCCGGCGTGTCAAGCCAGTCAACGCCGCCCTTCTTCGGGTTTAATCTGGCGGCAATCGTCCCGCCAGTGATTATCATTGCAATATCAGGCTTCTTTGAATCTTTTTTCACAATTTCTTCTTTCTTCTCCGATTCCTTGAACTTCCTGACAACTTTGATTTTCAAAACATCTTTTTTGCTGAACCCGATATTGTAACCTGAATGAAGTTTCAAAAGAACAGTCCCTTTCTCGTCTTCCGGCGACTGCAACAAAACCCCTTCGTAAATGACTTTCGAAAGGTGAACTTCAACATTGTCTCCCGGCTTCGCGTCCAAACCTCGCTTCGAAGAATTTTCGGATTTTTCCATCTACAACGAAGAAAACGACAGTATAAAAGAATTTTGCATGGGGCATAATTTCCAAACTTTACACCCCCCTCAAAATATTTTTCGCATTAATTTTTCCGAACGAAGAAATCCGCCGAAGGCGAGCGACTTCGTGGTAGGCACTAATTAAAATTATCAATGAGCCGTGCGGGGTCGGGAGGATGATTTCGGAGTCAAAAAAATCCGCTGAACGGCGTGAAGCGCAATTTCTCTGCAGAATATGTTTATGTTATCAAACAGCAATTCCAACACAATAATATTTATATAATGAAGAGCATGTTTTTCTTAACATGACAAAGTACATAGTTGTCATGGGAGGTGTGATTTCTGGCGTAGGCAAAGGGGTCGCAACCGCTTCTATAGGCAAAATAATGCAGGAACACGGCTATTCCGTCACGGCTGTAAAGATAGACCCCTACATAAATTTCGATGCGGGCACGATGCGGCCGACAGAGCATGGTGAAGTTTGGGTGACTGATGACGGCGGCGAAACAGACCAGGACCTCGGAAACTATGAAAGATTTCTCGGCGTGGAAATACCTAAAAAAAACAACATCACGACAGGTCAAATTTATGCTGAAATAATCAGAAAAGAACGCGCCGGCGAATTTCTCGGAGAAACGGTTGAAGTCATCCCGCATGTTCCTGAAGAGATAAAAAGAAGGATCAGGGAAAGTTCAGATGGTTTCGATATCTGCCTTGTAGAGATTGGAGGAACGCTTGGAGAATATCAAAACAGCCTTTTCCTTTTTGCATTGAAAAGCCTCGAAAATGACATCGGAAAAGAAAACGTGGCTTATATGATGGTCTCGTATCTTCCGATTCCAAGCCACATCCAAGAAATGAAAACAAAACCGACCCAGCTCGCGATAACGCTCCTTCGCAATTCGGGCATAGAACCTGATTTCGTTTTGTGCCGCGGGAAAAACCCACTCGACAACGTCAGAAAAAGCAAGCTCGCGAGAAATATCAACATAAATTCCGAAAACATAATCTCGATGCCTGACGTCACGGGCCCGGGAACTGCGAACACGCTTTACATAATTCCTCTGGACCTCCAGAAAGAACGCCTCGGAGAGAAAATATTCAAAAAGCTGAACCTCAATCCGGAAAAAAGTGCAGAGATGTTCGAATGGAAAAACGCAGTAAATAATCTATTGCATCCTGAACGAAACGTCAATATTGCGATGGTCGGAAAATACATAGACGTCGGCGATTATCAGCTTGCAGATTCATACCTTTCGGTAAACGAAGCGCTGAAGCATGCAGCTGCCAATAACAAAGCGAAAATTAATATTACATGGATAAACTCCAGAATTTTCGAAATAGAAGATTCCGATATAGGAATGCTAAGAAATTTCGACGGCGTAATTATCCCTGGCGGCTTCGGAAACTCTGGCGTCGAAGGAAAAATAAAGGCCGTCGAATTTTGCAGAAAAAACAACATCCCCTTCCTTGGCCTTTGTTATGGTTTGCAGATGGCAGTCATAGAATTCGCGCGAAACGTCTGCGGAATCCCTGATGCGCATTCAACAGAAATAAATTCCGCGACGCAAAATCCCGTTATAGACATTCTTCCCGAGCAAAAATCCATTTCCGAAAAGGGCGGAACGATGAGGCTGGGAGCTTACAAAGCAATCCTCGAAGACAACACCCGCGTAAAAGAATTCTACGGCAAGAGCGAAATCTACGAACGCCACAGGCACAGATACGAAGTCAATCCGGAATACCATGACATCTTAAAGCAAAATGGTTTGGTTTTGAGCGGCATGAGCCCGAACGGCAAACTCGTCGAATTCATCGAACTTCCGAAATCAGTCCACAAGTTTTTCATAGCAACGCAGGCGCATCCGGAATTCAAAAGCTCTTTGCTCAAGCCCGCTCCGCTGTTCGATGAATTCGTAAAAGCCGCGCTGGAAAATTAAAATCAAAAAATTTCTATTGTCAAGAGTTTATTCAACCCACTTGATTCCCTGGAAATTGTACTTTGATGCTATAAGGATCAGGTCCACGAGCCACCAGACTCCGAGGCCGCCTGCAGTTATCAGCTTCAGGATTCCTGTTCCGACCTTGCCCATAATGAACCTGTCCACTCCGAGGCTTCCGAAGAAGATGGACATCAGCAGGCAAAGCACCCAGTTTACTTTTCTCACCTTTTTTGCCATGCCATGCAAAATGAAAACTTGTTTTTAAAATTATTTATCTAGAAATTATCACCTTTTTTCAGTTTTTCAGAATTCTAAAACCGTCTAACCCCACGAATTCCATTATTATTTTAAAACAATTCGAGCGAAGCGAGGCTATATCGGGGTGTAGCCGAGCGGCTTTGTGGTAGCGGCAAAACTGAAAATAAATTCGTGGGCAAAGTCGTGAGTTGGGCGGGAATAAGCAAGAATATCAAATCTATCCAACAATTTAATAAACTCATTTTCCCAGACATATTCATGGTTGCTGGAACTGTGAAGAACCCGCTGGAGGTTCTCATATGGTAATGATTGGTCTTGAAATCCATGGTTATCTCGATACAAAAGAAAAATTGTTCTGCAATTGCAGATCAGCCCACGGCGCTAAAGTCGCAAAGCCCAACACTTACATTTGCCCGATTTGTACAGGCCAGCCAGGAAGCAAGCCGATGCTGCCGAACAAAACCGCGCTGGACCTCGCGATAAAGACTTCCCTCGCTCTCGGCTGTAAGATAAACCCAAGATTAATCTGGCAAAGAAAACATTACGACTGGCCGGACAATCCAAAAGGTTACCAAAGCACGCTCTCCGGACCGCACGCATTTCCCGTCGGAGTAAAGGGAAAATTTCTGAACATTAGGATAACCGAAGCTCACCTCGAGGAAGATCCCGCAGCCTGGAACCCAAAGACCGGCGAGATAGATTACAATCGTTCCGGCTCGCCTTTGATAGAAATCGTAACCGAACCTGAATTCACATCCGCAGAGCAGGTAATAGATTGGCTGAAACAGCTGACCCTCGCGTTAAGCTACATAAAAACAATCGACAAAAATTCAGGCCTGAAAGCTGATGTCAACATTTCCCTTCCGGAACTGAAAGGCGAAAGAATCGAAGTGAAGAACGTCAACAGCCTCCGCAACATTTCAGCCGCAATCGCTTTCGAAATCCAGCGCCAGCAAAAGCCCGGCGAGCTTCCAAAGCATAAAGAAACGCGCATGTTTGACGAGAGCAAGGGCATAACAAAAAAGATGCGTGAGAAAGAATCCGGCGAAGACTACCGATTCATTTCAGACCCTGATCTTCCTGCAATAAAAATAGAGTCTTCAAGGATCGAAAAAATAAAATCCTCGCTTCCTGAAACTCCGCAGCAAAAACTCGACAAGCTGATTAAAACCCATAAGATTCCGGAGAAATACGCAAAAATCCTCACGCAGAAGCTGGAAGTCGCAGAATTCTTCGAATCTGTAATCAAGCATAAATCGATAGATGCAAACCTCGCTGCAAAGTGGATAACTATCGAGCTTCTTCGCGCCTTGAAACATGAAAAACTTTCCCTCGATTCTCCCAAAGTTTCAATCAAGCCGGAACATTTTGCAGAACTTCTCACTTTGCTGAAACAAAATAAAATCACGGAAGAGCAGGCAAAGAAAACAATCAACAAATTTATTCCTCGCTCCTTCGCGCCCGAAAAAGAATTCAAAGGCAAGGAAAAAATCTCTAACACTGAAGAAATAGAAACAATCATCTCCAAGATAATAAGGTCAAATGAAAAAGCAGTCAAAGATTTCAAATCAGGCAACTCCTCATCCTTAAATTTCCTTCTCGGACAGGCAATGAAAGAGTCTCATGGCAGAGCAGATATAAAACTTGTCAAAGATTTGTTGGAAAAGAAATTGAAATGAATTTAATTCATTCAAACTGCAGAATTATAATCTAAAACTCTTTTGATATCCGAGATTCTCTCTGGAATTTCTATCTCTCTGCTAAATTCAGAGTTATCTTTCCAATAATCTGACATCGGACCGTCAGTTAATCCCAAAAGAGAGTTCAGACGATTTGAAACACCCTTAACATAAGAAAGTGTAGCTTCCACACCCCTCTCGGAAAATCCTGCAGAGATTATTGTCTCAGAAGTCTCTCCATAATGAGATTCTGTGCTGTTAGGATCAAAAATTGCAGCCACAAGACAATTATTGAATAAATATTGCGAACCCCCTTCAAATCATAGAAGATTCCGTCATCAAAACCAGATTTGTCTTCCGCTTGACCACTGATAAATTTTCCTTCCCTTTGCAAATCAGCTTCCAAAAATTTATGCACCCTCTTAACCACCCAATCTGTAGGTCCAGGCATTTCCCATTCAGTCAAATGCCCATAAAGGCCAATTCCTCTAACAAAAACTTTCGACATATAAAAAAATAATAAATTGTCTTTTTAACAATTATTGCACTGAAAAAGAGGTGATATCTTCACGACTTCAAAAACCCAACAACTCTTTCAAGAATTTCAGAAAACTTCTCCGGTTTCAGCGAACCTATTTTATACTTCACTCTCGTTTCTTTTATGGTTGTGAGCTTATCTATCCGGATATAACTTATTCGTTTAAGATCGCCGTTTTCAAAATCATTTTTACCAAGCGCAACCTCAACGTCTTTATCATAAGTCCCTGCAGTAATTTGGGCAACAATTATGTCCTGGCCCTTTGGAACTTTCAAAACAAGCGAAGGTCTCCTCTTAAAAGATTTCAGATCAGAAAAAGGAAAATCCAGAACAACCACATCACCTTTCACAAATCTTTCCACGCTTCGTCCTCTGTTTCATTAAGCCACGTCTCGGCAAAAGAATCTTCAGCAACCAACGCCAAATCATTAATTGTTTTTTTCATGATTATCTCATCCCCCTCGCGGATTAAAACTAACCTGTCGCCCTCTTTTATTCCTTTTCTCAAATCAAGCGGAATGACCACTTGCCCCCGTGAGCTCATCTTAGTAGTATTAATTATCATAAATAAGATTAATCTTACTCATATTTAAATTTTTCTCACCCCAACACCTGCACCAAAATCCCCCCGACAAAAATCAAACTTAGCAAAATTATCCAAAGCCAATGGATAGGAACTTTGTATTCAGGTTTCCTGTCGGATTTCTTTTTCGATTTTATGTTCATCAGCAAAATCAAGATTCCGAGCGCGCCGCCCGAGACAGCTCCCCCGATTCCCAGCACGCTTGCGAAACCCGCAATATTGAAAATCGAAACAAGCAAATACAAAACCAAAGGGACCATCGAGACTATCAGGAATGCGAACTTCCGCTCTTTCAAATCCGAATCCACAATATCACGCAAAGCGAAACTCAAAACGAAAAACGCCGTTGTCATCGTCAAAGCGCCAAGCAGCGTCAAAAGTTTTCCAATCAGGCCGGAAAACGAATTCGTCGCAACTTGATCAATGCTCCCGCCAAGAACCCCGACGAAAACGAAAGCGAACAGCGCGTAAGCAACTATCGGAATCAGTGTCCCAAGAATAATGGACTTCTTCAGAATCTTTTTGTTCTTCGAAACCTCCTCGCGAAGATTGGGAATCGAAGTGAATCCAAGCAGCGAAAAGAGCACTATGCCAAATGGCAGGAATATATTTGTCCAATTTAACGAAATAAGATTTGAAGCCTGCACATTAGGAACAAGCAAAACAAAAATCAAGACCAAAGTCACCAAAAGGAAACTGACCCCCCAATACTCTACTTTCTTCAGCCTCCTGATTCCGCCGTAAACGAACAAACTTAAGACAAACCAAAACCCAATTCCAAAAATCAAGCTATAATTTTGCGTTCCAAAAAACAACCGCGAAAGGCTCTGCCCTTCTCCAATTAAATAAGCCAGCAAAGCGGAATAAATCTCGAAAAAAATCGCGAGAAACATGACTCTCTTCCCGTTCTTCCCAAGATATTTTTCAGCATAGCCAAGCAAGTGATGCCTTCCCTCTGTCCTCAAAGAAACTTCCCCTAAACAAAGATTCAAATAAAGCATCAAAGCTCCCAACGCGACCAGCCAGCAAAGCCCGACAAAAAACCCAGACTTTGCAAAAGCGTAAGGCAATCCTAAAATCCCCGCGCCGATAGTTGTCCCGCTAAGCGTAAAAGCCACCGGAAGGAAATTTCTGAATTTCAGTTTCATGTTCACCTCTTTAACTGCACAAAGTAAATTCTCAATATAAAAGTTTCCAAAAAAGAGGGGATAACTTTTCAATATTTCAGGAACTCTAATCAACGTTGAACCCCCAAGAATTCCATTATCATCCTCAAAGAAATTCGTTTTTGCAATCGGGGCGGGAGGGCGGGAAAGCCATAGAAAAAACGAATTTTAAAAACAGGGAGTAGCACGGCGGACTCCTTGATTATACAATTTTCAAAATAAAACGGACCCGGAGGGAATCGAACCCCCATTTTCCGGTCCGAAGCCGGAGAGTCTGTCCATTAACTTACGGGTCCGAAAAATCAAGATAAGAAGACTTTTTATAGTTTAAGATTGCCGTAATTCAAGCGCATTCTGCATTTCAAAAATACCAAAATTGCGCTCCGCAAGCTCCTTCGGCAGATTTCTCCGATTTAAAAAGTTAAACGAAAGATCTTTAAGAAATTTTTCGGGTTTTTTTCAATAAATTAATGAAATGAAAAAGAGGTGATATATTTTAGCATTTTGAATAAACAGCGAATTCAATTATCATTTCAAAATCAATCGCGAGCGAAGCTCGCCTCTTTTAGGGTGCGGCGGGCGGGAACAAGTCTCCCAAGAAAATTCAAGATAGGCCTCAAATGAAAAAACTATAAAAATATTGATTTCTTTCTCATAACATGCCTCTAAAAACCCACCACAAAATTATGATCGGCGGATTCGGCACCCTGGTTATCATAGCTTTCATTGTCACAGGAATTCTTATTTCAACGCTTTACATCAAGCAAGCCCAGGATTACAATTCCTTGAAAGACCAGATTGCAGAGCTTCAGACAAACACTCAAAGCCAGATAAATACAATCTCGGGAAACCTGATTCAGATTCAATCTTATGTCAAGACGAGCCAGCAGCAAACCAGCCAGCAAATCAGCCTGTTGAAAGCCAGCACTAATAGCGACTTTTCAGGAATCATAAACTCTTCAATTCCCTCTGTAGTAACTGTTATCACAAACTCTGCGCAGGGAACAGGCTTCATAATAAATCAACAATCAGGAGAAGATTACATCGTAACAAATGCCCATGTTCTCGCAGACAGCTCGGGCAATCTCGCTTCGGGCATAAGGGTAATAACCAGCAGCCAAAAAACAATCAGCGCGCAATTCGTCGGCTACAACGGAACGCTCGACATCGCGCTTCTCAAGATTTCCGGAAACAGCCCTGCGCTGACATTGGGAAATTCAAACAGCGTCCAGATTGGCGACAAAGTCGTCGCGATAGGAAATCCTCTTGGACTCCAATTTTCAGCATCCGAAGGAATCATCTCTGCAATTCACAGGACAGGCATAAACAATCTTCCGTATTACATTCAAACCGACACCGCGCTCAATCCGGGAAACTCCGGCGGCCCGCTGATAAACCAAGAAGGGGATGTCGTAGGCATAAACAACTTCAAGATCAGCAGCGGCGAAAACCTCGGCTTCGCCCTGGAATCGAACTACATTAAGCAAGCGGTCAATGAAATCTCGCAGCAGGCATTGAATGAAACTTTGATAAGTTAAATTTTCTTAAGAAAGATTTACTCGGAAATCTTAATAAACCCTTTTCGATTCTTTAAAGGATGGGCAAAGGAAAATCCAACAAGTCAAACGAAGGCCTAACCATGAAAAAAGATGAAAACTTTTCGGAATGGTATTCGCAGGTTTTGGACAAGGCGGAAGTTACCGACATGCGCTACGGCGTTAAGGGCTTTGTCGTCATAAGGCCGTGGGGCGCGATGGCGATGGAAAACATGTACAGGCTCTATGAAAAAGCGCTTCAAAAGCGCGGCCACAAGCCGACGATTTTCCCGATAGCGATTCCCGAAGAAAATTTCAAAAAAGAATCGGAGCACGTCAAAGGCTTCGCTCCGGACGTCTTCTGGCTTGAAAAAATAAAAGGAGAAAGCAGGCTCGCCCTAAGGCCTACCGGCGAAACGGAATTTTACCAGATGTATTCGCTTTGGGTCCGCTCCCACCGCGACCTGCCGCTGAAACTTTATCAGCGCGCCAATGTCTTCCGTTACGAAACAAAAGCAACCCGGCCCTTGATACGAAGCAGGGAATTCTACTGGATCGAAGCTCACGACGTTTTCACGACGCGGGAAGAAGCTGAAGAGCAAGTTCAGGAAGACCTAAGGACAACCGAGGAAGTCATGCACCAAAAGTTTGGCGTTCCATTTCTCCCCATGAAAAGGCCGGTCTGGGACAAGTTCGCAGGCGCAGAGTACACTGTCGCTGCAGACACCTTGATGCCCGACGGAAAAATCCTCCAGCAGCCTTCAACTCATCTGCTCGGCCAGCATTTCGCAAAAGCATTCAACGTGAAGTTCAAAGATGAACAGGGAAAAGAACAATTCGCCTGGCAAACCTGCTACGGCCCTGCAATTTCCAGGATCCTCGCATCAGTGATTTCAACTCACGGCGACGACAAAGGATTAGTAATGCCTTTCTGCATTTCTCCGGTCCAGATTGTCATAGTCCCGATCTTCAACAAAGACAATAAAAACAGGATCATGAAAGAAGCTGAAAAGCTAAAATCTGTTCTTGAAAAGCAAAATTTGTCGGTAGAACTTGACACAAGAGAAGAAAAACGTCCGGGAGAAAAGTTTTATGAATGGGAACTTAAAGGCGTGCCCTTCAGGATCGAGTTCGGCGAAAAAGAACTGAAAGACAAGAAAGTCCTGCTCTTCACGAGAGACACTGGAAAAAAAGACCTCGTTCAGGAACCAAAGATTTCGCAAATTCAAAAGCTCGGCGAACAATACGACCAAAGGCTGAAAGCGAAAGCAGATCATTTCATGGACGGCAAGACCGTGAACTGCAAAACCAAAGAAGAATTAAAAAAAGCTATCAAAGACCGTAAAATCGCGAGGGTCAACTTCTGTTCTGTAGAAAAATCCGGGAACGCATGCGCAGAAATCGTGGAAAAAGACATCGGCGCAGACATAAGGGGAACAATGGCCAACAAGAATGAAAAGCCAAAATCAGGAGACAAATGCATCATCTGCGGCAATCCTGCAAAAGAAGTCGTTTATGTCGGAAAAAGTTATTGATATTTCTACATCCAATCTTTAGAACAATCTAATCCCTAAAAGAGGTGATATAAATCCTAAATTATTAACGAGCGAAGCTCGTCTATTTTAGGGTGTGGCGGGCGGGAACAAATCTTAGAAAATTCCCCACACATCAAAAATCAATTTGCCGTATAAGACACTTGAAGCTACCAACGCCTATGGAACTTGTTGGATACCCAATTCAGATTTCGATTAATCTTCCCCGTTTTTTGGAAACGCGTTGACTTCGTCTTCAAGCCTTAACGTCATCTCCATCAAGGCGCTCAACTCGTTTTCCACTGCTTCTTTTTCCATCTCGTCCTTCTTCGACATTCTTCAACCTGATTTCTCAAGGTCTAAGTGTTAGAAATAATATTCAATTCAACCCAGACCCAAAGAGAATCGTTGGATTAAATTGATTTTTTAATTGTGGTGACTAGGATAAAGCCGCAATTCAAGGCGTAAGATCTTAGCCACCGATTCATAACCAGAACAAAGAAAACGCGTTTATAAATATTTCTTTAGTTTTTGGCAACAATTCCACTAAACCAACTCTTCCAGTTTTTTCCTGAAGGCTTCCACATCATCGACGCTGACCTGCGCCCCCACAGCGTCTTCGTGTCCTCCGCCCGTGGCTCCGGGCAAATCGCCGAGGGCTTTCAAGACTTTCTCCCGGATATTATCTCCGCGGATTGAAATGTTCGCTTTCATCCCATTGATGTAAACGACAACCACGACTTTCTTCGGAAACCTGTAACTAAGGAAATTTGCCAGATCGGAGCTGATGCTCAAATCGCCTCCATATTTGAAAAATAAAACCTTGTCATCAGGTTTTGCAGAACTGAACGCCTTTTTCAAAAGTTTTTGATATCTCGAATCGACCTGCGCAAACCTATAATGCATCGAGTGGTTTCTCGGCGAGTCGTTCAGGACTTCGTAAGGCGTGTTCGTTTTCATCAGGAATTTCAGCATGCTTATCACGTTGGTCGTCTTGTCCTTCAGAGCAAACCAAAACAGCCGCGCAATTTTCCCTATCTGCGAATTGTAAAAAATATCGAACGGCTCTTCCGAATCCACAACCAGATCAGGATAAAGTTTCTTCACATCTTTGTAAAACTTCGGAGTAAAATGATCCGCCACGCAGCCCACCGTTGCAAGCCATGCAAGTTCCTTGTTTGGATTAATCTGATAGCAAAGAGCGGTAACAGGCTCATTCCCTTTCCTGCGATTGAACATCGGATTGTAGTAATCTACGAATTTAGGAATTTTCTTTTTTTCAGTTTCATGGTGGTCGATCCAGACAATTGGAAGATTCGCTTCATGAACCAAATCAAGGAATTCCGCGGAGACGACCGGCTTGTCGAGGATGAAAATCGCATCCGGATTAAGCTCCTGCACTTTCTTGAAATACGATTCGTTCAGGTCAGGAAAAGACCTCACCGGAAATCCCTTGCCTTTCCCGATATATTTTTGCAGCAAGAGGAAACTGCAAAGTCCGTCCGGATCGTTGTCGAAGAGGAAAAGCGGCTCGTTCGCCTGCTGCAGCTTCTCGCGAATTTCGGAAATTTGGTTTTTCGTTAACATGAAAAAATAAGCTGAAAAGGATTTTTAAGTTTTAAGTTTCGGAAAAATTTGAGGCTTTCAAAAAAGTATAATGAACAACACCACCGCAGATCTGACGGAGCCCCAAAAGGGGATTACCACTTTCAAAAGAAGCGATTCATTTCCATTTCTAAGGAACAATTTTGAAAATCCCAAAACTCACTATGGACTCCTTTATCAATTTTCTAAAAAAATCGTTTTGGAATTGGGTGGGAGGGCGGGCAAGAAAATCACAAAACGATTCTTCAAGATCAAAAATCCTCAACAACTTCAGTTTCCAGTTTATGGTAACCGAAAAAATCTGTCGAATAATTGTAAGCTCCCGCATTAAGAAAAACAATCTTCTTCCCGACTTCAACATCAGATTTTTTCAAACCAACTTTGTATCTGAAAATGTCATCTCGCGTCGGTGAGTTTCCCTTTATCAAAAAATATCCATCTTCTTCAGAATCAAACTCCTCGGCGGATATTTCATTTTCGGCAATCATCTTTGTCCCGGTAAGAACAGTGTCAAGCGCGCACTGGTAAATCGTCGTGTTCATGATTATGTTATTTCCCTGAATCTGTATTATCTCCGCCTCAAGTTTCACGCAAGGCCCGGCCAAAAATCTTCCGGGCTCAATGTAAGAAACTATTTCATGTTCCCCTAAAAATTCCCGCGCTTCGCGCAGCTTAGAAAAAATATAATTCTCTGCCGAATTGCTGTAACTCTTGTATTCTATCGGAAGCCCGCCTCCGAAATTGACAAAGTCCAGCCTTTCCAAAGCTTCCGCAGAAAGCGAATCTTCCAGCTCGGATTTTATCTCCCACTCGCTTGTGTTCTGGCTTTTCCTGTGAATGTGAACCCCAAACATTTCAATCTGCCTGTTGCTCTTCAGTTTCAAAATCAGCTCGTTGACTTTCTTTGAAGGCATGCCGTAAACAAAATACTTCCCAGTACCAATTCGGTGTTCCTGGAATTTCATCCTTATAGAAAGATTGATTTTCGTATTTTCTTTTTCAGAAGTTTTCAAAAGATTTTCCAAATCTATTTCATTGTCGACGACAAAATTTTTTATTCCAATTCTAAAAAGTTCTTTTATCTCATCGGAGTTTTCAGCCTGCAAAAAAAACCAAATTCTTTTTTTGTCTCCTATGTCCGCAACTTCCTCGCGCGCATGAATTGAAAAATCAACGTTCCCGAATTCTTCGC
>JBJKQQ010000046.1:0-3667 GCA_046705325.1 Candidatus Pacearchaeota archaeon | reverse complement strand
TGATTAGGTCGCGGATTTCATAGGTTAGGAATTCAATTTCTTCGCTTGCGTCGTAGAAAGATTTTATTGAAACCTTGCCTTGTTCCTGCTTCGAGCAGATGAGGTTCTTTTCTTTTTTGAATTTCATTGATTCTATGATTTTGTTGACGGAATCTATAATCTCTTTGTCCGAGCGATAGTTATCGTTCAGGAACACTTTGTTTTCATTTTCGCTGAAATCAAAGATAAGGTCGTTTGAAGAACCGCGCCATTCGTAAATGTTCTGGCAGTCATCGCCTATTAGGCAGAGATTGTTATTCTTTAGGAGATTGAGAATGTTCATTTGCACGAGATTCAAGTCTTGGGCTTCGTCTACCATGATAGCTTTGAATTTATTTTTATAGAGTTCGCGGATGTCTTCATGTTCATTTAGAAGTTTGTATGTTAGAAGAAGGATGTCATCAAGGTCCGCGGCGTTTTCTTTCATGAGCTGCTTTTGATAAAGTTTGTAGACTCGGTTGACGTTTTTTCTCAACATTGGACTAACATGGATAATTTCATCGTCAAGTGTCTCTTCTATGATGCCTTCGTTTATGTTGTCATCAAGCGAATAGTCTTCTGATAACTTTTCAGCCAAAATTCCTCTGTTTTTCAGCTTGCCTATCCAGCTTTCAAAATATCTTATGTCATCGTTCTTGTCAGGCAAATCCAGAAGCGTGAGAATGCGCTTTATGATTTTTCGCTTATCGGAATCTTCATGGATTAATGTGAACTTTGGGTCTAGCTGGATGAGGTCGGCGTGTTTTCTTAAAATTCTTAGGAAAAGCGAATGCATTGTGCCGACGTACGGAGGCTCTCTGCCTGTTCGATTGTAGATTTTTTGAGTCATGTCTCTTGCCGCCTTGTTCGTGAAAGTTGTCATCATGATCTGGCTTGGCATTACACCATGATTTCTTACAAGATTGACATATCTCTCCACGATTGTAGTTGTTTTTCCGGTGCCGGCGCTTGCTATTATTAAGAGATTGCCTTGCGTGATGTTGACTGCGCGTTGTTGTTCGGCGTTGAGTTTGGGTACAGAAGTTTGAGCCATTAAGTTTGAAGATAAGAAGAGGTTTTAAGGGTTTCGAGGGGTTTTGGGAAAGTTATTTTGTTTTACATATATCTTTTTAATTGTTAAACTGAGACTGGTTTAATGGCCAAGAAGAATAACACTTGGTATAAGCATCGGACTGCCGTGTTTGGAACCGACGCAGAAAGATATGTTTCGAGGCTTTTTCTCATGATGATGAATCCGAACGGCTCCAGAAGACCAGATCTTATATCAGTTCTTGATAATTTTGATCCGAGGCTTTCCATAGAAGTGAAATCCGGAAAAGCGAATAAAGGCGTGTTGACAGAATATCAGCTTCATTACGGACTGACTTCTCTTAAAGACTATGAAGATATAGTTAGAGAAAGTATGGGTGAAAGAAATGAAACTCTTGTCAGTCTTGAGGAAATGCTCCAAAAGAAAGACAGGGTTGCGTATTATTATGATGTCATAAACAGAACTGATGGGCTTGGCTCTGAGGAGGTGGGAAAAAAGTATTCTCAGGTCATGTTGAGATGGGGAGATCAGCATTTGGTTCCGCACGAATATGCATTTTATGCCTTTGCCGCTGCGAGAGTCATGAGAACGGGGGAGAAGATGAAAAATGTTGTGAAAGCCTTGAAGAAGGTAAGAATTGAAGACGCCCTTTACGCAGATGAAATCGATTACGACCGGAGAAAAGATACTCAACACTGGCAAAATATCCATGCTAGAGATATGCTCTCTATTTTTCATGATGATCCAAGCATTACAACAAAGAAAGGTGTTGAGAGAGTGAAACTCATCTCTGATTTTTATCCGGTTGAGACTCTTGATAAGATAAGAATAACCGGACCAAATAACACTTTTATTTACATATTGGCGGATTCTAAAGATCATGAACTTTTTGATGCTCAGCTTAGGAAAGTTGTAAATGACCGAGTCCTGAATATAGAACAAATCACGAGAGAACGTGAAGAATCATGCCCTCTTGTTGCAAAACCATTAGCTCCTGATCCTGATTTCTTTTCCAAGAATGGGCATAAGAGGTCCGATTATAGAACCAAAGAGGAGGAAGATAAACTTATCAGACTTTCCCAGTGGCTGGCGGAAGGTGAAGTTCCTGTAGACATGGTTCCGTTTTGAGCAATCCAAACCCTTAAATACCCTTAAACAGATTAAATTTTGTAAATTGAACAAATTAATTTATGTGCAAGGAGATAAATCCCAGAAATGGTTGATTATGTCTTCTTCTTTAGTAAGTTAGTTGATTATTGATTGAGAGTTAAAAATATTGAAAATGACAAAAACATTTGAACAACTTGGCTTGAGCGAACAGCTTTTGCATTTGCTGGCTGGCTCGGGAATCAAGGAGCCGAGCGAAATACAGGAGAAAGCGATTCCTTTAGTTCTGCGTGGAGAGGATGTGATAGGAGGCTCTGCTACAGGTTCCGGGAAGACATTGGCTTTTGGAGCTGGCTTGATTGACCGGACCGTGAAAGGCGAGGGCTTGCAGGTTTTGGTCTTGACCCCAACGCGTGAGCTGGCAGAACAGATTGGCAAGGTTTTGAAAAAATATTCTTCTTTTAAGGGTTTGAGGGTTTCGATGGTTTACGGCGGAGTTCCAATAGAGCCGCAAATGCAGGAAATCCCAAGAGCAGATATAGTCGTCGGAACGCCCGGAAGGATTCTCGACCACATCGAAAGAGGAACAATCAATTTTGCGAAACTGAAAACTCTCGTTTTGGACGAAGCTGACAGGATGCTTGACATGGGTTTCATAGATGATGTTGAAAAGATTATTTACCAGTGTCCTCCTGAAAGGCAGACTTTGCTTTTTTCCGCGACAATTTCTGTAGACATTGATGAAATCGCGAAGAGACACATGAAAAATCCGGTGAAGGTTTCTGCAGAAGATTATGTTGATCCTGAAAAGCTGAAGCAATTTTATTATGATGTGGATCCGCGGCAGAAATTTTCCCTGCTTGTTCATTTGCTCAAGAAAGAATCTTCAGGTTTAGTCATGGTCTTCTGCAACACGCGAAGGAACACAGAATTTATCGCAAATAATCTTAACAATCTTAGAATGAACGCCTTGGCAATTCATGGAGGACTTGCGCAGAATAAACGTGACAGGATAATGAAAAGCTTCCACGAAAAAAATGTTTATGTTTTAGTCTGCACTGATGTTGCTGCCCGTGGTCTGGACATTAAAGGAGTTTCACATGTTTACAATTATGACATTCCAAAAACAAGCAAAGAATATTTGCACCGTGTCGGAAGAACTGCAAGGGCAGGAGCTGAAGGGATGGCAATAAGCATATTGTCCAACAGAGACTATGAAAATTTCAGAAACGTGATGCTGGACGAAGAAATCAAAATCGAGCTTCTCGAGCTGCCGGAAATAAGGCCGGTGAGGGTCAGGAAAGAATTCGACCGCAGAGATTCGCGCGGAGGCCGGGACTCAAGAGGCGGAAGAAATTTTGGAAGCAGGGAAAGGAATCATAATAACAGGGATTACCATTCAAGAGATTCGCGCGGCTCGCAGAGAAGCGGAGGCGGCTCCATGATAGCTTCGCACAGGTTTTAGATTTGTAAATTTTTCTTTTAAAAAAT
>JBJKQQ010000045.1:0-4994 GCA_046705325.1 Candidatus Pacearchaeota archaeon | reverse complement strand
GAATTTGATAAAGAAATTCAAGTTCACGAAGCGGCAGGCCGAGGCGATTTTGGAGATGAGGTTGAGCCAACTTACCGCTTTGGAGCAGGAAAAGCTGAAAGATGAAAACGAGAAACTGAAGAAGAGCATCGAGGAATTTGAGAAGATTCTTGGAGATATCAAGGAAGTTTTGAAGATCATCACCAAGGAAGTGAAAGCCCTGAAAGAAAAATACGGCGACGACAGGAAGACGAATGTTTTGAAGAGGATAAACGAAATCAACGAGAAAGACCTTGTGCAGAAGAAAGAAGTAATCGTGACGGTTACGGACAAAGGCTACGCGAAGAGGATAGACGTCGATACTTACAAAGAACAGAGGCGCGGGGGCAAGGGAGTCACCGGCAGCGGTCTGGCAACAGGAGATTTCGTGAAGCAAATCTTGAGCTGCTCGACGCATGATTACCTGATGTTTTTTACTTCCAAGGGGCGCGTGTTGTTCCTGAAAGCGCATGAGATTCCGGAAGCGGACAGATACAGCAAAGGCAAGGCGCTAATTAATTTGATCGGTCTGAAGGACGAGATAATCACGAATATAATTTCGGTGCAGGATTTCAACGATTACCTGTTCATGGTCACGAAGAAAGGCCAGGTGAAGAAGATTTCACTTTCGCATTTCTCGAAACCGCGGGCGTCGGGAATAAGGGCGATAACTTTGCCTGCGGACAATTCGGACAGCCTGATAGACGCGCAGATAATCAAGCCCAAGGAAGAAGTTCTTCTGGCTACAAAGAAGGGCCAGGCTATAAGGTTCAACAGCGAAGAAGTCCGTGCGATGGGCAGGGCGAGTTACGGAGTTACCGGAATAAAACTTGGAAAAGATGATGAGGTCGTCAGCCTCGAGATTTTGAGAACGAAAGAAGTTTTGACAATCACGGAGAGAGGTTACGGCAAGCGAACGGCAGTGAGCGATTACAGAAAGACGGCAAGAGGCGGGAAGGGCGTGATCAACCTGAAACTTTCGGAGAAGACAGGCGACATCGTGACAACGGTTTCGATAAATCCCGACGATAACATCATAATCACTACGGCAAAGGGCATGGTGATAAGAACTAATCTTGAGAATATCAGAGTCATGGGCCGGGCGACGCAGGGCGTGAGAATCGTCAAGCTGCAGGCCGAAGACAAAGTCACAGACCTTGTAAAAGTCCACGAGCTCGAGGATGTTCAGGGCAATGGTGATTGATGGGACTTTTTGATAAATTTTGGTATGCTCCAAAAAGAAATAGAATAATTCAATGCGGAATTTGTTATCTACTTGAAGAGGCTGAAAGTGTTGTGGATGATTATCCGGAAGTTGCCCGAGAATTAACTAATGATGCGCGGCATCTTTTCAAGATGGGCGGTCATGGAGATTCTCAAACTCTCATGAAGATAAATTATCTTAACGCTCTTTATTTGCACACGTTATTGAAAAACAGTTTTCGCAGCAGCTAAAATTCAAGTTTCATTTGCCGGAAGAATCGCGGTTTCCCTCCGGAGCCGCCTGATGTGTTTTGCGGATTCCACGCGGGGCAAATTTGCTTGTAGGAACACCAACCGCACAATGCGGAAACTGTTGGCCTGAATTCTTCCAAATTAAGAGATTCTATTGTTTTTATCAGCTCCACCGTTTCTTTTTTCAATTGCTTCAATTGTTCCTCTGTGCGGCGGGATTCCATGCGCTTGTTGAAATTCAGATAATGCCAAATCAATTTTACCTTCTTTCCTTCCGGAAACATCTCGCGAACAGCAATCGAATAAAGCGCGAGCTGCCTGTCCGCGTCGAGCTTTTCCTGCGGCGGCAGCGTGTTCGATGTTTTGTAATCGTGGATTTCGTATTCCTGCGTTTCCATATTGAAGCAGAGCCGGTCGATGAAGCCTTTCAGTTTGTAGTTTCCTTCTTCGTCGAGATCTATGAATACTTCTTTTTCCAAGTCGAGAGTATTTTCCTGAAACGGCGCGTAGCGATTGTAGTAATCTATCAGGAACTGGACGCCTTTGTTGAAGTAATCTTTATCCGTCATGTTTTTTTTCACGATCTTGAAATCCTGATAATTCGTGAGCCAGTTTCGGGAATAGTAAAGCATGACGTCATCGAGAGAGGGAAGACGGTCTTCTTTCGCTTCCATATAGAGCCATTCAAGCGTCGCGTGAACCATCGTCCCGAGATGCGCTTCGATCGTTTTCTCTTTTTCCGGAATGTGGTCTATGTACCTGAATTTGTATTTCTGCCTGCACTGTTCAAACGCGCTTAACCTTGAATGAGAATATACCACCATTTTACAAAAGCTGAAAATTTGAAGAAGTTATAAAGTTTGTTGTAAACATTTATAATATTCGCGACCAGATTATGTTGTGGAAGAAATCGAAGTCAAAATTCTCGAAATCGACAAGGAAAAACTCGTCGCCAGGCTGCTTGAGCTTGGGGCTGAAAAAATATTTGAATGGCACATGAAAACCATTTATCTTGATTCCGAAGAGGGATTGGGAAAAGGAAAGACTTTCAGGATCCGGCTGAAAGGGGAAAAATGCATAATAACTTTGAAGGTTAGAAAGGAAGATCGTGAAGCCAAGGTGAATGACGAGTTCGAAACCGAAGTCGAAGATTTTGAAGAGGTCATGAAAATATTCGAAGGCGTCGGATTTCGAGAAGTTTCGGTCGATGAGCGAAAAAGAGTTTCTTACAAATTGAAAAATTCTTTGGTTGAAATAGATGTTTATGATGACATCCCTCCTTTTTTTGAAGTGGAATCTCCGGGCAAAGAAGAAATGAAGGAAATTATTAAGTTATTGGGATTTTCAATGGAGCAGGCCAAGACCTGGAGCAGAAAAGAAGTTTTGAAATTTTATCGGGGAGTCTAATTACAAGATATTTCCCCAACCGATCAATCTCCAGTGGCCGCTGAAATTTCTCGCGATGCCGACGTTGCTGCCTTTCAGGGCTATGACCGGAATGTTGAGCGAGAATTCTATTTCTCCCGTTTTGGCGTCGAGCTTTTCAACTATGCCTACTGTGATGGTGGTGTTTATGTTAAGCATGAGCATCTCTTTCGTCTTGATCGGTTCGATTCCGTTTTTGCTTTTTTCCTCCTCCTTCGATTCTGAAGACCCGAGAACTTCTTTGAGAAGCGAGTATTTGATTTTGAGATTGCTTGTTATCTCGGGCAGAATGCCTTTCTTCGAGACGAGGCAGCCTGTCAGGGAATCTGCTTTCGTAAGCGAAGGATCAAGAGAAGTTTCGATTGCGATGCTTGCTCCGGGAGTCGCGGTTTCGATTGATTCATTTCCTTTGTGGAGCGAAAGTATTTTCGCGGTCAGGGGTTGGTAAGTTCTCTGGTTCGCTTTCTTTATCGACAGGCCCGGCTTGATTTCTATTTCATCGCCGATGCGGAATTCTCCGCACTTTAAAATTCCGCCGAGGATGCCGCCTTTCAGATTTTTTATTTCCGCGCCAGGGCGGTTGATGTCGAAGCTTCTCGCGACGAGAAAAATAGGGTTGGATTTCAGGTCTCTTTCTGGAATAGGAATCCTGCAGATCTCTTCCAGGACTTTTTCGATGTTTATTCCCTGCTGGGCCGAGACCGGAATGACCGGCGCGTTTTCAGCGGAGCTGCCTTTCACAAATTCTTTTATCGCCTTGTAATTTTCGAGCGCGCGTTCTTTCGTGACGAGATCTATTTTGTTTTGGACAATGATTATGTTCTTGATTTTCTTTGCCTGCAAGACTGTGAAGTGTTCTCTTGTTTGCGGCTTGATCCCTTCGTTCGCGGCTATGACAAGGATTGCCGCGTCTATAATTGCGGCTCCGGAAAGCATAGTCGCCATGAGCATTTCGTGGCCGGGCGCGTCGATGAATGAGATGTACCTTTCCTGTTTTCCTTTGCCCTCGGTGTTGTAGCCTTTGGAATCTTTCGAGATTATAGCGTCGGCGTATCCGAGCTTTATCGTGATTCCCCGCTTGAGTTCTTCGGAGTGCGTGTCGGTGTTTTTGCCGGTGAGGCGTCTAAGAAAAGTCGTTTTTCCGTGGTCAATATGGCCGACTATTCCAATGTTCAAAGAAGGAATTTTCATAGAAGTAACTAATAGAAGGAGTTTTTAAGAGTTTGGATGAAGGTTTATTCGGTACCAATCACCTACCAATTTGGCATGATTTGTAAGTGCTTCTACACTTCTTTTAGCATATTCTTCAAGGTCCTCTTTCCTGCTGTATAATGGGACTTCGTGGGTTATGTTTGGATTTCTGGTGCCTGCAGTGAACGTTAAGTTCCTGCTCTTTGGAGGTATTCTTAGACAGAGTTCAAACTGATTGCACCCATTCAATTCATTTCCATAAAAAAGATGATGGAACATTGTTAGGTCAAGGATTCCTGCTTCCAAGAGGCTTATCTTTTTAGGGGACCCAATTTCTATGAATTCTCCAGGTATGGTATCTCCTTCCCGAATATGGCGATAAGCAAGCACCATCCTTAAAAATAAAGGCATATTTCTATCAAAGTAATTTCTATCTTTTTCACAGGCGGCCGTAATCTCCCTGGTTAAACTATCGTTATATCCAAGGCGGATTATTTTTGAGGACGATAATGTTTGATATTCTATCACTTCTTCGATGTTTGCGCCATTCCCTACGTCCCGATCGAAGTCACTTATTATTCCTTTGATATCAGGTATAATAGCGTCGAGGTAGGGTATGTTTGGTTTGACACTCGACACCGCCTCTTTTTTCCTTGCCATCTTTTGCTTAAAGGATTTGATTTTATAAGAATTTGTCTGATTGAAAATAACAATTAGAATTCCATCTTGGAGTAATTATTGCGCGGGCGTTTCTGTTGCAGGTTGCGCTTCAGCTTTTTCAGCAGGAGCGGATTCAGCAGAAGTTGCTTCAACAGGTTTTGCGTTTTGGTCCGGGAAAATTTCGGAGAGTTTTTTTCCGCCTTCTTTCAAAACCTTGAGATTCAGTTGGGCCGTTGCCGAAGAGA
>JBJKQQ010000044.1:0-6617 GCA_046705325.1 Candidatus Pacearchaeota archaeon | reverse complement strand
AGTGGTACTTTATTTTGAAAACCTTATGCGAAGACTTGCATAGTTCTTCCATCCAAAAGCTACGTTCCACAGGCTTATAGCTTTATCCCCGAGGCAAGACCTCGGGGTATTGAAAATTCAATAAATTTCTTTATGGAACTTATTACTGGCCATTCAAATCCAAGAGGCAAGAAGAAAAACAAGATGGTTCTCAAGAAAAGCCCTTCACAAGTTCAAGAGAACAAAGGCAAAATCAAGGATAATTTTACAGATATGATAGCCTATAGCGGAAATTTATTTAAACGGTAATATCTACAAATCCCATGGCCTCATTTGACGAGATTAAGAGAGCTTATCCAAAAATACAAGGCATGGATCCTGACTTAGATTGTGATATTGATTATCAACTTGCTCAGCCATGTTACAACGAAACTCAAAACAGTAGAGAAATAAGCGAACAGATGATTGCAAATGCCTTAGAACATAGACAAGACTTATGGGATAAAGTAGACGAAATTTTCGGGAAAGGCTGATTCTAACACAACAAATTATTTAAACAAAAAACATCCAAGGGGTAAATGGGATTATTAAAAAAAGCTATGGCTTACAGGGAATCAAGAGAACATTATACGGAGCGGATAAGAGATTATAGAGCCAGACATGAATTGGATTTAGATAAGAAGTTATGCAATTTCTATACAGAACCGCGTGGAGATCAAAGCAGGAGAAACAGAGACTACCTTGCCGCAATTTATGCAATGATACGCACAGATTTTTTCAGTGCGTTTGCTTAATCCAAAACCTTAAAATCTCTTTTTTCCTAAATCTGAAATGAAAGGAGATGCACTAAGATACGGCATAAAATTCTTTGTTGGAAAGAGAATTCTCTCCGGCGTTCCTGCGATAATAAGAAATTCAAAAGGCGAAATTCTTCTTGGAAAAAGAAATGAGAAAATGTGGTATTATCCCGGAATGTGGGGCCTGCCGGGGGGAATAATCGAATTCGGCGAAACAATTGAACAAGCGATAAAACGAGAACTGAAAGAAGAGCTTGGCGTAGAAACCGAAGTCATAAAATACGCAAGGCCGATAATGAGCCTCCCGACCAAAAAATGCCCCGAGCAGGCATTGAACGCGCCGGTCTACTGCAAAATAATCTCAGGAACTCCAAAACCGCTCGATGAAACTTCTGAAATCAAGTGGTTCAAGCCTTCGGAACTTAAAACCATGAAACTTGCCTATGCCCACAAACAAATTCTGAAAAACGAAGATTTAATCTAGATTTTACATCCAGAAAAGTTATAAAAAGCAAATTCTTGACAATATTGCATGAAAAAAATCATATCTGAAAAAGTCGGCAGCATAATGGCCGACCGCGCAAGGCTTGAAAGAACCCTGAAGGTCAAATTGACAAATAGAGGGAAGGAAATTTATATAGAAGGCCCGCCGTTCGATGAATACGAAGCGGAAAAAGTTCTCGAAGCGATAAACCACGGCTTCAGTGCGCAGACCGCGGTGAAAATAAAAACCGAAGAGCTCGCATTTGAAGTTTTCAATATTAAAAGCCACACAAACCGCAAAGACCTTGAGCGCGTTCGCGCAAGAATCATCGGAGCAAAAGGCAGAACCCTCGCAACATTAACACAATTAACCGACTGCTTTTTTGAAATCACAAACAACGACGTCGGCATCATAGGCAGGCCGGAAGAAATCAAGACCGCGCAGGATGCATTAATCAGCATCATCAAAGGCTCGAAGCAAGCCAACGTTTACAAGTTTCTCGAGAAACACCGCCCAAGGCCAGCCATAGACCTCGGCCTGAAGGTCAAGGAAGTTTTGGAAGACAACAAAGAAGGCTGGGAAGATGACGAAGAATCCGATGAAGATTCAGAAGATGATGAAGACGAAGAATAAAACCTAAACTTTTCTCACTTTTGATATCACTTCTTTTTCTATTTCTATAAAATCGTTGAACCTCCCGAATTTCATTATCATCAGATTAATCCGTGAGAGCGAAGCGAACGTAATGGGGTGCGGCGGGCGGGAAAAGGGAGTTCAATTCTCAAAAACCTCTAAACAAACAAACTTTTAAATAGAGAAAATTTCCTTCTAAGACAACAAGTCTCGGTAGCTCAGTCGGTAGAGCGCATGGCTGTTAAAACTTGAAAAAGTTAAAGAGACCATGAAGTCATAGGTTCGAGTCCTATCCGAGACGTTTTTTAAAATGAAAAATGCAATAATCCTCCATGGAACTGCGGGAACCCCTAAATCATATTGGTTTCCTTACATTAAAGATTTCTTAGAAGAAAAAGGCTACGAAGTTTGGGTTCCGCAATTACCAGACTCTGATGATCCAGATTTGAAAATTCAACTTCCATTTGTTTTAGAAAACGGAAAGTTTGACGAATCAACAATTATCATCGGACACTCTTCAAGCTGTGCCTTGATTTTAAGCCTCTTAGAAAATATTAATGTTAAAATCAGACAGGCAATTTTAGTTTCAGGCTTTTACAAAGATCTGGAAGAGGGAGAAAATCTGAAGATCCTACAAAAGAGATACAATTGGGAGAAGATTAAATCAAATGTTAAAGACATTATTTTCATAAATTCGGACAATGACCCTTGGGGAGCTAACGATAAACAAGGACGTGGAATGTTCGACAAACTCGGAGGAACTTTAATAATCCGTCACGGCGAAGGCCACATGGGTTCAGACGCATTTAACCAACCATACAAAAAATTTCCGTTTCTAAAAAAGATAATAGATTTGTAATCTTATTCCGTTATCAAGACCAAATCAGAAACCACAATTCACCCTCTCGCTTCTCGCATAACAGAGTTGTACCAGCCTCTTAACGTTCTGTAACTAATCTCGCCTTTCAGAAGACCAAAATCCATTTCAGCCAGACCATCAAATCTCTGCCGGAGATTCCATTGCCTCTCCGCATAACCCCTTAACCTGCCGAAAAATTCTTCAGCCCTCCTAGCTAGTTTCCCGCCTTGGCTTTTTAAAAGTTCGGAACGTTCTTCAACCGCCAGATAATCATTGTCCACAAATAATTTTATCAAATATCCTTTTTAACTATTTAGATAATCGAATAATCAATCTTAACAAAAGTTATTTAATCATTAATTCCATAGAAAATATATGACTGACAATTTAGAATATGAAATAGAAAAGGACAACTCTAAAAAATCTGTGCTGATAACGATTGGAGCATTCATAATCTTCCTTGCATCTTTAATTGTAATATATGGACCTGAAATAATATCCGGATTAAAGGGAGGTTCTGTTTCAGGACCGGGCATCTTAGGCGGATCTATTGTTCTTGGATTAATAATAATTTCAATTGGGGCTGTTTTTTATGTAAGATTCAAAAATTGGAGAAATCCCCTTGAAGTTGCATGGAACTTGAGCGGGATGGTCATAAGATATCCCGGCGGAAAAACAAAGACATTCTATTGGAAAGACATTTCTGAAATCAGATTAGAAGGAGAAAACTGGGCAAAGACCTTGGTCCCTTACTACTATGTAGGAAGATTTTCATGGAATTCAATGTTTTGGTTATTATACATCGGAGTAACTAAATTAGCGTGGAGAATTGACTTTGCTTTCTTTCACTTCAAAACAAAAGACAATAAAATAATTGTAGTCCCAATTAAAAAAGAAAAGATAAACGAGGCTTTAAGCTTTCTGAAATCTGTAAGGGCAAATAACACCAACGTAAAATCCTTTTCTGAAACGAAAACAAAATGGTGGCTGATCGGGCTTCTAATCTCGATTCCTTTTGTCATTATGCCTGCCTTTATCGTCTTTATTAATATTAAGAATCTTGTTTTTGTGGGAATAGGAATCTTCGCGATAATTCCTACGATATTCTTGATTTATATAATCAAATCTTTCCGACGAAAGAGAGCGATCATTGAAGGATTGGTTGCAGAAGGGTCGGCATCTTATGTAATCAACTTAATTTGTCTGATAATTGATCTTGCTTTTTTTGTGTTAGTTGGATTTTTCATTTTTTTGGCGCTTGGAGGAACGTCGACTGCCCCTTCACAATATAACTACGCGAATGTTACTTTTCCCGCAAGGATGCTTAATCCAAACAATTTGACATTATTGCCCTCTGACTTTGTTGTACTAAGAACAGATTCTTTTAACAACAAAAATTCAGGAGCCAACTGGTGCAACGATCCCTCTTTAAATAAAAGAGACACCTTAGAAATTTGGATAAAAGAAAATCCAATTTTAGCGCCATACATCAAACATACTTACCCTGTTGTCGCTCTTAACGATCAGCCTCTCCAGAGCATCCACTCGCCTCCGCTTGATGCACAAGGAACCTCGTACCCAAATGAATTCATGCTTCAGGAAGGCATCCAGACAGATCAACAAAACAACATCACTATATGTTTCCAGATTAATGATACAGCCAGCAATATATTATCTAATCAGATTTGCCTCAATCCCTTAAGAATATCCGCTGAATGCTAACCTCAAAACATTTTTAGTTATCTCACTTTAGCTTCTAATCTAAGCCTTAGAAATTCATTCACAGTCATGCCTTTCGATTTTGCATAATCTGAAGTCCATCCGTCCCAAAGCGCTTGTTCATACGCAGTTTGTACTTGAGGAAAAGACTCAATAAAAAAATGAACTCGGTCTTTAAGATAACCTTTGAATTCAAAAACTTTCCATGCTTCAAGTTTAAGAGCTTCAGCGCTTACAACCAAATCGCTGTATCCAGATTGAGCCGGATTTGAGGAATCTATCCATTCTTGGAAGCATCCGGGAGTTTGAGCTAAGTCAAGAAAATATCTTCCGCCTTCTTGTTTCCACCTCCATCCATTTCTTCCGTTTCTCATGGAAGCCAAAAAATCCTTGCCATATTTGAAAACGCCTTTTTTCTGATTCCAATCCGCAACGCCGTTTGGATCCTGGAGATTTAAAATTTTAGAAAGTCCCTCCAAACCCCCATGAAAAGTGCTATCTTCTTCTCCAACAAAATCCCACGAAGCTTCCTTCCAGCCTTCAAAACTATGAAAAGTCGCATCCCCTTCTCCGGTTCTGGTTCTGCCAAGAAGTTCTGCATACTTTTCTTTTGTTATTCCTGGATTTAGATACAAAATCGCGGGAACTATAAGTCCATTATTTGGTCCGGGCATTAAAACAATCCAAAGGCAACCCTTAAAAATATTGTTATTCCAAAGTATAATCATGAAACAAAACCCAAAAAGTAAGAAGTTAAAAGTTCTTGTGGCCCTCTCCGGCGGCGTAGATTCATCCGTAGCGGCGCTGCTCAAGAAACGCAAAGGTTACGATGTTGTCGCGGCATTCATGAAAAACTGGAGCGACACAAAAAATCAAATTACCGGAGAATGCAACTGGCGCGAAGAACGCCGCATGGCTTCTAAAATCGCGGCGAAGCTGGACATTCCACTTATAACTCTTGACTATGAAAAACAATACAAGAAAGAAGTCGTTGATGACATGTTCAAAAAGTACAAGCAGGGCATCACTCCAAACCCCGACGTAGACTGCAACCAAAAAATAAAATTTCCTAATCTCATAAAAGAAGCCGAAAAACTTGGCTGCGATTTCATTGTAACGGGCCACTACGCCCGAATAAAGAAAGTTAGAGGTTTATCATTTCATAGGGCGGGTGGTCGGGGCTCCGCGGCGGGGAAAGATGCTCATGCAAAGTATAAGATGCTCCGCGGAAAAGATGAATCAAAAGACCAGTCTTATTTTCTTTACAGAATAAACCAAAAAGAACTTTCAAGAGTTTTGTTCCCGATCGGAGATTACACAAAGGTCCAGATAAGGCAAATCGCGAAGCGCGCCGGCTTTCCGAACTTCAACAAAAAATCAACAGTCGGCATCTGCTTCATCGGAAAAATAAACCTCAAAGATTTCCTTTCCAAGAAGATAAAACCCAAGAAAGGCAACATCATCAATCCTCGCGGCGAAATCATCGGACAGCACGACGGCATTTATTATTACACGATAGGCCAGCGCCTCGGTCCGCGGTACGGCTTTGACGTTGAAAAAAACACTGATGATAAACACAACTTAAACCGGTGGTACGTCGCGAGAAAAGACGCAAAGAAAAATCTCATCGTCGCGGCGCCCGAAGGCCATCCTTTGCTTTACAGAAAAAACATCGTCATCTCGGACCCCCATTGGATATCCGGAACTTCTCCGTTATCGTCTGCCTTGGGGTGGGTGGTCGGGGCTCCGCGGCGGGGAACGAGAGTCTATTCAAGAATCAGGCAAGTCGGAGAATTGATTCCTTCAAAACTTTCATACAACAAAAAAGCAAAGAAATTTCAAGTAAAACTTAAACGCGCGATAACGGGAGTTTCAGAAGGCCAGGCAATAGTTCTCTACAAGGGCAAAGAAGTTCTCGGCGGCGGTGTTATCGGGTTTTAACTAAGCAAGATACAAGCCCCATTCTTAAAAAGGATAAATTCTTACACCTTTTATGTATGCAGTTTACGCAACGCACGCTTTTGACAAAGAGCTTGCAAAATTGACAAAAGAGGAAGAGAAAAGAATCGAGAGAATTTTCCTACAGTTAAAAGAAAATCCTTATGTCGGCGATCAACTTCAATACAAAAACCTAAGGGAAAAGAGA
>JBJKQQ010000043.1:0-31690 GCA_046705325.1 Candidatus Pacearchaeota archaeon | reverse complement strand
TCACCGGGCTCGGCGCGGGCAACTGGAGCCTGATTTTGATTTACGCCGGCTGGCTTGCCGACCGAAACAGCGCGTGGCTTTCGCAGAATCCTGTCTGGCTTGCAGTGATTCTGATTTTGGCGTGCGCGGTAATCGCGCTGTCTTATGTTTTATTTCTTAAGAAGTTCAGGAAGAAGAATTAAGGTAATCATGGAGCGTCTGGAAAGTTTCGGTCATGTACCTCTCCACCGCCGGCAGGACGTTGCAGTCGGCGACGTTTATTGTATAGCAGGCCGGAGCGTCTTCCTGTTTGCTCGTCTCGTTCGTGGTTTTGATGTTCACGTAAACATATCTTTGCTGCGCATCGCAGGTTGCGTTCGGGTCGTAAACTGTCTTGACACCCATGGTCTGGTAAAGGTTGAACAGGTTCGCTATCGCCACGGCCCCATATCCATCACAACTTATGTCATTGCTGTAATTAACCGCCATAGCGGGCCTTATGTAAAGGCTGCCGTTGAAAGGAACTTCCGACTCAAGTTTTCTCGGATCATTCTGTATGTAAACTGGATAATTTATCTTCTTGCCGTTCTGAACCACCGGGATTGTGGTCTCATAAAAAGTAATCTTTCCATTGGGTGATAAGGTGTAGCCGACGCCATTGTATGTGAATGTCTTCGCATTGCTGGAGAAAATCAGATAACCCACAAACACCGCCGCAAGAAGCAGCAATACCCCCATGACTATAATCAGAATCTTGTTTTCGCTCTTTATCTGCTCCTTCGATGGCTTTTCAGATTTTTCTTCCTTCTTTTCCTCTTTCTCGATATTGTCTTCGGCTTTTTTTATGTCTTTTATTATTTCTTTTTTCTCCGGAGCAGTCAGGTTAAGGCCCTTCTTATTTGAAACTTTCTTTTTCGCCGAATCTTTTTTTGTCTCTTTTGCCATTTTAGTTTGTTATTCCTAGCAACTTAAACAAGACGTTGTCTTCAAGCTTTATTAAATCTTCTCCCTGTCCGGAGATGAAGATGCAGTCTCCGCTTTGCCTCGCCCCGAGATTTCCGTTTTCTATTATCAGAGAATTCTCGCTGCAGTCCGGCTGCTTGCTCAAGTTCATGCCGGTTATGCCCGATGCGATGCCAATCAGGTTTATTTTCATTTCATAACCTTCTGAATTGTTCGAATAAATGTAAAGGGCTTTTCCTTCTAAGTCGCTGGCTTTTAGTGTTATGTTTCCCAAATTTGCAGTTGGAATTTCTTCCGGATTGTAGGTGAATGCAAATGTCTTGCCGTTGCTGCTGTTCACTATCCAATAACCGTTCTGATTCGTGAAAGTTATTCCGTTGTAATTTAGCTGCGTTGAATTTCCTGAACCTGAATTCCCTCCCGCGGCGAAGTTGCTCTCGATTGCATAACCCAGCGTGCTGAAAAGCAGAACCGCAATCATGATTCCGCCGACAACCAGCTGGTTTCGTCGCTTCTTTTTTTCTTCCTTGCTCTTCGAGATTATCTTCCTCATCCTAAACAACATTCGGAGATTTTATTTATAACTTTATTGGTATTGAAATCAGGATAATTTATTTCCGAAGAGCTTTCAGTTTCAGAATCCTTCCATTCCGATCTCTGCAAGGATATTTCGTATTTCTTTTATTGTTTCCTGCTGGGCCTTCTTGTCGGACATTCTGATGAATCTTATCAGCAGGTCAGTCAATTCCTCTTCGGAAAGAACTTTTATTTTGTATCCGTCAACAACGAAATAAAACCTGAACTTTTTGTATTTGAGCTCTTTTATCAAAAGTCCGGCTACTTGTCCGAGGGGCTTGCCCTTTTTCGGGTTTTTTTCCAGAGTCCTCAACAAGCTTATGATTTCTCTGGACTCTCCTTTAAATTTCTTTTTTATCTCTTTAGCCAGCGAATCGATTATTTCGACTTGGGCCATTCCTCTTTAACCTCTTTTTCGAACTCATCCAGTGAGATGAACCTGTTCGAGGGAAGCAGAAATTCCCTTAATTGCTCCTTCACTGCAAGATTGTAAATTCTCTTTATTATTGTCTCGAAAGATTCTCCTTTTGCCCCAAACGAACTGATTCGCCTTTTCATTTCCGGACTTAATTGTATTGTGCTCGTCATTCTATAACTCCTATAGCCCCTATAGTATATAAAACTTTCCTGTTATCTTATTATTTTTATAAAAAATCTGCGACGGCTCTCGCCATCTTGTTAATAAAAAAAGAAAAAGAAAAATAAAAAATTAAAGTGTTTCCTTAGGCTGAAGTTACTTCGCTAGCAGTGCTCGATGAAGTCGTTCCTACCCACTTCTTGCCCGCAGCAACATCCGGCTTTGTGTTAACCAGATAAGATGCAGCAGCAACAGTGTCAGCAGCGTTTGTACCAGCAACAAGCAATGCAGTTCCGCTTGTAACGGAGTTGCTTGCAAAGCTCTGAATCAAGAATTGTCCAGATCCAAGACCTGTTGTTCCTAAATCGGATGCCGTTGCAGCTGTCCAGTCAGATCCGCACATAGGTGTAGAACTTCCCAAAAGAGAAGCGGCAACGCTGTTTACACAGCTACCGCCTACAACTATCAGATTAGTTCCTGAAGCCAAGCTTGAAGCCTGGGAATCAGTTACGAACCGCGCTCCTGAACCGGAACCGCTTGTAGTAGCGCTTGAGGCACTGAAAAGAACGTTCAATTTCATTTCAGAGGCAGGATAACTTATAGTTTCCTTACCATTCTGATTTGTCCTCTGTTCATCAGTTACCAAAGTACCATATTGGTCAACCGCTTGCTGTTCATATGTGTCTGAAGTCAATGTTACGAATCCGGAATTTACTCCGCCCAAGACCGCCTGACTTATTGCCATGTCCTTTCCGGAATTGGCAGTTGTCATTGGCACAAGAATGTAATCTCCATATGAAGAATCATTCCATTTCTTAGGTTCCGCAATCAAGATAGCAGGTCCTGCGGAGAACGTTATCCCGCTTGTATCTGATACGTTAACTCCTGTGATCTTCGTGTCATTCCCTGTAACAGTGTATATCCAATTTAGTCCTCCGACTGTATAATTGGCTGCTCCTGCCGCATGGGTAAGGTTCACACCTGTTGCAGTCAAAGTTGTTGTACCCGTAGGGAAAATAACCTTGTTTAGTGAGTTATTTCCTGCAGTATTCACAACGGTTGTGTTAGTCAAAAATGCCATCCATCCACCATCTGCCAACTTTATTCTTGGGAAAACGGTTTCAGTTCCAGCACTGCTCCATGTAACATTTACTGAAGTTCCAGCTCCGTTCATCTTAACAGTATAACCAGTCCCTCCAAACATGTTAACACCCGTCTTTGTATAGACATTGCTTACATTATTTAATGTAAGAGGAACACTATCTCCACTAATTACATCTTGCAAGGTAACTGTTCCTGTTTGGGCGTTGTCAACACTCATATCAGTGACTTCAACAATTGTTCCAGAATCTCCTTGATTCAAGACAATGTAGTCATTGGTCTTAGCGTTTTCTCCTTCCAATATATGGATGTATCCTTTGCCGTTACTGAAAGACTGGTGAGCTAAAGCAGAGTTCACACTTGTTGAGCTGTTGTCGTAAGCATATGTCAACGTGTAAGGTCCTGAAGAAGAGTCTCTTGCGCTTGTAAATGTAACTTGCGCTTGTTGTGTGTTAAGGCTTCCGCCATCAACAACAACACTTCCCCTTGAAGAACTATCTAATGCAGGATCAGCTCCTGAAAAGATAACTTTTAATCCTCCAAATACAGGGTCTGTGAAAGAGTCTCCTACAGCCAATGCATCGTTATTGCTGCTGTTTTCAGCTACTGAAACAGTGAACCCGGATATTTCTCCGGCACCTGCAGCGGTTATTGTTGCTTTGGTTCCTTTTATGGAATCCAAGTTAGCTCCCTGCTTAACAGTTTGTCCGTTTACTAACTTCAACGTATTTGCTCCTATAATAAGGTTAGCGCTTTGTGCACCGCCGGAATATGCCTGATATGTTATGGATTTTACATAAACATTCAAGTCTCCCGGGAATGCATAACTATTCCCTTGTGTAACAGACCTTGAAGTTCCGTCAACGACAAGTGTTGCAGTAGTAGCTCCGGTAGGGGTCACACTTATTGTGTGAGATGCTCCACCAATATCTACTGTAGCAGGCGTCCCTTGGTTAACTGTTTGTTCAGTTCCCGCCCCATACAAATAAAGTGTGGAGTTTGTGGAACTTGCTCCTATTACATAATCAACACCCATGATGTTTATGGATTGTCCCTGAACGTTTGTAGCGTCAGAAACATTCACATTTTTGTTAAAGCTCAAGGTGTAATTGTATAATGGCGTCGCGGTGGAAGTGCCTACATTAAGGTTCAATACAGGGTCATCATAGTTCCCGTTATCGTTTCCAAAAACGCTTGCTGTGGATCCTGGAGTGATTGTCTGCGTGTAGGTGTATTGTGTTCCTGAAAGGTCTGTGAAAGTCCCATCAGCCAAAGTGGTTGGCAATTCAGTAGCGGACAAACTTTGATATCCTGCATTTATGGCATCTCCATAATACAAGCTCCTCGAATTTGTTGCCAATGAAACGCTTTCACCACTAACACTAACACTTCCAGAGCTGCTGGTTCCCAAAGCAGTCTTTATGCTTGTTGCGGGTATTATATCCGCAGTAGCTCCTGCTCCGTAAACAACAGCCGTGTTGCTTGCGCTGTACCCGTCAGGGAAAGCGCTTGCAGCTGCCAAACCCATTGTCATTCCTGTCAACAATACGCTTGCTCCGATTGCTGCGACTTTCTTAAAGTTAAATTTCATTTAATCTTAACCTCCTTTCAATACTATATGGTGTTGCCGAAAGCAACATCATCTGGCATTGTGGTTGTGGGGTAGAACCATCTAGCCTGATGAACATGCACAAATTTCTTGTATTTTGTTCCATTCTTTGTTTTACTCCCCACGAGAACACCCTTTCGAGTGTAATATACCATTATTGATTTTCCTTTAAAAAGCTTGCGATTGGGCTAATCTCTGCATATAAGATTCCCCTTCGATTTAAGGGTTATCTTATAAAACTTATGGTATCACTTATCCATAATTACAATATCTTCCGAAGGCAAACAAAAAGATTTATTAATATATATGATATTTCTAATAGTATATTGTCAGGTAATTTAGATAAATAAACAATATAGGTCATGAATTCATAATGCCAAAGGAAAAATTCAAAAGCAGGGAAGTTTCGATAGCCCAAAACAAAGGAAATTTTTCCATATTTCGCAAGCCCGGAACCACTAAAGGGGAATATAATTTCAAGAATATCTCGGAGCTCAAGCGGCTCTTCAGCAAAGAAAAGGCAAAAGTTCTCCATACGATAAAGACCAAAAATCCGTCTTCCTTATACGAACTGTCAAAGGTTCTTGGGAGGAACTTTCGCTCTGTAAGCGAGGATGTAAAGCTTCTTAAGAAATTTGGGTTGGTTGAGCTGAAGCCGGAAATGACAAAAAAGAGGAAAAGGCTTAAGCCTCTTGTTATTGTAGATTCGATAAATATCCACATGAAAATTTAATTGTAAATCATGAGATTCACGGTCACATCCGGCAGGGATTGGTATGCCCCTTTCGAATTGGAGGTTGCATTGCCTTTTTGCAGCATAATCTCTTTTCCTGTGCTGGAATTGATATTCAGCAGGTAACCTTTTACAGGGTTTTCTTTTCCAACCGGCCAGCTGGCATCAAGCAAGTTATTCAGGGTTGAATTCAGCATCGCGCAGCTGTCCTGGCTGTTCAGGCACTGATTATGCCTTCTGCAATCAGTTATAAGGTCCTTGACGTTGTCGTATCCAAAATTGTTCTGGCACTGCGTAGTGTATTGCAGCATGGCCTGCACGAAATTTTCGACTTCGTAGCTTTCAGTCACGGTTGTATTCTTTTTTCCAAGCGAGAGTCCGAGGAATATTATCAAAATTACTGCGACTATGAGAACTATCAACGCGAATCCGACCATTTCTTCCTGGCCCCTTTTCGCTTTCCAGTCGTTTTTAGCCATTGTATGTAACAATCACCTCCGCCAGCGAGCAGTTTCCGTAAGGAACCCCCCCGGAATAATCCCTCCTGCACAAAGAAACGTAATTCGGGACGCCCGTCCCGTTCTGGCTTTTTACGATGTTTATCTTGCCGCAATCAGGGTAATTATCCTGCGTGCATTCTGTTTGGGAATTTCCCGGAGATATCTCCAAGATTTCTATTCCCTGAACTCCCCAGAATTTCCCGTTTCCGTATTTGCTTATCATGCTTTTCAGGCCCATAACCTTGTCCTCATCTATGCACGACCCTAAAGCCGTCCCGAAACTGTTGCCGCACGAGAATTCAGGGGAATCGGCTATTTTTGAAACCAAAAGCTGGGCATTCTCTCCCTGGAGAGCCGCGGCTTTTTTGTTCAGGCTTGAAACCTGTGTTGCAAGAATAATCATCCCGACCAGTGCGAAAAACATGGTCACGGCTATTATCATTATTGCCATCTGCTGGATTTTCATCTGGCCTTTTTTATTTGTCATCTTTGAATTTGGTCTACCATAACTGACAGGTTGAATAACTGTTTTCTGTATTTATTTGATCTTGCTGCGTGACGAGCCCGTTCAGGCTTTCGGAACCGGAAAATCCATTTAACGCATTGCCGAATGAAATCAAGTCCTGGCCGGTGCCGGAAGTGCATCCTTCTTTTGCTATTTGAACTGACTTATCGGAGTAAATCTGCGAAAGTTGCAGGTCTCTTTTCATCAGTCTCGAAAGCTGACATTCGTAGACCGCAGGATCCGAAAATATTGCCGCATACATAAGGGCGTTTCCGTAATAATAAACCGGAGCAAGTCCCTCTTTCTGAACTCTGTCATAAGCGGTGTCCACGTTTACATCGCACGGCGCCGAAGAGTCGAAGCACACATTCACGCTTCCCTTCGGGCATTGGCTTTGGTCTGTTTTAAGATAGATGTTTTGTTCATTTAATTTAGAAAGTTCCTGTTCCGCATCGGGAGGCGTGTTAATGAAACAATAATTTGTGGATGCGGACGTAAGGTAAATCAAGTCCGCGACCTTGAACGGGAATTCGAACGCTTTCGAGAACAGCAAAAATTGTTTTCCTTCGGTTATATTGCCGGAAAAAATATACTTACTCTCAAAAGACGTTCCGCTCGGGGGAAATTCCGGCCACTTCCCGACGCTTTTTTCTGCGATGCCTATCGTCTGTTCTCCAAAAACTCCGTTCGTGGAGCAAGTGTTGTATATCCTCGTTTCAGATGGCGTTGAAAGCGCCGTTACGGACGAAGATTCGAAGCTTGTTTGCAGAGGATTTAACAACACTCCCAGCTGCGCCTGCGATTGCGCGCTCGTTGAATACTGCCCGAGGTTTATGACTTTCGTCGCGGCAAGAATAGCGAAGACGATTATTATCGCGCCTGCGATGATTGCAAAAAGCCACGCGAAAGACATCTGAAGAAAACCTCTTCGCGAAGATTTTTTGATTTTAATTTCCATTTAGCTTCTTACTGTGACCAGGATCTCTCCAAAATCCCTTTCCAGGACTAAGCTGACTTTGCCGTTTGTGTTGTTGAAACATTTCTCGCTTTCTCCTTTCGGAACTGTAGCGCTCATGTTCAAATGGTCTATGTTTGTGCTCTGTTCCGGGATCCCTGATTTATCCCGCAAGAGCAGGTTGTCCGCTCCTGAATTCGTGAAGCACACCTCCGCAACGGAGTTCGAAAGGCTGTAAGTTTCCGGCTGCGTTGCAGGGCCGGAGCTCCAGATCGTAGTTACATCGCTTTGCAAATCGTTTATGAATTGGTCAGCATTGGCGAATTTCTGCACTCCGAGAAATTTCTGCACGGCGTAGATCGCGAAAGCTATGAAAAAAACTATCAGGATTATCGAGAATATCATTCCGAAAGAAATTTTCATCTGCCCTCTCTTTTGGACTCCTCTTTTTCCCATTCGAATTTTAATGAAAGAAGGCTTATAAATTTTTAGAATTCTCATTTTTTTACGAATTCTACGTTGTCGAATTTTTCGAATTCCTTGTCTCCGGTAACGAAAGGGACCCTTTTCTTCATCGAGAAAATGTAACCTACAGAATCAAAAAATGAAATGTTCTGCCTTTTGTGCTCGTGCCTAAATTTAATTGCCTCGATAAGAATCTCTCGATTCGCAGGAGCAGAATATCCTTCAAGTTTTCTGAACCAAAAATAAGCTTCTTCTTTTCCATATTTTCTCAACAGCACGCCAAAGAACTCCGCTAAAGTCAAATCTGTTACGACAAAATTCGCATCCAGATACTTCGCGAATTTTTTATTTTCAAGATAAATTTCTATCAGTGCATAAGTGTCTAAACATTTTTCTACTGCCATTTGCTCTCAGGATTTTCTTTTCTAAATTCAGTCAATATCTCCGCTACAGACTTGCCCCAGGATTTTCCTCTGCCAAACATCTCCTTTAGAGGACTTCCTTTTTTTTCTATTTCCACTGCAATTTCTTCTTCCGGCTTTATATTGAGTTTCTCGACAGTCTTGCTTGGAAGGATTATCCCTATGGAATTTCCCCACTTTTTTGTCTTTACTTGTATTGCCATGTATAACTAAAGAATATAACTTTTATAAATCTTTCCATCTAAAATAAAATTATGAAAGGTCTAAAACTTTTCCTCTTGTCATCTTCGCAAGTTGCTCGGGAGTAAGACTGAAAACTCTGTTCCCTGCGCCTGCCGCAGCCCACAAAATATTTTTGTTCATTAGCGTTTGATCTATGAATGTTTTGATGTCTTTTCCTGGAACCTTTGGCGGAACGCCGCCAATTGAAAATCCTGTTTGCTCCTTGACAAAATTCGCGTCCGCTTTTCTTATTTTTTCTCCGGTCTCTTTTTCAATTTTAGATTCATCAGCCTTATTGGGTCCGCTCACTATTGCAAGATACGGATTTCCCGTGGAATCTCCTATGAAGATGATTGACTTGGCTATTTGCGAGAGACCGCACCCTATGACTTTTGCGGCTTCGGCCGATGTTTTGGTGGATTCGGGAAATTCTTTTATTTCAAATTTCTCATTTAAGCTTTCAAGAAAATTTTCAAATTCTTCGCTCCCGGATTCCATTTAAGAAGCTTTCACTATGATGCTGCAGGCCGCGGAACTTGGTTGGTTGTTGAATTGATCTTTGCACTTTATGTAATAGGTCTGATCGCTTACCCACTGCGCAGAGTGTGTTATTCCCCCTATCGTGGAGAAAGGATTTCCTGAATCAAACGTGTAGTCACAATTTGTTATGTCATAAACACAACTTGCTGCTTCATCTGTCTTTATGTTCAAGTTGCCATTGTCGTTGTAAGCTCTTACCACATTAGGGGGCGTGTTGTCCGTCTGAACCTTAAATGTGATGGCCTTATAATCCGCATTTCCTCCTGCATCCACACACTTTACCGGAATTGTGTAGTTAATTGGAGTTGCGCCCCCTGAAAGCCACAGCTCCTGTGAACTGCTGTAAGAGCTCGTGTTTGCGAATATTACATATTTGTTGTAATTAACTGATCCACTGTCGAAAGTATCGTTATAGTAACATACAGAAGTCCCGTCTCCGTCTGCTCCTCCGGAAGTTACCACGTTAAGTGTTACTTTCACGCTTGGCGAAGAGCTTTGTATTAATGTGTTGTTTGGAATGGCGGAGGTTATTGTCAGATTCTGTGTCCCTTTCAAATGGAACGTGAACGGAGGTTCAGCATTGTTCACATCTCCGAGGGTATCATTACACCTGAAATAGAATGCATTGTTTTGTCGATCCACAATTCCGGTTACGTGTGCAACACATTTATATTTGCCTGCATTAATGCCCTGCGAAATTACTGTTGTTCCCTTGGAACAATCTGCTGTATTTGTCATCTTTGAATACGTCTCATCTGTGTGGCTCCACCTGCATCCTGATACTGGTTTGTCTATATACAAAGTTGCGTTAATAGAACCAATCCCGAAAGGAACAGGAGTATTATCAGGAATATCAGACGAGACTATAACCGGAGGAGAGTGGTTTTCTGTTTTGCTGACGCCGAATTTGACGACGAAGTAAGCTGTGTCATTATTCCCATTCCCGTCTTGGCATCTGAAATATAAAGTCATATTGCCGTCAGTTGAAGGCACCGAACCTACTCCTTGGGTATTAAGTGTGAATGAATGATTGAACTCGAACAATCCCGCATCCATTGGGATAAGTTGATCGAAAGTGTCTTCACTTGTTGTCTGATTCTTTATAGGAATATTTTCAATTGCAAAGCCGCATCTTGCCGGTTTGTCCGTTGTTATTCCAAATCTCAAATTTGCATAGGTTGGTATTGCTCCATCCGGAGAGTCGTAAGTTATTGTAACTCCCTGCTGCCCACTCGTCGAAGTTACTTCGACGCCTTTAGGATTATAAGAATAACCTGTACTCAACTCGTCCCCCCAGAAGCTCATTATTGGAGGAATCCCTTTATTTGCGGTTGGAATGCATAACTGTTTTCCCGTAGAATTTGAATTTAGAAGTTTGCAGGTTTGTCCGAGGCTCGCGCACTGGTAAGCGCTGCATGGCAATCCGTTTTCTCCGCATTTGCTGCAATCGCTCCCGCCGAGAGGCGCCTGCCATGGAACGCAGGTAAATACCGCGGCTTTTTCGGTATGCTGCTGATAAGTTATTAAGAATACGGCCACTGCAACAGCCACCCCTATTCCCAACGTAGCCCATCCGGTTAGTCCTGCTATTCCAAGGACGCTTCCTGCCCCGCCAAGGCTGAAACTTCCTGTGGAAAGATAAGTTAATGCCAAACCTCCTGCAACCCCTGAAACTGCAGCGCTTCCTGCCTCAAGCCATGCAGCGCCCGCAGAATTCTTGTCTACTCCGGGAATTAACCCAATTAGGTAATCCAGCCCCGCATGAACAGCGATTGCAACCGCAACAGAAGCTGCTATTTCTCCAAGACCCTTTAGAACCCCCCCAAAACCGGTTTTCCAGAACGGCGTTTTTATTACAGCTTCTGCCCCTGAAGGGCCTAAGGTTGAACCTGATGGATTTATTAACGGAGAAGGGCCCGTTTCTGCGATTTTACTTGCCCCAATCTTCTTCCCAATCTTCTTCACATAATTTACTGCACCTCCACTTACTGCACTAAGACCGGCTTGTTTAATGGAATCCAATGCTTCTGCCCCGATACTGCTTCCTCCCGCCCCGCTGCCGGTCGCGCTTGGCGATGAAGGTTGCGTTGCTGTTGTGCTTGCAGGAGGAGTTGCCTGCGTTCCGCTTGAAGATGTTTGTGGGGTTGTTGATATGGGTGGTGCTTCCATTATGCTGCTTGAAAACCCAGGAGTAATTCCTATTTGATTTGCATACCAATTAAAAACATAGTCTCCAGTGATTCCTGCATTTTGCAGTGAACTTAGATAAGTGTCTGGATTATAAGTGGCTGTCGGAGAAATCTTCCATACTGTTCCCGACCAGATATAGTATTGACTCTCACTTATTTTAAGCTCATTAGATGTTGATATAGGGCGAGTATAAGTAATTCCCTTGTAACAAAAAGAAGTGGGACTTATTACTCCATCCATGCAGCCAGCCGCGCTCACAACACCCAAACCGCTTCCGAGCGCGTAAGAAATCCCAATGATTCCAATTACCAAAATCAAAACCTGGCTTAGTGCCATTCCTGTTTTGTTCTCTTTTTGTTGGGGTTTATTTGCCATTTATGATCCTGAATTGGATTTATTATCAAGATATTCTGCTGCTTTAGATAAATTTCCAAATACCTTGAACATACTAGATTGGGAATTCGCCCCGTTTGTTCCAATATAATTGGCGCCTATTCCGCAGTCTCCGATTGCAAGGCATAAGTTTGTGTAATTATTTTCCCACCCTTTGACAAGTGTTCCATTATTATAAAGGCAACTGATAACTCCAGTGACTTTCCAGTTGTTTGCATCAACCAGGCTGCCAAGCGCCCCCCTCGAGTAATTTACCAAGCAGTTCATGCTTCCAATATTGCATGTTGCCACATTGCTTGTGGCTTCGCTTTGCGTAGCTGTTGCAGCGGTATTAAATCCGGGAGAGTACTTTGGAACGCACGCAGCGCCAGGCCGGTTATCATCATCCACTCCATCTGGCTGGTTATTCAAAATTCCTCCTGCCCCTTTTTTATCTGTCATTTGCACTAAATCTCCTGTCTTGTTGTCGTAAACAAGAGGGTACCCATTGCTGTCTTTCAGTATGCTTGCTCCAATAATCCATTGGCAGTCTCCTGCAGCCGAACAGGTGGAACTGCTGTTCTGGGTGTAACAGCTTCGATAATTATTAAGGACGCATGAAGCTTGATAAACGCTATTATTATTTAGTCCCTGCTGACAGATTTTATTCCTGTAATCAGAACAAGGTTCAACGGTAACCTGTCCGTCGTAGCATCCTAATAAAAAGTCTCTGCTTCCCGGAAGAGTGTCGTTCTTGGCTATGCTCGAAATCAGCGTCGCATTTCCGCCGCTTCCGCTTGTCAGTCCAGTGTTGCTTCCGAATACAATTTTGCTCGGGTCGCTTGGGTCTGTCCTTGCGCACCATGTTTCTCCGTTGACTGGTTTTCTTTGGTAAGCCGCAAGGAATTCGGAAACAAAAGGCCCGGAGTTGCAATTAAGGTTTCTGCAAATATACTTGCTGGATGAATCTGCGGGAGGGCTGGAGTCTATGCTGCGGTCGTAAGCAGCGCAGGCGCTTCCGGAATAGAAATCGCAGTTTCCGTTAGTAGTGCTTCCGGGACTAGCGATGCTTTCTATTGTAGGGGTCCCCCCGCTTTGCGAACCCGCTACAAAATTCCAATAATCAGTATCGCTGATTCTGCTGTAATCGTAAACATTTGCAAGGTTGCCGCAACTGTCTTTGAAATATACCTTTCCATCTGTAGGAGAACATTGGGTGGTTCTCGTCTTTGTGCAGTTTACTCCTTCATTTTGAAGGTTTTGGTTTGTGCAAAGCCAGTTTTTGTGAAATGCATTTGCATCATTGGTTATGTTTAAGCAGTCTCCTTGCGTTGTGAATTTGCAGGTCTCCCCCGTGCTTGTGGAAATCACGCATGCTCCCTGATCCGAAGAGAATGCCATTGCGCTGCAAACAAGGTCATCTGTTATATCTGTTCTGAACTCCGTCTTCGCTCCCGGATTCAACGCAGCCTGCGAATTGCAATTCGCTCTTGTTGTTATTGATCCTCCCTGGCCTTCGATGACGCAGCATCCCGTGTTGCAAACAGGTGTATTGCTTGGGCTTGCGCTGTACCACGTTCCGCCTAAACTCGTATCGCATGATGCATGAGGCGAGGACATACAAACTCCGTCGGGTGTTACGCATGTTCCAATAGCGCATTCGCCCGGGCCATTTGCGCATGAGGTCGGATAGGTGGTGGACCCTGAAGTCACTTGGCCAGGAGAAACGTCCTGACAAATTCCTTGAGATGAATGGACTGCGCAGACAGTTGATTCCTGCGCGAAGACCGTGGAACCTGTGAAGAATATTGCGAATCCTATTATTATAATGCTCAACGTTACGGCAAAAGCAATTCCTCTTTTCATATGTTCGCTCCGAATCCGGCAGGCCACGCGAAGCTTCTCGTGGCAAACTGGAATTTATCTTTTGAATTAACATCAGTTATTATATATACTTTTGTCCCATCTGATTGTTCATTTTTCTCTACAAGTATATTGTGATAGTATAGCATGTACATTCCAGTGTCAACATCACCTTGGCTGACTTCCCAATAGAGGATATTCATTGCTATTCCTGTAAGTTCGTAAAGGTTGCTGTTGGTAAGCACGCTGAATTGTGTGAATCTTTGTGCATTTCCTTTTGTAATTGTGAGATTGTAATTAAAGTCTGTCTTTACTCTCTCTGGAAGCAAGCTGACATTTATTCCTCCATTAAGGAGAGTCGTTGTGTAACCTCTTTTATTGTAATTTTCCTCAAGGTCGCTGAAGCAGGAATCCGCCTTAGATTTTATCGCATTTGCTATTTGGGACTCTATGGATGCTCTAAGTAAAGGTTGTTGCATCACGCATGGCTGAAGGTCTTTGTTTGTGTAACAAAGGTACTCAACTTCGCTGTTGTCGTAAAGGACATAATGGTCCGGATTTATCACGCCCCCCTGCAGAGAGAGATTATCTATTGTATCCTGTATCGTGCTTTTCATGCAAGCCTGTATGTACGCTTCCGGATTCTGGATTTGCAGTCCGGTCAGCGATTGTATCTGTGGATAGAAAAGATAAATGACTACTCCAACGCCGACAATTATCAGCGCGAGGATGATGAACAGCGTAACCTGGCCCCTTTTCAATTTAGAAATATCGAAACCTCTTTTCTCGTTCATGGACTTTAGATGATATTGTTGTTTAAAAATTCTTCGCTGAATTCCTCGGCCGATTCTGCGGTCTAATCGACGGTCTCGACTCTCGGAGCCAGAATGAAACTCAACTCGAAGTTTTCCGCTTTGAGATCCATCTTGAGCGGATGATCGTCCGAGAATTTCAAAATTGTCTTTTCGGAAAGCTTCGCGCCTTTCACGAATTTTTGCAAATATTCTAAACTGTATCTCGACTTGCACGCACTGATTTCTTCAGAAAGCGTTATCTCCGCCTCGTCTCCGGAGAATTCCGCCCTTGCGGAATTTATTCCTTTGGATTCTATGACAAATTTCCCCTCTTTCAAAATGAACGAGCACGCGTCCGCGACAATCGCGCAGTCTTCAACGGAATCTATGAAATCAACAGAATTCATTTTCACGGCGGTTGAAAAATTCAGGTTCGGCATCTCCTTGTCTTCCCTTTCCACTTCAATCAGGTTCAGCGTGAAATTTCTTTTTATCCTGTCCTGTACCGCTATGTTAAGCGTGTTGTTTTTCTTTTCAAGAATTATTGAACTTCCGGAGCCGCACCGTCTTAAAATCTTTTTCAGGCTGTCAAGATTTATTCCGAGGACTTCCTTTCCCGCCTCGAACTGCGAAAAAGCGGACTTCGGAATCGAAAACCCTACCATCGCGACGTTCGCCGGGTCTATCGCAACGATGCTTATTCCCTCTTCGTTGACTTTCATTCTGACTTCCGAGACGAGTTCCGAAATAACGTCAATCGCTTTCACCATCAGGACAGGGTTGTCAAGTTTTACTATCATGCCATTACTAAGTCAGTTTGCTTTTAAGTATTATTGTTTTTAACAATAGGGTAATTATATAAATATTTCTTCCCCTCTTTTGCCATGTCAGAAATCCCCGATTCGAGAAAGAAAAAGATAAACAGCATAACGCAATTGTATTATTCCAACCCCGCCGTTTCCAAAGCCATGCTGGAATTTTCCCGCGACCGCGAAGTCGTCCCGAGATATTTCAACGGCTTCGGCAAGCGTCCGGATACACTGCAGTATGAAAGCGACATTCTCGAACTTGTCAAGCGCGGAGCGACTTCTTTTCATTGCTCCGAAGAAATCTGGAAAGATCCTCTGCAAATAGAAACAGGCATGCAGCCGAAACAGCTCAACGAATTGCGAAAAGGCTGGGATTTGCTTATTGATATAGACTGCAAATGGTTCGATTACAGCAAGAAAGCCGCACTCGCCGTGATTTCCGCTTTGGAAAACAACGGCGTGAAAAACCTCGGCGTCAAGTTTTCCGGAAGCAAGGGCTGGCATATCTTAGTTCCATGGAAATCTTTCCCTAAAAAAATAGGAGATAAAGAAGTCAGGGAACTCTTCCCCGAACTCGCGAGAAAAGTTGTGGAATACATAAGGTTCGAATCCGAAAAAATATTCAGGAAAAATCTGCCTCCAACATTCGAAGACGACTTCAAAAACATTGAGCTGAAGAAAGGCCGCAAATGCAACATCTGCGGTGAAATCGCGAAAGAATTTATCCGGAAGGAATTTTATTGCGATTCCTGCAAGGCGGGCGAACAGAAAAAACTCGTCCCGGGAGAAAAAAAGATTCTGAAATGCCCCAACTGCAGGAAGATAATGTCAGTGAAAAGTTCTGTTCCGTTTTACGAATGCTCTTCATGCGGGATTAACTCCCTGGACAATCCGTCAGATTTCTCGGAAGATATTCAGGAAGACCTGTTCGACCTCATAGGGCTGGACATGGTCCTCGTCTCGCCGCGCCACCTTTTTCGAATGCCTTACTCCTTGCACGAAAAAACCGCGCTTGCCAGCGTTGTAATCTCTAAAGATGAAGTCAAAGGTTTCAAAATGTCCGACGCAAATCCTCTGGCGGTGAAGCCGAGAAAGTTCATGCCGGATTCCGAAGAAGGCGAAGCCGCCGGCCTTTTCAGGGAGGCGCTGGACTGGGACAAATCGAGAAACCCGAATGAAACCAAGAAAACTTTTTCGGGTTCCTCTGATTCGGGGCAGGGAAATTTCCAGCCAATAAAATTCGAAAATCTTTCGGCTTCGCAGTTCCCCCCGTCTATCCGGAAAATCCTTGAGGGCATAAAAGACGGCAAGAAGCGCGCGCTGTTTATACTGATAAATTTCTTCCGGTTCATAAACATGGAACGCAACGAAATGGAAAAGCGGATTTACGACTGGAACGAGAAAAACGTCCCGCCGCTTAACGAAGGCTACATCAGGATGCAGGTCGAATGGAGCTTCCGAAAGCCCGCGGTAATGCCTCCGAATTTCGACAAGGATTATTACAAAGGCATCGGAATCGTTCCGACTTCCGAAGAGCTCGCGTCGAAAAATCCTGTGAGTTACATGGTGAAGAAAAATTTCCGGAGCATGAAGAAATCGGAGAGCGGCCAAAAACCGAAAAGGAAGAAGAAAGACACGGATAATTTTAAAAACTTGAATTAATTAAGGTGTTCATGAAAAAGAGTGTGTTGCTTGCAGCTTCATTAGTTCTGTCCTTCGTGATATTCCCCCTGATTTCCGCGGCCCTGAACAGTTCGGTGAGCGACAACGGATTCGCGTGCCTTGCGAACAAAACTTCTGATTGCTCTTCGCTTTCAATAACGGAAAAAATTTTCACTTCTCTCGCGACAGGCCAGTGCGTAGATTATGTTGCAAACAGTTCGGGCCCAAGCGGGTGCTACAGCAGCCCCTCTTCTACCTCATGCGATATAAAAACGACTTCGCAGGCGGTCCTCTCCCTCGAAGCTTCCGGAAGGTCGACAAATGATTCGATGTCCTGGCTTCTTTCCCAAAATAAATCAACTTCAGACATAAACTGGTATCTCCAGATTGACAGCGCAAACAAGACCACTTGCGTAGTGAGTTCCGCGACCGGAGTTTCTTACACGGCTGAAATAGGAAATGACGGAAAAGTAACCGGAATCTCTTCCGGATGCCTCTCGCCTTCGCCGAACGGCTACTGGATTTCAGTCGGACCAAGCTGTTACGGAAAGCAGTTAACTGTCTCATGCGACGCGCCTTCATTCACGGTATCGACATTATATCAGAGGTCTCCAAACTCGACTTATCCGACCGTTTACGTTTCGCAAAACAAGCAGTCCGCATCCAACGGCGGAACCGTCGTGACTTCCGTAAGCTCTTACTGCTTCGCCCCTTCCGGCGGCAGTTGCTCTTCCGCTTCAAGTTATGAGGCCACTCTCTGGGCGGCTCTTGCTCTGGACACTCTGCAATACAACGTCTCATCCTATCTTCCTTACCTGACGACTCGCATTTCAGATTCTTCCAACTCCGATTACAAGACTCTGGCTTATTCTGTTCTTAACATCATCTCCTCCGGATACAAGCAGGATTTGATAAACCAGCAAAGGTCAGTTACAGGATCTTCGGGTAGCCAATATTATTGGGATTCTTCAGTGGACAAATATTTCGGGACTGCTCTTGCTTTGCTTTCTCTCCAGAATCAGGATTCTTCCGAGAAGGATCAGGCAACAACCTGGCTTGCCGGCGTTCAGGGCGCGGATGGCTGCTGGAATTCAGGCAACATTCTCGACACGGCATTCATACTTTATTCTCTCTTCGGTTCAACATCAGTCTCGTCTTCATCGACATCAACTCCCGATTGTTCAACCTCCGGCGGATACTGCCTCTCGTACAGCAATTGCAATACCGCAAACGGAACGGACTTGGGATACAGTTGCGTGTCTTCAAATTACATATGCTGCAGCAAAGATGTTGCAACACCTTCGTGCTCATCGCAGTTCGGTCAGGTTTGCAATTTGACAACTGAAAGCTGCAAGGGCACGCCGGTGTCTGCAAACGATGTTTCTCCTTCGGATCAAACCTGTTGCGTTTCCGGAGCGTGCGTTCCAATCCAGCATTCGACGGTCACGACGGACTGCGAAACTTCGGGCGGAACCTGTCAGGACTCCTGCTCGGGCAACGAAGTGTCTTCCGGAGCTTCCTGTGGAACGGGAAGCAGCCAGGTTTGCTGCACCATACAGCAACAATATGCAAGCACTTCTCAATCTCACGTGGGTTTGATAATACTCCTCATAATCCTGATAATTCTCGCTACACTCGGAATAATCTTCAGGAAAAAGCTGACTCCTCTTTGGTTGAAGATCAAATCGAAATTCTTCAAAGGCGGCAATGGTTCGCCTAGGGGTCCAAACGGCCCAAGAGGCCCTCCGGGCAGGCCGTCATTCCCTCCTTCGAGGCCAATGCCTTTCAACAGGCCAATGCCTCCGAGATCGCAGCATCAAGTTTCAAAGGCTTCGGCGCAAAAGCCAAAATCCTCCAAAGAGGTCAATCATGTTCTCAAGAAGCTTATGGAAATGAGCAAATAAATTTATTAAGCTGATTTTTTTAGTTGGATAAAGAAAAGAAGTGTCTTGATTTTTTTTGCGCTTGCGCTGATTGCGGCGCCTCTCGCATCCGCCGTCCAGATAAGCATGAACTCAAGCTTCAGCCAGGGAGAAACTCTCTTCGCGCAAATCTCCGGAAACTTCCTTGACGCAGTCCAACAGCAAGATATTCTTTTATATGAAGGCCACGTAAGGATACCTTTCATTCCCTCTGTGAACAAGGAAAACGGAATTTTCTACATCTACGGGCAGTTGCAGGGAAAAGCGCCCGGAAATTATTCCATTGTCCTTTCAGGAGTCAGATATATGGAATCCGGGGCAGTCAAGGCCCCTGATGTATAAAAAAATTTTACGATAACAACCGCCAGCCCTGATTTTTCTGTGAATCCCGGTTTTATTCAGGTTAGTGTCGGAAGCGGTTTTTCAATAAAAGTTTTGAATCTCCGCGACTCTGCAATAACTGTAAATTATTATCTTCAGAATTCTTCAGGGCAAAGCATTGACGTTTCCCCCGGACCGGAAAAACAGATTTCGTTTTCAACAACCGGGGGTTCGAACGGCTCTTATTCCGCGGTGTTGTATTCGGAAAATACTTCTTACTCGATTCCTGTTTTCATTCAGGGGACTTCGGCTTCTTCAGGCGGGTCCACAACTCCCTCTAATGAAAATTCATTGAAATCTCTGCAATTGCAACCATCAAGATTCAATGTCTCAATGCCAACAAACACGACAACTTCGAGATATCTTTACATCTCAAATCCTTCGGGCAATTCCACAAACATTTCCCTTTCCGTTTCGAATCTCATAAAGCCATACGTGTCTGTTCCGAATGTCACTTCAATCTCTCCGGATTCGAATTCCTCGATTCAGTTCAATATAACTTCGCTTGGAAACAGCAGCCTTATCTACGGAAGCATAAATGCGACTTTCGAAAACTCGAGCGTTTTGATTCCTGTCGTGCTTAACTTTTCGGCAAGTTATTCTTCCGAAAGCTCGCAGGGGAACTCTTCGCAGTCGCTCTTCCAGAGTTGTGTCCAGCTTGGCGGAATAAAATGCTACGACAATCAGACCTGCAGCGGCGAGACGAAAAACGCTGAGGACGGCCAATGCTGCCTCGGGACGTGCGTCGCTTCAAAGAGCGGAAATTCCGGAAAGGTTCTTGGATGGACCTTGGCCGCCCTCGCCCTCGCAGGAATAATCCTTTTCTTAGTCTTCCGTTACAAAAAAGCGAAAAGGCCGTTCAACCTAATGAAGATTGCGCGCCGTAAGTAAGGACAAGCGCGGGCACGGTCAAATCGACAAGGATTCCCTCCTCGCGGATTTCCGGCTTTTCTTCAAGCCTGCCTTTTCGATAAACTAAAACTGTTATCTCTCTTTTTTCTTCTCTTACAATTTTTCCTTTGGTTTCTCCGAGAGGCGAAACTTCTTTTTCTTCGTCCTCAACAATCTTCTCGAACCTGCGTCCTGCCCGAATTTCATAATATTTTCCTTTGTAATTTTGAATTTCCTTTCGGTTCCAAAATCCGGAGAATAAAGAATAATTTGCGCTTGCAACTCCTATGTCACTCATTTCTTTTTGCTCTTGGCCTTTGTCTCTTTTTTCTTGCCCTGCGATTTGGCCGGCTTTTTGTTCCCCTTGGAGGTTTCCGAAACAGGCACGACTTTTATCCTGGAACTTATCAGCGAGCGGAGCTTACCTTCCAAAACCGTTTTTTCCACTTGCAAAACTCTGGCGACTTCGTCGTAGCCGTGAAGCCTTCTTACCAGCTCGCTTAAGATCTCGCTCCAGTTTCCGTTAGAGAGCGATATATTTTCCGGAGAGATGACCTCGACGTGCGCGGGCATATATTTGAACATAAGCATTGCCAAGGACATAAGGTCTTCCACTTCGATTTCAACTTCAGCGAAGCTCGAATAAAATTCATTCTCATGTATTTCTCCTTCCGGCGTCGTGATGCCTGTCTTTTTGTCCATCTTTTTCGGTTCCGCAATTTTCTTTTCCCCGACGCTAACCCCATTTTCGGAGTTCATTTGCATTATCAATCCGTTAAGCGCTTCGGTCAGGTGCTGCGGCGGCCTGCCTATTATCTCGAAAAGCAGCATAGCCTTTATTTTCTGTTTCTCGCTTGCCATTTTATTATTTTCTTCAGTCAAATTCGCTTTTATATCTTTTTGTTCTGAATTTTCTGGCCGCAAATAACAGTCCGAGGACAACGCTGAACGCAACAAGGCCGTAAACCGCAGGATTTGCTCTTATTGAGTAATCTGTCTTGATTGAACTTGAATTGTCTGGAGTGGAACTTTGGGCGTTTAAATTTATGACTTGCGGCGTGATCGGCGCGCTTGTCCCGGAGGCTCCTGAAGTTTGGACTGAACTCAAATTTAGAATATTTGAGCTTGGGGATGCTGGCGAAGAATCTTGGTTTTCTGTCTGCGCTGCAGTTGTATCGCTGGTTGAAGTTGCGCTGCCTGAATTGTTTCCGTTTTCCGAAACCGACGAATTGGTTTGAATTTGCGTTTGCTGCGATTCATTGTCCGCGACGCACGCCAAACCCTGGTTTATTATATCCTGCAAATTCTTCCCTGTTCCTCCGAGCCCGCCGACTTTTGATAAATCCTGAAGAGAACTGAACGGCCTTGCATCTATGACTCTTTGCGCAACTTTCCCGCTGCCCCCAAGATGGATTATGCTCATCATTTCATCAAGCGAAGCGGAATTTATGTCCACTTGCGTCGAATTGCACTGCGCGGCGACAGCAGACATCCTGACAAAAACCAAGATCAAGATCAACAAGCACACGGCTTTCCAATTCATCCTAAAGCCTTAAGCAAAAAGGCGATTTTAAGTTTTGTTGTCTTCAAAACAAACTTTGGATCTTAAAACTTTGCGTTCAGTAATCGTCGCGAATTGACTTGACTCCGAACGTGCCCCCTGCATCCGAGGGAGATTTTACATATTTGAAATTTGATAAAATTTCTGAAAGATTTACTATCTTAAAAAAGAGGTGATAAAATTAAAAACTCAATCCGGTCTAAACCCTGTCTTGCATATATTTGTCTTTGTATTTTTCCGTGAAATCATAATATTCAACAATGATCTTATTCCCCTCTTTCGCCTGCTTTGCAATCCAGATTTGCGAGAAAATTTTGTTTCTCAAGTACCACGAGCACTTTTCTTTTTCCTCCTTCGACAACGTGCCGTTTGTTTTCACTTCAACGCCGATGACGCTGTAAAGCTCTCCCGAAATGTGTTTTATCGAGACGAAGTCCGGAAAACCCGTCCCGATCGCCATGACGCGGGAATATGGATTGAATTTTCTCTTCGCGGGAATTACCTTACCCAACTCTAAGTCAACATTGTTCGTCCATTTATCTACAATACGCCCTTTGCTTTCCAAATCCTGCCTGACTTTCAGTTCGAATCTGCTTCCCGCCGCGCGCGATTTTTTCCCTCGCTTGATATTCGATTTTTTCTTCGAACTCGGAACGCCCTTCTCGTCCCATGAAGTCTCATAATTTTCCGCGTCACCCGCCTCTTCAAGTTTTTTCAGAATTTTTTCTTTGTCCTCTTTTTTCATGATTCAACAAACTGAAAAGAAATATTTAAACTTTTTACTCTCTACGTTCCGTTACCCATGTCTGCAAAATTATGAAAATTATTGCAAGGATGCTTATTATTCCTTTAACCGCAAGGAACGAAGCATTCTGGATTTGGATTTGCGGCAGGCTCAAAATTCCGGCGATTATCGAGATTCCGCCGACGATTAGCATCGTAAGTTTTCCGAGAATGTTTGAAGTCAGGCCAAGTTGTTTTATTCTTCTGATTTCTTTTATCGACGTTTCAAAAACAAGTCCGAGGCCCAAAGCTATCAGCCAAAGCGTGTCGATGTAGCCACTGACGTCGATGTAAAAAAGGCTGCTCATGATGATGCTCAAAAATCCTATGATACTGACAACTGAAAGCGCGATGACAAACGTCCGCGACGCTTTGCTTTTTTTCTTCTGGACCTTTGCGTTTTCTTCGGAAACCATTACCTCTTTTTTTGCCTGCATCTTTAGAAAAGTTAATTTGGGTTTTTATATTTTTTCAGAAATTCTTCATAAGCCCCACCAGCCGGCGCTCCGCCCTAAGTTGATAGTGAAATCCTGAATCTGCTACGGAATTTATCCAGTAAAGTTAATAGAAAAAGAGGTGATCTCACTAGATCACAGATCGCGCGCCTGCAAAGTTCTTCGCCCGTTTGCCTTCGCGCGCTTTATCGCCGCGTCCAAAAGATCCTCGACTTTTTTCTCGAGTTTAAGACCAACTTCGTCGGAAACCGAGGAAACAGAATTTTCCTTATCTAAATCCTTGACAGTTTTCCGAATGTTGGATTTTATTATAAGCGCCATTTGATATTACTCCAAACCAATCTCGCTTTTTATACTTTTCATGGAATCTATTGCAATTTGGAAAAATTCATCAAGCGGAATTCCTGTCTTTTCTATCTCTCGAATTATTTCACGATTGCAGCCGGCCGCAAAAGCTTTGTCCTTGAACTTTTTCTTCAGGCCTTTGACTTCCATATCAGAAATCTTTTTTCCGCGCATCAAAGCATAAGCGTAAACGATTCCTGTCATTGTTTCTGAAGCTGCAAGCGCAAACTCGATTTTCTTTGTTCTTTGCTTGTCTTTCAGTTCCGGAAGTTCTTCGAAACCACAACCATGCGACAAAACTGTTTCTATGAATTCATCATCGAAGCCTTCTTTCTTCAGCATGTCAGGGGCAAGGGTCAAATGTTTTTCAACTTCATTCTTCGTTAGCCCCCAATCGATGTCATGCAACAACCCCGACATTCCCCAATAGTTTTCATCTTCTCCGAGTCTGCGCGCAACGCCCCGCATGATCGCTTCGCTTTCAAGATAATGTCCCATTTCAAAATCTCCGTTTCCGGGAACCGATTTCAAAATTTCAATAGCTCGAGAGCGTGTTATTGGCAATTCTTTCATTTGAAAATTAATTCTAGTCTTAATCCTATTTTGCTTTTTTGTTTTTCTTGTCCGGCTTTTTTTCTTCAATTTTTCCTTCCGGCCTCATCAACGGAAAAATAACCGTTTCGCGGAGAGGCTTGCATTCAAGAAATCCGAATAATCTTTCAGAAACTCCGAAGCCGCAAACCGGCGGCATTCCGTATTTCAAAGCCTCGACAAAATTCTTGTCGTGTTCCATCGCTTCCTCATCGCCCGCGTTTTTATGTTTCATCTGTTCCTTAAACCGCTCTTCCTGGTCGAAAGGATCATTCAACTCGGAGTACCCGTTTCCGACTTCGCTTCCCGCCATGATAACTTGGAACTGTTCGACCTTTCTTGTGTCTTCGGGATTTCTTTTGGCCAGAGGCGCGAGTTCAACCGGCTGTCCCGTCAAGAATCCCGGTCCCGAAAGTTTCTTCCGACAATATTTCCACAAAACATCAACGAGCCTCCACTTGTCAACAGAATCTTTGTATTCCACCTTTAGCTCTTTCAACTTCTTTTTTATATCTTTAACCTCGGAATTGTAAATGTCCACGCCGGTGTATTTCTTTACGGCCTGTTCGAAATCGTAAGTTTCCCATTTCTTGGAAAAGTCAACGTCATATCCATGAATTTTGAATTTCGTTTTTCCGAAAACTTCTTTTGCGATTTTCTTGTACATCTCTTCAACAAGTTTCATTCCGTCTTGGTAATTTGCATAAGCCCAATAAAACTCCATTTGCGTATAATCCTGCAGGTGTTCGATGTCCATGCCCTCGTTCCTGAACTGCCTTCCGATTTCGAAAGTTTTTTCGAATCCCGCCACCATGAGTTTTTTCTGCCAAAGCTCGCCCATCGAAATTCTCAAATAAACGTCGACGTCAAGGGCATTGTGGTGGGTTTTGAACGGCGTCGCCGCCGCCCCGCCCGCGGACTCTTCCAGGACGGGAGTCTCGACTTCTATGAATCCTTTTTCCAGAAGAAAACTCCTTATCGCATTCCAGAATTTAGACTTTCTCAAGAACATTTCATGAACTTCGCGATTCATCAAAATGTCAAGATATCTTTTTCGAAGTTTGTCTTCTTCGTTTTCCAAACCATGAAATTTTTCGGGCAAGGGCAAAATGGACTTTGAAAGCAGTTCAAGTTTTTTCACGAGAATAGAAATCTCGCCCGTCTTCGTTTTGATTATTTCTCCCTGCACCCCTACAAAATCTCCAATGTCGACGCTTTTCTTGAAAGGTTCTCTGTCCTTGCCAGGCGTCTCTCCTTCCTGCATAACTATTTGAATTCTTCCCGTCCCGTCCTGCAAAACGCAAAACGCAATCTTCCCTAAGTCGCGCTTTGTCATAAGTCTTCCCGCTGTCTTGATTTTGCTTCCAACCTTGGACTTAGAACAACCTTCACATGTCTGCTTTTTTTCAAACTTTTCAGGATAAGGATTTACTCCTTTCTCTCTGAGTTCTTTGAGTTTTCTCAACCTCTCATTTATTATCTGTTCTTCGCGTCCCATTTCAAGAGTAAGAAATCTTTATTTTTAATTCTTCCTAACTTTCCGATATCCCTTATCATCAAGCTCTTCATTCACAAGCTCATCGACAATCCTTTGGTAATTATTCCATCTGGAAACGTGCTCGTATTTTATCTTTTTGAACCTCTCTTGCAGCTTTTGCACTTTCAAAAACAGCGACCTCATCCTCGGATCTTTAACGCGATATTCTCCGAGCAGCTGTTTAACCACGAGTTCCGAATCCAGGATGCATGTGACCTCATCGCTTGTTATGCTCGATGCAAGTTCCATAGCAAGAATCAACGCCTCGTATTCCGCTTCATTGTTGGTTGTTCTCTCGCCGATAAATTTGCTGGATTTTATCAAAATAGTTTCATCCTGCCTTACCAAAACGCCTATCGCGCCCGGCCCGGGATTTCCCCGCGAACCTCCGTCAGAATTTGTGTATATCATTTTATCTGTTTCAGAAAATTGTTTAATATTTTATAACCTTGCGTTTTGTCTTCCATCATTTCTGGATGGAAGTTTACCCCATAAATATTCTTGCCCCTGACTTTTACAATGGCAGGGTAATCATCTTCTTTTGCGATAACCTTTAAGTCCTTTGTCTTTGAAGCTTTCCATAAATGGCTTTCATAAACTTTAAACCTTTTTTTGACATCCTTAATAATCTTATCACCTGAGATAATCTTTATTTGAGAAACTCTCTTATCTCCAGCTTTTAACATCTTCAAGTCTCCTCCGAATGCCTTGACAATCATCTCAAAACCCAGACAAATTCCGAAAACAGGAACCCGTGTTTCTTTTATGAAATCTATTTCTTTTTTGTATTCATCTATATGATTTTCAACCGAATGGAATTTCCCCCCTGAAAGTATGACACAATCAAAATCTTTGGCACTGCTGAAATAAAATTTGTTAAACCAGACTACATTAACCTTGTGAGGTCTAAGAGATTTCTTCAATCTCCCCAGATGTTTTGTTCTGTTGTTTACAAGAAGAATCTTCATTGTCTCAGAACTCAATTTAGGTTTTTATATTTTAAGAAAGATAAATCCTGTTAAGGGTAGCTTCGGGAATATATTCTTCTAACCTTATCTGCTATCCTTTCTGTCCAGGCGCGAAACCAGGATAATTTAAGAAATTCCAGGTTTTGGTAATCCGCAGATTCTGTGCTAACTGCGCAAGGTCCAACGGAATATCTGAAATAACTGGCATAACCTCTTGCCCGGACTTTTCTTGATATTTCTTCCTGACTTAACAGTATCTTTTTCAAGCTCATCTCAAAAATGCAGAACTTTAAACCCCTTTAAATCCTGAAACTTTTCTGGGATGACTTCAACATTTTTTATCTGCGAATGTTTTGGACCCTTTTTACAAAGCTCAATCATTTCATTAACTTTATCGGAATCACCTTCAACAAAAACCTCAACTCGGCCATCTTCAAGATTTCGCGTAAAACCCCTCACACCAAGTTTCTCGGCATTCTCTTTTATGAACGCCCTGAAAAAAACCCCCTGCACAGTCCCTTTAATATATAATCGAACGGATTTTTTCATTCTACGATAAACCCGCTTTAGTTTATTAACTTTTGTCCCTCTTTTTTGATACATTCTTTTTATCTGCGAGAAATTTAAGCACACTCTCTATATTTTGCAGACTCAATATTAGATCTGACATCTCTCATTATCTGCTCAAACGGTGAATAATTGCCATTCATTTTTTCAAGTCTGCTGTGAACTCCTGCAGCATCCATTAATCTCTCTGTAGTTAAAAGATATTCTTTAATCCCTCCTGCGACAGCATTTCTCACCTCTTCAGGAGTCCAGTTCAAAGCAGCAACATCATCAGCAAATTGCTCAAGTTCTTCTTCAGAAGAAATGACTCTCCTTTTGGTAATATAATTTAATGGGTTTCGTACTTCCTCTCCAATAGGGAGCAAAGTCTTAACATGTGTTCTGTAAACTAATTCTACCCCTCTTCTTTCATTTTCAGATACTCCTCCTGCATGATCTCTAATTAATGCACCAACTTCATAATGCCGGCCCGACCCGACCATCCTTTGTTCTTCACCATCAAGCATCTCATGAGGGTAATAGTTCGAACCACTAAGAGGATTCCAGCCTAAAGCATTTTTATCAGGTTTTGATTCGTTAACAGTAAGAGCTATCCTTTCAACCCCTTTCCGTTCCATTTCATCTAGCCCCTCAACTAAAGCAGAATAAACTTCTTCCGCGATTTTCAGAGCTTTTCTTTTCTTGAACATTGAAAATGCCATTTTGATAAAATTGTATAGGGCATATATAAATCTTTCTATTGGTAACTACTCTAGGGTAATCACATTAATTAAAGTTTCTACAATCCAAAAGTCTTCTCAAGATCTTTCATCTGCGCGTATTTCAAATTGAATTCAACTCCCGCTTTTGTTATCCTGATTTTGTTGTCGTCGCTGGCTATGTCCGCTTCTATCAAACCTTTTTTCTTAAGCTCTTCGAGATAAAGTTTCATTTGCTTGTGCGAAAGGTTTGCTTTGTACATTAAGTGCGTCGGCTTAATGCCCCCTGATTTTTCGCGGATGATATTTAGCATGTCTGAGATAATATCCATCCGACTTCGTTTTCTTGCCATATTTTAACCTTATTATCAGAATAAGCAGGGTGAGATAGCTCACAAGCTCGACAAGGTTCGAAGCCACATCCATGCCGCTGCCCGAAGAAATTATCGGAAGCAACTGGCTTACCGCGAGAATCCCAAACGCCGCCGCGAGAATCTTCGTGTTCGAAAACTTGTTTTTCCTGTATATCGAATAATAATTGTAAGCTATAAGCAGGCAAAGCACGAGCGCAGTCGCGTGAAATAAATAGTATAAGCTGTCGCTGATAAAAGCCGAGAGTATTATGAAATACGATACAAGTATAAAATCCGTTATCGATTTTTTCTTGCTCGGCAGCCTGTAAATAACATACAATCCAAGAAGCGTCAGCGCCCTGTTGAAGAAAAAACTTAAATTGTAAAGCGTCCCCGTGGATTTCACGATGTTGTAATGGATGATCAATTCCCCGACGTAAGTTGTAAAGCTGGTGTCGTAGTAAATCACGAATTTAGTCAGCACAATCGCGAGCTGCGCCACCGCAATCAGCGCAAAGCCCGTTCCGAGATAAAAGATTCCTTTGTTTCTGCTGATTTTGTAGTTCCTTATGCAGAGGATGAAGAATGCGAGCAACACGAGAAAACTGAATGCATTTATCAAAACGTCCGGCGCGAGAAACCAGTCGGGAGCTGAAGCGAATATATAGCTCATCACTTAAAAAGGCTCATTCTTTTTAAAAAGTTTGTGAAACCTGATTCTTGAACAACCCTTCATAATCGTTTTATAAACCGGGTTCTTCGATTTATCAAGTTAAATTTCATTTAATCTTATCCTCTGCCCGGAGGATAGGGTTCATGATAAAGGAGGATGGAAAAAATTTTGGAGGAAATGGAAAACATGGAATTGCCCGACGATATTCGCAGCGAGATAATTCTTCTTTACAATCTCGGCGTTGGATTGGAGGACTTGAGATACTTTTTGGAAATGCGGCTGAACAGGGTTATTTGATTTTCAGATTCCGCGCCGGTCGAGTTCGTTGTTCAGCACGGCGACCACGTGGCTTGCGAAATACATCTTGGGCCCGATGGAAACGGTCTCAGCCACCTGTTGAATTCTTTTCAATTCTTTTTTTGGAATTCCATCCTGGTCTCCGAGGACGAAAGCGCACTCCCCAGAAATCTCGGCATCGCGGATGTCTTCGCCTTTCTTGTCCAGCAAAAAAATTTCGCAATCTTCTTCCGCGAGCTCCTCCACGACTTTTATCAGGCTTTTTTTCTCGATGAAGCATCCGGGAAAAACCTCGGTCTTTTTCCCTTCCTTATATTTGTAAAGAATTTTTTTTATCAGGCCCGCAACGTCTTTCTTGCTGATGTCCAATTCAGGGTTGACATGAATTTCTATGTGTTTCGGCGGGTCGGGCATCCCGTAAAAAACAAGGTGAACTACCGCGTCGTCGCGAACGCCGTGCGACAGAAAAACGCTTGCGATTATCGTGTGGATTGCTATATCCATTCTCCCGGCTTTCATCAAATCGGTGAAGTTTCCTGAAGTCTGCGCGTGCCTCGAAAAATAAATTATATGCCTCATTTTCTAGAGCATCTTGTTGAAATGTTTAAGCAAAAGATACCGGTAAACGTTTATCAGAACCAGAAAGATTGTGAATCCCGAAAGCTCGCCCATCAGGGAACTGAAAAGCGTTATGTGCCCCCGCACCGAAAGCGCCCTCGTAACCAGGAAGACCACAGGGTAGCCGATTAATATTGAGATTATGAACGCCACCGGAGTATAAAGCGAGATTTTCCTCGCAAGCTTTTTCGCGGAAAATTCAGTCTCTTTTTTCTCGTCGTAAATCCTTGTTACAAACCATGAAATAAAACCTCCGATGATGGAGCCTGCGATGGTGAATGTGGATATTATATCCGGCGTTCCCCGAATCAGAGAACCCAGAAATCCGAAGAGCGGCGCCCCGATAAGCGCCCCGATCTCGCCTACAATTATTTCCTTGTTAAAATCCACAACCCGCCTGCTTAATGCCATCGTCCTTTAATACAAATATACAAAAAATTTCGATTTTCTCCGCATAATTGCATTTGAGGAAAAGTTTACTTGGATTATTAAAGCTTTTCAATCTATAATCGGCTGCATCACAAAATCCGGCTTCGCGAAGATGTCTCCGCTTTTCAGAACCTTGTAAACGCCGACGAATTTCCCGCCGCAAAAAACCGACACCAAACCCCCTTCGTCAAAATCTGAAGCCGCTTTTTTGTTTTTCAAATCCGCATTGCGAAGCGGCTTCCCGGTGAAAATTTGTTTCAAATTTTCCGGTTTTATTTCAATCACAGGAATCACTTCTGAAACGATTTCTCCGGGAATTAGAATTTCCCGCAGCGGTTTTTCATTTCCTTTTTTGAATTCTTCTGTTGCTTTTTCCAAATCATAAAGATTTACTGAAGGATATTTTTTATCATCTTCCTTGAAAATTCCTGCCCTTATTCTTCGCAGTTCAAGCATGTGCGCTCCGATGTTAAGTTCCTTTCCAAGATCGTCTACGAGTTTTCGGATGTAAGTTCCTCCCTGAACTTCCGCGCGAAATAAAAAATCCTTTCCGCTTTTATTTTGTTCCAAAATTTCAAATTCTTTAATTTCCCTCTGCCTTTCAACTCTCTTAACTCTGGACTTTTTTGGAGGGGTTTGATTTATGATCCCTGTGAACTTTTCAGAAATTGTTTTCTTTATTTTGTCTAAATCGATTTCTTCATGGAATCTCATTATTCCAACATATTCTTTGTCCTCGCCGAGAAAAAATCCGGTGAGCTTGCATGCCCTGTTCAGAGCAACGGGCAAAACTCCGGAGACTTTTGGATCAAGGGTTCCAAAATGGCTCGTCTTTTTGACGCCCAAATCTTTTAGCGTTTTTCTAACAAAATCCGAAACAGTGAAACTGGTCGGATTGCTTGGCTTGTCGATATTTATGATAGAAAATTCAAGAAGTTCTTTCAAGGATTTTTGCGATTTGGTTTTTTCTAAATCTACCATGTTATTAGATTCTAAAGGCTTTTAAAAATATGATTCTTTGTTATAAAATGAATCCAAAAACTTCTCGTGCGATAAAACAACTCCAAAAGCTTTCCGACATTGGGAATGATATGCGCCTCTCAGCAGAAGGATGGGAAAACAATTTTCAAACCTTGGTTTCGATTATAATGTCTGCAAGAACAAGAGATGAAACGACAATAAAAGTGGCGCAAAGACTTTTTTCCAGATTTCCCGACGCAAAATCTCTTTCCAAAGCTCGCATTCAGACTATAGAAAAATTAATCAGGCCTGTAAATTTTTGCCATAACAAGGCCAGGAATATTCTGAACTGCGCAAAAGCACTGGTTAGAGACTTTAATTATAAAGTTCCTGAATCCATAGAAGAGCTTGTAAAACTTCCTGGCGTGGGAAGAAAGACCGCAAATGTTTTCATAACTGAAATTGGCGGCCACGGCATTGGCGTCGACACGCACGTTTCATATTGTTCCCAAAAACTCGGCTGGACCAAAAATTCCAAACAGGAAAAAATAGAATCTGACCTGAAAAAATTATTCCCGAAAAAATATTGGAATCTTGTAAATTCAACTCTTGTCCGTTTCGGAAAAACGCATCAAAGCAAAAAACAAAAAGACAAAATTTTAGAAGAGATGAGGGAAGTAAAATGATAAAAGCAATAGTATTTGATTTAATCTCTATACCCCGCAGCTCTGCTGCGGTTGGGTAAAAGCTAAGAACCCTGATAAACTTCTCTTTTGATGGAGGTTGAACACGCTGCTCATTGCAGTTACCGGATAAGGTATCAC
>JBJKQQ010000042.1:0-8100 GCA_046705325.1 Candidatus Pacearchaeota archaeon | reverse complement strand
TGTCTCTTAGTGAGTTCGGAGGTTCGAATCCTCTCTCCTGCATATTAATAATGATTTCGAACGGCGGTTTGGTTTCGCAGCAAGCGCAGCGCGACCGAAAGCAGCGAGTGATTTATTCACGAAGCCGAATCTTCCCCCTGCATTTTAGAACATTCACAAGTTTAGGCCGAACCCGGGCCCTGAACGATATAACCTGCGGAGTTCACGACAATTGCAGCATCATCTCCGGGAAACCTTTCTTCTCCGCCGGAATCATCGCCGAGAGACCTCTCTATGAAGTAGAGTTTCTGCCCCGGCTGAACATTATAAGTTTGATTTTGATATTCCGGATTTATCGCAATAAGTTTTATTGTCACGCTGCCGTCGGAATCATTTTGCGTTTCGAGCCTGAATCCAGTTACAGCCCGCTGCGCTTCAGGGCTTAACGCTCCCGGAAAAATCTGATAAGAGTAAGGGTAAAACTGAGAGGATGAAAATAAAGCTCCGGAACCCGAAGAAGAATTTTGGTTGCTGACCGCGCGGCCGCTTAAGGAAAATGCAAGAACCGCGATTATTGCCGCGGCAATCAGGACAACAACGCCAAGAACGATCGCCTTCCTTTTTTTCATGGGAAATATTAACTATTGTTATTTATAAAATTAGCGGATTCTTGATTCAAAATTCCGGATAAAAAACTTTATATAGTATGAATCTGGCAAGATTATATCTGCGAGTTAACGCGATAGCAGGAGTAATACTTCTGTTGGATTAAACAAAATGAAATCACAAACAAAAATCAGCAAGCAGCTTGAGAAGAAGAGAAATCCGGAGATAGTGGAAACGGTTTTGGCTGCAAAGAAGAACGTTGCATGGAAAAGGGTTGCGGAAATTCTCGCTTCTCCGAGAAGGAATCATGCCGAAAAAAATCTTGATGAAATAAACAACGTGGCGAAAGAGGGCGGGGCGATTGTGATCCCGGGAAAAGTTCTTTCTGTAGGAAATATTGACAAGAAGATGAACATCGCCGCATTGAGTTTTTCGAAAAGCGCGGAAGAAAAAATCGCGAAGGCAGGCGGAAAAGTTTCGAGTATATTGGAAGAAATTAAAAAGAACCCTAACGCTGAAAACATAATTATATTGGAGAATAAAAAATGAAAATCATAGACGGGAAAAATGCAGTTCTTGGGAGGCTCGCGGGCAGGGCGGCTAAGTTGGCGCTGAAAGGTGAAGAGGTCGCGGTAGTGAACTGCAGAGAAGTCATAATTACAGGTAACAAAAAGAACATCCTGAAAGATTTTGCGGAAGGAAAGGGAAAAATAGGAAGCGGACAGCAGGGACCAAAATATTCAAAAGACATCGACAAGATAGTCAAGAGGGCGATAAGGGGGATGCTTCCAAGAGCGAGGATAAGGGGTAGGGGGAAAACTGCATTCGAGAACATAAACTGTTACCTCGGCGTTCCAAAAGAATTTGAAAATTCAGAGAAAGAAAATCTCGCGAAAACGGATGGCAGGAAACAAAATAAACTTGGAGACTTGTTCAGAAAATGAAAGGCAAAAAATTAATTGTTTCGGGAAAAAGAAAATCTGCAGTTGCAAGAGCTTCGATAAGTGAAGGCAATGGAAAAGTTGCAATAAACAAAAAGGATTATCGGACATTAGGTTTCTTTGATAAACTTAGAATAGAAGAGCCATTGAGAATCACAAAAGAAGTTTTGGGAAAAACTGATTTTGAGGTGGCGATAGATGTTCATGGCGGCGGAGAGAAAGGCCATATCGAAGCTTCGCGTTTGGCATTGGCGAGAGCAATCGTAGAATTTTCAAAATCGAAAGAGTTGGCGGAAGCGTTCACAAACTACGACAGAACACTTCTTGTTGCAGATGTAAGAAGAAAGGAAACAAGAAAGCCTGGAGATTCCAAGGCAAGAGCGAACAGGCAAAGTTCGAAGCGTTAATTTTTTGAAAAGTAAAATTATTTCTTAATCTTCATTTGCTCCAGCTTATTTTGAACATGATTGAACAGCGTCGTGGAAATTATCGGTTGATGGCTGCCGGGGAAAGTTTGGCCGTTGAATTTTACTTTTCCGATGTAAGTATAATTCTTCAGAATTTTTTTCAGGCCGTTTACTGACAGGTTGTGCTTTGATGAAAGTTGTCTTAAGCTTATGTTGTTGCTAAGGAAATCTTCAAATATTTCTTCGACCTCTTTATAATTAACAGCTGGAACTAATTTTTTATTTTCAACTTTGTATCCGAAAGGAACGCGTGACATTAAATTTCCAGAAGATGCTTTTTGGACCATGCCGCGCTTTTGTCGCGCTCCGGAGTTTACCGAGTATTTCCTGAAAGTTTCCAAAACTTTTCCGTCGACTTTTTCTTTTATGTATTCGTCAAAGTGATGTTCGTTGTCGGGAGAAAAATGATAGCACACTTCGCACAAATCTCTGTCGAATTTTTTTCTTTTCGCTTCGCTTCCGCACTTGATGCAAATTTTTTCCTCCATTTAGTTTATGCAGATTCCGAGTTTTTTAATAGATTCGATGAAGTGATTGTTGTTTTTGAAAAGGATAGTTTTTATTCCGAGCTTTTTCGGCGCGGTTAAGTTCCAAGAGTTGTTGTCTGTGAATATAATTTCTTTTGGAGAAAGTTCGAGTTTTTTGGCTGCAACCTGAAAAATCTTCTTGTTTGATTTTCTTGAACCGACGTCGCATGAAGCTAAAACGCAATCGAAGTGATCATAATAATCCTTGTAAAAGAAAACGTCTTTTGCAATGTACCAAATGTCAGAAATTATTCCTACCTTATATCCTTTCTTTTTCAATTTGAGAGCGAAGCGGTAAAGTTTCATGTTTCGTTTGAAATTTTTTCTGTAGCATTTTGTGTAAACTCTGATAAGTTTTTTTGGAGTTGCGCCAAGATTTTTTGCCATAATATTTATTGACCTTTGCCTTGGTATTTTTCCTTCTATCGCGTCGGAGTAAGTTGAATCGATTGCATCAAAATAAGAGTCTGTGGAAAATTTCAAAGCCTTGGCGACTTCTTCATGGACACCTTCCATTTCGTTTATCTTTTTTCCAAGAGATAAAACTCCGCCGAGGTCGAAGATGACTGCCTTGTACTTCTTACTTTTATCATCGCTTTTTTGGGATTTCATTTTAGTTTTTTCAATATTTTAGAGATGCTCTTTTGAAAGATTCTTAACTGAAAAGTCATAGTTTTATGTTTGCCCACGACATCAGAAGACATTAAGAAAATTCCCAAGGGAATTTTATTTTTATATTTTCTCACTAAATAATAACTTTCTTTCTCTACACAGTCTATTAAGGGTTTTAGTTTCTTAGAGAGATTGTTTAATATATTCATATCTCCATTCACTGTGTTGCTTTTGACGAAACTTAAATTACTTGTAAGAACTTTCGCTTGCTTGCCTTCTGCAAGTTTTGACAGATAATTATTGCATTTTAAGGGCGAGTTGGGATTAATTTTTTCTATGGTTTTTTCGGTTATCCATTCGCTTCTTAAATTTAATTTGTAAAATTTTTCAGGGAGATAAATTTCATTTTTTTCTCCGCTTATCGCTCCGCAAGTTCCGAAGAATAGAATTAAATCAACAGAGGGGATTTTTTCCATAACTTCATCTAAGGGCTCTGGAGGATTAAATCCAAATTTTCTTTTGATATACTTAACAGAAGAAACATAAAATTTGCTTCTTGAAGTGCAATAGCAAGAATAAAATAAAAATTCTTTATCTTTCAATTTCGCCCAATAAGTTCCCTTTGATTTGATAATTTCGGTTTTCAGTTCTTTTTCTATAATGTCCTTAAGGTGGCCGCCATCTTCAAAAACCCTTTTAATTGATCCGACAAGCACGGCAATTTTCTTTATTTCCTCTTTTTTCATTTTTCAAATTAATTCATAGGTTTATTTTTCATTAGTTCTCTTTGATTCAACAACATTAATACTACGGCGCCGACGAGAAACCAGTAGCTGACAAAAACTGCGAGTCCAATGCAGGCTAAAGCTATCAGAGAATAAATTACAACTCGCCAGTTTTTTACTTTGAACCTTTTCATTTTAATAAATCCCTATACTTCGGATCAATACCCAAGATAATATAAGTATGTATTTTATCCGGAGAAACATCCATTCATATCTTCCAAACCACCATGCGGCATTGGCCAGCTGGCCCTGAGCCCGCTCCATTAATCTTTCATCACCATTTCCCTTGTATTCAATAATGTGGATGTCTCCGGTTGAAGATTCTAAAATAATATCGGGTTGGGCCAAAAGACCTTTTCCATTGTGGTAAAGATTTTGTTCTATTGAAGCGCTAACTATATGATTAAATCCAAATTTCTCGGGGTTAGCTACAATTTTTTCAAGAGCACGATGGTGCGCGTTGTTTGATTTAGTCATTTTCTCTTTTTGTTTGAACAGGTGTTTAAAACATAAACAGCCGTTTGTTTTAAAGATTATCTATAGGAGGAGGAATTTTTATTTTAGACTTAATTTTCCTTATACATTTACTTATGTCTTTATTAATATCTGATTCAAAGAATCTTAATACAACCCATCCTTTTTTAGTTAAATAGAGATCCTTGAATTTATCTCTTTTCAAATTCATGGCTTGCCTCTTGTCGATGTTTTTTTGATTATATATTTTAGGGTTTGCGTGCCAATAATCTCCGTCGCATTCTATTATTATCTTATATTGGGGGAGGGCAAAATCACAAGAAAATTTATTGTCTATATTGAATTGTTTAACAAAAAGAATTTTTTCTTTTAGCAACGCTTTTGCCATAGCTATCTCTATTGAAGTATCAAAAAAGGGAAACTCGTTGTTGTTCAATCTCCGCATAGTTAATTCCCTAAACCTCTTAGAATGGTCTTTTCTTCTTTTATCTGCCTCTTTTTTAACATATATTTTGTCCCAGGTCTTTCCGAACATAGAATGATTCTTCCCTTTCAAAGAAGAGATATATTGATATTTTGGTCTCTTGGATATCTGAAATTCTCTCATTAAATCTATAACAATTCTTCTATCATATCCAATCTTCCTTGAAATTTGTTCCTGCGACATTTTCTGATTTTCATAGAGGTCTATTAACAATTCTTTCATGGGCTTTCCAAATTTTTCCTCAATTTTTCTTATTCTTTCCTTGCGTTTTGCAGTATAAGTTTCCTTTATGCTTCTTGACAATCTGGCAATCCGTTCATCTTTTTCTTTTGTTAACCCTCGAGTCCATCCGTGTTCTTTGGAGCTTAACCGATTAGCCTCTTCGCGTGTTCGTCTTTTAATATTAAATTTCTTAAAATAGTACTCTACCGTTGTCTTTCCTAAATTCAACTCTGATGCAATTTTTCTCATAGACTTGTTATCTTTATAGTAAAGTTTTTCCAGAAGATTTTTTGTGATACCCATTAATAATATTAGGTCATTCAGATTTATAAACTCTTCCTACAAGCTATCGATTGGACTTTTTATTTTTTTGAGTTGGGCTCGGGAAACATGAGCATATAATTGGGTCGTCGACAAATCACTATGACCAAGCAATTCCTGGATTTTACGAATGTCGACGCCGTTTTCAAGAAGATGTGTTGCAAAACTATGTCTTAGCGTGTGGGGATGAACATCCTTTAGAATTCCTGCATCACGAACGGCTTTCTTTACGAGTTTCTGAATGTTTCTTCCGGTTAATTTTCCATTCGGTCCGGTGAATAAGTAATCTTGATTTCTTTCAAGCTGTTTTCTAATTTGCCTTCTCAGATCATTAACGAGAAACTTTGGGATATTGAAAATTCTGTCTTTTCTTCCTTTTGATTGCACAACTTTTCCAGCCATTTCATCAAAATTCAAGTCGCCGATTTTCAGATTTATCAATTCAGAAACACGGAAGCCACAGGCGTATGCCATTGAGATCATAAGTTTTGTTTTGCGATTTTCAATCGAAGCTAAGAGTTTCTTGATTTCTTCTTTTGTAAGAACTTCGGGAATTCTTTTCTCGCGCTTCGGCCTTTTGATTCCTATAGTTATATCGCGCTTCAAGATATTGGAGTGGGCGTAGCGAATTGCGGAAAGAAAAACAATTATCGAAGAAGAGGCAGCATTCTCAAAGTTGTCCGCCATGTAAAGCTTGACGTCGTCTTCGTCTAACTCTTCGGGATTTTTGTTAGAGTGGTTTAGAAGCTCTTCATTGGAGCGAATGTAGTTTCTTATTGTGTAGGGAGAGTTTTTGGAGATCTTTAGTTCTGTTTCTAGTTTGCGGAGGAATTCGGAGGAGTTCATCTCAGCAAAAACCTCTTTGTTTCTTCCAATTCTTCTTTAGATAGTTTCTTGAAAACATTTTCTTCTGCCTTCTGGCTTTTTTCATAAAGTTCGTCAAACAATTCCCTTGGCTGAAGGTGAAAATGTAAATGATGAACCTTAAGGTCGCTTTGCTTTTGAAATGGTCGATAGTTTTCTTTTATGTCGCATCCGGAAAAATGTTTGATTAGAAGTTCCTGAATTTTTATAACCTGGTTAAATAATTCTTTTCTTTCTTCTTCGCTAAGTTCAGAGGGTTTCTCAACATGCCTTTTTGGGATAACAAGGCAATGACCTTTCATCAGCGCGGGATTGCTGAGGATTGTCAGGGTGTTCGTGGTTTCATCTATTATTCTTGTTCTTCCTTCTGTATCTTTGCTGAGACTGCAAAAAGGACAATCTTCTTTTTTCATTTTGCTAATTCCCTGCAATCCTTGCATCTTTTAATTAATTCTTTTTCATTTTCAGAAATATTAATCTTGCCCGCCTTGTAGTCTTTGAATTTTGGAAGCGGCGACATGTGTTTGTAGCCTCGAGATAACATTTCTTTGACAAGTTGTTCATGTCGTTTTTTGATGCTGTGAATTTCTATCTGTCCTTTATCTAAATGTCCCTGCACGCTTTTTCCTTTATTCAAAGATCCGATAAGTTGATGCAGTTCTTTATGCTCTCCAAGAAGGTGAGCTCGGCACATCTTTTTCGGATCGATCATCCACATTCTTGTCATCCTATGACAGATTGTGCGAACTTGTTTATATTATTTGTGAAAGAATTATTTTGAAGGTCTGCCTGGTTTTCCACCAGTTAAAAGAACGACGATTATGAATAGGACAACAAGAATTCCGAGAACAATAAATTTAACAAGTAAGTTCTTAGCAAGATAGATACTGAGCATTACTGCAGCAATAAAAACAATCATCACAATTCCGCCCTGCCATGTCCGCGGAGAAAGTCCCCAACCAATCAATCTCTTGGGTCCGAACCAAGGCGTTTTTGTCAGAGGTTTCATAATCAAGGAATTACTTTGAAATTCTTAAATTTAATGAACTTCAAATACATTTATTTCCCAAATTATTTAAACAATAGTGAATTTAGGTAAAAATGGCTTCGCAAATAGACGAGTATATTTCTAAATTTCCGAAAGAGGTTCAATTAATTCTGGAGAGAATCAGAAAAGTTATTCGAGAATCTGCTCCGAATGCTGAGGAAACAATCCGCTATCGCATTCCAACATTTGATATGGAAGGAAAACATTTAGTGCACTTTGCGGCATTTGCAAATCATATTGGATTTTTTCCAACTTCATCTCCTATGGAGGCTTTCAAAAAAGAATTGTCTGAATATAAAACATCAAAAGGCACAGTCCAGTTCCCGTTAGATAAACCAATTCCATTCGAGTTGATAAAAAGGATTGTAAAGTTTAGAGTTAAAGAAATATGCCAATAACTTTCAAAACAAAAATTCTTAAGATAAATTCCAAGCTAATCATTCATCTTCCAAGCGAAGCAAGCGCAAAATTATCTTCTCGCGGTGCTGCTTATGTTGAGGGAGGAATAAACGGCAAGAAGTTTAAGACTTACATGGAACCTGACGGAAGATATATGGGAAAAGGAACTCCGAGCCATTGGTTTTATGTTCCCAAAAATCTGAACGCAAAGGAAGGAGAAAGAATTGAAGTTGAGATTGAACCTGTAAATGTTAAGAATTGGCCCGATCCGGAAATTCCTGAAGACTTAAAGAAAGCTATAGATAAAAATCCTGAAGCTAAGAAAATCTGGGAGCAAACAACAAATGCATCGAGATGGGATTGGACAAGAT
>JBJKQQ010000041.1:0-10268 GCA_046705325.1 Candidatus Pacearchaeota archaeon | reverse complement strand
ATTTTTATTAGATTATCATGATAGTCTTCCTAGCAACAGTTTTCCCGAATTCGGAGACGAAGACGACTAATTTTATCTCTATAACCCTCTTCGGTAATTAAAACCCCTTGCAAAATTTCTTAATAATTTCTTGGAGTTTTCCGCTTAACTTTTCAAAAACGGGGAAATCTGCCGAAGGCGATTTCGCAGTCAAGTCAATCCGCTGAGCAAAGCGAAGCGCAAATTTTAAGGCAAAAATTCTCCAAAACTCCCATTGATAATTTTAAAAACCATCTTCTTGTCAGTAAATCATGGAACTTGAAGAAGGCGACGTCGTATTGTGCACTGTTGACAGGATAGTTGGAACAACCGTATTCGTGAATATCGAAGGCGACGGTGAAGGCAGCATTGTAACCAGCGAAATAGCCGCAGGAAGAATCAGGAACCTGCGCGATTATGTCGTCCCGAAGAAAAAAATTGTCTGCAAGGTTCTCCGGATTTCAAACGGCCGTATCGACCTTTCATTAAGGAGAGTCACGCAAAAAGAGCAAAAAGAAGTGATGGAAGAATACAAGCTCGAAAAAAGTTACATCAGCATTCTCAAAACAATCCTTAAGGAAAAAACGGAAGAGGCGATAAAAAAGATAAACGAAAAAGAGCGCCTCTACAACTTCATGGAAAACGCGAAAACCAACCCCAAGGAACTTGAGTCCCTTGTAGGCAAAGAAAATTCCAAAAAAATCCTCGAGATAATAAACACGCAAAAGAAAAAAATATTCGCAGTCAAGAAAGAAGTTCTCCTGAAAACGACGGACTCCGACGGAATAAACCTGCTGAAGAAAATTCTGGGGGAAATAAAAGGCATAGACGTCAAATACGTTTCCGCCGGAAGATATTCCCTGAAATCAGAAGCGCCTGACATAAAAGCCGCGGACACCAACCTAAAAAATGTAATTTCTGAAATCGAAAAGTCCGCGAAAAAGCACAACATGGAATTCAGCGTCGCGGAAGCCAAGCCCCAAAAATAAAACTTGTATTTTAAGTCGAAATATGAAACTCAAAAAATGTAAATCCTGCAACGCCTACACTCTGAAAGAAAAGTGCCCGAAATGCAATTCCCAAACGCGCGACGCGCATTACAAATTCGTGAAATTCAGGTTTGAAAAACCCAAAAACTGATTCTTAAAAATCTTAAAACAATTTTTTGTTTTTCAAAACTCCGGAAGAATTTCAATATCAACTTTTGAATACTAAAGCTCTCGATAGATTTCACTAAATTTAGAAACTCCAGGCAAATTCCATTATCGGTTTTCTAAAGAAAATTTATCGAATCTCTTAAAACAGCGTCTTCTGTTCCTTCGTTTCCCTGACTTCGCGCTTCACGATTTCCATATCTTTTTCCCATTCGCCAAGAAGTTTTTGGTTGTAAATTATCGCCGCGGGATGAAATAGCGGAATGAGTTTAATTTTCATTCCGTAAAAATTTATCTCCCTGACTTTTCCGTGAACCGTCGTGATTCCCGGCTGCTTTCCGATTTTGTCCAGGTCTCCTTCTGAAAGAAAAAATTTCGTCGCGTGATTTCCAAGCGAGCAAATTACTTTGGGTTTCATCTCTTTTATTTGCTTCACGAGGTAAGGCGTGTGCATTCTCACTTCTTCGGGCAGCGGATCCCTGTTCATCGGAGGTCTGCATTTCAAAGTGTTCGTGATATAAATATCTTCCAGGCTCAATCCGACTTTCTCCAAAAGTTTGTCCAGGTTTTTTCCGGCGGCTCCGACAAACGGCAGCCCCTGTTCGTCTTCATTCTTTCCTGGAGCTTCGCCCACGAACAAAATATCCGCGTTTTCGTTTCCTTTTCCGAAAACTATATTCGTGCAGTTCTTGCAGATTTCAGTTTCTTTCAAAAGCTTCAGCTCTTCGCAATATTCGACCATGAAAGAACAATAAAAAATCAATTTTAATAATTTGCTATAAATCACAACTAATTTTATAAATATGCCATGCAAGATTTAGGTATGGAAAAAACTTTGGTGTTGGTCAAACCTGACGCGATGGAGAAAGGCCTTCTTGGAAACATAATTTCGGAACTGGGCCGCACCGGCCTGGAAATCGCAGGAATAAAAATAGTCGATGTAAAAAGAGACCTCGCAGAGGAGCATTACGCGGAACATAAGGGAAAGCCTTTCTACGAAGATCTCGTGAAACACCTAACCGGAGAACTTCACCACGGAGCAAAAGTCATTGCAATAGTCTATGAAGGGGAAAATGCAATAAAAAAAATAAGGGAGGCTGCAGGGGAAACGAACCCGGAAAAAGCCCGCCCAGACTCGCTTCGCGGAAAATACGGAAGGATCCATTCGGAAACAAAGTGTTTTGAGAATGTTATCCACTCTTCGGACTCTGAAGAATCCGCCAGAAAAGAGATTGCCCTCTGGTTCCGCCCTGAAGAGCTAATTGAATAAATTTATAATTCCTGATATTTCTCAATTAGTATGCCCTTGTAGTTCAGTCTGGATAGAACACAACCTTGCGGATGATCTTCAAGAATTCGGAAAGGTTCTTCACAGTTCCTGCAACCCAACAGGAAGTTGAAGCCCAATAAAGGTTCGGCGCTCAAAGAAACTAAAAATCTGCGGGCAAAAAGCAAAAGCGAAAAGGTTGAAACCGGGGTTCAAATCCTCGCGGGGGCATTTTGATAGCGAGGATTTGGGCGCAGGAGGTGCAGAACCCGCAGGTGGTTCTGCTTCAGATCCTCGCGGGGGCATTTTTGAATAATCGATATTTAAAATAACAGATATAACTATACTGTTATATTCAACACTTAAACTTGAAGACCCAAAGATGCTTATAGTATTTTTAATAACAGAGTACTTAACAAAAAAGAATTAATTTTATTTATCGCTGTCTCTTATCCCCGCATTAGTAACCCAATAAACTGCTTCATTATCCGGCAGGTTTGGACTGTCGATAAGTTTCGCAACTCTGCTTCCCTGTTTCCCGCGACGGAGATACATCCTGTACGTCGATGCGTGGCCAACAATATTTCCGCCGATTGCTGTTGTCGGATCGCCGAACATTTGCGCAGGGTTTGCCATGACCTGGTTCGTTACGTAAACCGCAAGATTGTGAGTTTCAGCAAGTTTCATCAAGTCGTGCATGTACCTGTTAAGCTTTTGCTGTCTGTCTGCAAGCTGACCTCTTCCGCTGAATTCAGCTCTGAAATGCGCGGTCAGGGAATCTATTATCATCAGCTTGATCGGCTCGCCTTCTTTTATCATTTCAGAAATCCTGTCAAGAAGCAAAATCTGATGATCGCTGTTAAACGCGCGCGCAACTAAAATATTCTTTAGAACCTTGTCGGGATTTGCGCCGATGCCCTCGGCAATCTGCTTGATTCTTGCAGGCCTGAAAGTTCCTTCGGTATCGATGAAAACGCATTTCCCTTCGGCTCCCCCTTTCTCCACAGGCAATTGAACGTTAACAGCCAGCGTTGAACCTAACTGCGTTTTCCCTGAACCGTAAGCCCCGAAAGCTTCCGTGATTGACCGTGATTCCAAACCTTTTCCTCCAAGAAGATTATTCAGCTCTTGGCTCCCGGTAGTTATATGATGGACATTCGCCCTCTTCTCCGCGAATTCATCGCCGGACATGAAATCAAGTTTCAGCATCTGCCTCGCAGCCTGAATAGCTTTTCTCGCAACCGCAGCAGAAACGCCCGCAGCGTCGCCAATCGTCGCAGGACTGGAGACTGCCAAGGACATTAAATCGAGAATTCCCGCGTTTTCAAGTTTAGCCGCAACAGCCGGACCGATTCCGGGCAAGTCCGTAAGTTCAGGTTCTTTGTCTTCATCACTCGCCTTTTTAGATTTCTTTTCTTTTTCTTCGTCAGCCATATTAACCTCAAAAGTTCCGACTTTATAAAGATTATTTGCCTCGCAGATATATCTTGAAATATCTAATTACAAAAAAGCTTCTGTAAGAAAAAATTAAATTTTCATCAGAGAGATTATATAAAGTTTCCAGAAAAGAAGTAATCTTATTACCTTAATCAGCGAGCGAAGCTCGCCTGTTTTAGGGTTGGGCGGGCGGGGCAAACTTGAAGAAGTGTTAACTAACTCTTAGGAAAAAACATGCCTGTATCCTTTGAACTCCTGCTCCCGCGGTTGTTCGCTTCCTTCACAATTTTTTTAGTATGTCTCTTTACAGCGTCTCTCAGAACAAAATAGGCCACCGCAAGAATCGCAACAAAAACTAAAACAAATATCGCCCAATATCCGACTTTCCCGGCGAGAGATTTGAAATCTTCAAGCGCGGTCTTTGCGGCGCTTCCGACGGCGGAACTTCCTGAACTTTGATTCTGGTTCTCTCCAACGGCGTTTCCCTCATTTCCCGAAGCCGCAGAGCTTCCATTATTCAGGTAGCCTGCGAAAATCGTGTAATTTGAAAATCCCGGCGACGATGCAACAAAATTATAAGTTAAAGAGTTGTTATCCAAAAAGTTCGTCGGCAAAGCTGTCCACCCGCTCCCCGCAACATCCGCTTTTCGATACAAAGCCAGCGAGCTTAAATTTAAATCATTCAAAGAAAACCAAGATTTGTTGACATTGAAGTAAATCAGCACGCTGTTCAGGTTCGAATCGTTCACCCCTGAAGGAATAAATTGATAAGACTTGTAAGCCTTTCCGTTAGAAAACAGCGAAGATTCGGAAGTTGAGACATTAACATTCGATAAAACTATCGACGCGCTCGCGACTGTTTGGTTTGCCGTTATATAAAATTCAGACAAGACATCCGAGATAGAAGTTAAATTTACTTTTGCAGGAACATTTTTCGTCGTTGAAAAAACAACTTGGTGCGAGGAACTTGGCGATGAAGGCGCGGCTCCGCCGCCTCCGCCTCCTCCGGAACTTGGAGACAATACGCAAGCTACCGAAGGCAGAACGCTGCTCAGCAAAGCCGTTTGATTAGCAGTCGTGTAATTATAGGTAGTGTACGATGAAGATTGCGAATTGCAGCTCGATGGATGCGTATAAGTCAGGTTGTAAAACGTTATCGCGTTGTCTGTAACATCCATCTGGTCGAAAGTAATCGGGAAATCAACTTCAAGGGTTGAATTATTTATACCATAAATAGAACTTTCATTAAAAAGAGAAGAAATGTTCTGTGCCAAAAGCAAAGCTCCTGCAGGAGTAGGATGAGTTCCATCTGCGAAATAAGTGGTATTGGAACAATTTGTTAAAATCAAATCGGGCCTAACAAGATAATCATAAAAGGTGGAATTTCCGATAATCCAGTCATTAAGTTGAACTCTGTAAGCTTCTTCAGTAGAATTATAACCGCATCGGGGCATGATCGTAAAGGCAACAACCTTAAAACCATCAGCTCTGGCATATCCCCATTCAGTCTTAAGATTAGTCATCGTCGTAGAAGCGTCGCTACCTGTCGCCAAATCGTTGCTTCCTGCCCAGACCAAAAAATAAGATTGGTTGGTATGCGAGTCTGCATAAGGATGAACCTCTGTTGCATATTCTCCAGTAATAAACATTATCCTGTCACCGGGAGTTGCAACATTAATATTTTTGCCTCCTTTTATTTCCGCATTAATATTATTCAGGTACCAAGAATAAGGCTCTGCAAATTCTAAAGCGCTCAGGCTATCCCCTTCGTAAACAAATGTCCTTTGAAAAAGACCCAAACTAATATTCGTCCCAGAAGATATGGTAACTGCAGATGTGAAAGGGATTAAGAAAAAAGCAAGAGCGCACACAGCGCAAGCTAAAGCTATCAGATTGCGTTTTTTTTTAATCTCAAAAGTTGATATTCCATTTTAAGCGGCGGTGCAATTTGTCGAATAGACAATCCCCCCTGAATAAGCTGTCCAACAATTTCCATTTGTATAATTGCCTGTTGTTCCGGTGTTTGCTCCGACAATAAATCCTGTTGTGGCATTGATTGCGCCAATAACATTAAGTGGATTCCGCGGAGAAGCGGTTCCTATTCCCACCTTACCGTCCGTTCCGATAGTCATCCTTACTTGTGGGACATTATCTGCAGTTGTAAGAAAATCCAATTTAGAAGTTACATCAGAAGAAGTGCCATTAATAGATCCTTTCATCCCTGCAAAAGCAAGAGAGTAACTTAAAGCAGATTGATAACCCATAAATCCAATATAAGCAACAGAATTAGGATTAAAGTTCCCTGCAAGGATATTTCCATATGCCATCAAAGAAGCACTAGAAGGATTGTTTGTTGAGGAGAAAAAAGAATCAAAATGAGGAACAGAAATTCCCAATGTTGTGCTTGTTGCAGAAGATCCGTTTATTCCAATAGTCCCTGTATTTTTAATGTTTATTGGAGCTGCACTTGTTGGCTGTGTTGAGCCAACTCCCCCAATTCGGAGAATATTTCCATAGGTATTAATCCAAAATTGAGAATTAGCTCCACTCAACAAGGAGACTCCTACATCAGAAGTAGAATCGAAGATACTAAGTTTGCCAGCAGGAGTTGTCGTCCCGATCCCAACGTTTCCTCCTTGAACTTGTAAGGAAAGATTGGGCATAGCAGACCCCCCATCATTCCTTCCTGCCTGCAAGGCCACATAACCTAAAGGAGAAACTTGAGTGCTGTAAGTATAATTTCCCCCTGTATAAGACATGTTTAAAGTCCCATTAGTGCTTATTCCCGTATTGCTTATTGTCGTCCCGGCATAAACGCCGACAGCCGCGATCATCAAAACCCCAAGCGCAATCAATGAATACAAAAGCCGATTATTGTAAGTTTTCTTTTCGTTTAAAATATTTTCAGAATTTTCTCCGGAGTTGGACCGCTTCGCCCCCCCCCCCGTTACACCATCTTTTTTGATCATAAAACAATATTATTTTCCTCTTTTATAAATTTTCCTATATTGTCACTATTGACAATCTTGCTATTTAAGCGCATAGTCACTATTGACCATATGAATAAGTCTAACCTGTCCAAGTCAAAAAACATATTCTCTGCGTTGAATAATGAAAAGCGGCTCACAATTATAGATTTATGTTCAGACAAGGAATACACAGTCACTGAATTAAGCAAAAAGCTGAACCTTAATTACAGCATAACCGTGGAATACATCTCGATGTTGAACAAAGCCGGCCTCGTCAGTAAACGCAAAGAAGAAAACAAAACGGTAAAAATCAGATCATTAATAAATCTCAATGTAAATGGGGAGATAAGAAGAATCTTTTAATCCTTCTTCTCCAGCTCTTTCAATAAATTATCAAGATCAACTTCTTCAATATTATCAACATTAAATTCAGTATTGTTGAAAAACTTGTTGCTCCTTGCGCTTCCGGAAAATACAAGCTCTTTTCCAAGAAGTTCGCTTCTTTGCAGCGCAAGTTTCTCCGCGTCTCCCGAATCCCAGTCCGGAATTCCAAGATTCGCGAAGTGATCCGAAAACACAACCGCCCTGATAGTTTCGGTCCCGTCATCTAAAACGATGTTTATCAAAGCTCTCTTGTTGGCTTCAACCCGTCCATGCTGTTCGCAGACAAAGTTTTCTCCTTCCTGCGTGGCTTTCTTCCTGCATTCAGGGCATTGGTAAAAAAATCTCGGTTCAAAAGTCTGGACTATAAACGCCCTAAGTCTGGCGTTGTCCGAGACCTGCAAATCTTTGATTCCCTTGTCCTGCACGATTTTTCCCTCGACAACGCTGTCCATTTGGACGCTCGTCGGCCGGATTTCAGAAAAACTTCCGAGATGAATTTCATTGTCCCTCATGCTGCCATTCGAGATTTCCACGACAACCCCCGGAGCGATTTTTCCTTTTTCAACCAAATCGATGTGATTCATATCCCACAACACAACCCTAATGTTCGAAGTCTCGTCCGCGACTATCATGTTCGCAACTTTGCTTTCCTTGTCGTTCCTCGTGAATGTTCTTACCGGAAAAATGTTCAAAACTTTCCCGACAGTATTGACTTTTCTCATGCCAGGCAAAAGCTCGTTCAGTTTAAGCTTCTCGTTGTCGAATGAAATTCCAAGTTCGGCTGCTATGACCTGCGCCGCCCCTTCTTTGCTGATAAGTCCGGAAAGCTTCGCCCTCTTCGCCTCAACCCGCCTCTCGATTTCAGAAATCTCAAGTCCTGAAGTCCGAGCCAGCCTCTCCACAATCTTTTCATAATTTCCGATCATCAACCGAAAAAACAAGTTTATTTTTTAAGTATTTGTGTTGTTCGGAGAGTTATATCTTTCAGTATCAAATTTCCTGTCTTCAAAAAAGAATAACTCCCATCGTCATCAGAATCTCCAAAAAAGAGGCGATAAATTTCAATCCTCCGAAGGATCCTTGCGGATTCCATTATCAACCCTTGGAAACACCAAGTCAGACCTGCGAATTCAATTATCAGTTTCTAAAAAAATCGTTTTGGAGTTGGGCGGGCGGGCATGTAAATCTCAAAACGATTTTCGAGATAGCAATTTTTTGGAATTAAACCTTACAAAAACATTTATAAAACTCATAAGTCAAAAAAGATTATGGGAAGCGTAATCATAAAAATCAAAATGATGCCGAACTCGCCGGAGGCGGACCTGTCAAAAATCGAAGACGCCGCCAAAGCTCTTCTGGAAAGCAACGGCGCGAGAAACATCGGCTTCGAACAGGAACCGATTGCGTTCGGACTAAAAGCAGTCTACGCTTCGTTCATCTGGCCTGAGGAAAAAGAACTCGAAGAACTTGAGCAAAACTTCAGGAAAATTGAAAACGTCCAATCCGCGGAAATTGCGGACATGCGAAGGGCGATTGGATAAGAGTATGGGTTTTGAGAAGAATTAAGGCGAAGTGTCGATTTTGCCGGCGGTTTTTTTGTCATCCACAACAAGAACGATTTTTTTATTAGCCATTGACCATGAAAGCGAAACCTTATGCCCCTTGCCATCGTCCAGTTCTCTTGCAGAGACTTTCAGTGAGCACCGGGCATTTTTGAGATAATATTCATAATAAACCCGGAGTCCGTTGTCTATATCTTTTAGAATTTTGATGGCTCCATCGTCTGCATTATAATTTATCAGGCTGACAAACTTGTTGTCCTTGTAATCAAGCGCCCCCCGGGGAATCCTAAAAGAAATGCTGCCGTAATTAAGATTCAGCTGCCTCATCTTCTTTTGCCCCTTATATTATAACCCTCAGATGTATATAAACTTTTATCATCAAGGATATTTATTTCAGGAAAATCGACCTCCATGTTTTCCATTGCAGGATGAGTCTCCAAATCAACTCCTTCCGAAACCGAACTCGCCCTAAGGCTGGAAAGCCCTTCTTCTATGTTAACCAATTAATCTTCCATCTTTCCAAATAAATGATTTGTTTCTATAAAAAAGAAAATCGATATGCCAATAGAGAAAATCGCCAGCATGAACGTAACAATAAAGTTCACATCCAATCCCGCAAGTTTGAAAACCATAATTGCGATAATAAGGAGGATAAACGACATCACGCCCTGCAAAAAAGCTCTGGCTTCCATTTCCAAAAAGGGATAAGGTCATTTTTAAGAATTATTGGAATCAAGTGCAATAAAGATGAATCAATAATCTTATAACCTCCTTCTTCTTTGATTTGAAATGTTAACTCCCGAACAGGAAGATCAAGTCAGGAAACAATTGATCCAGCAGATTGAATCATCATTCCCCGAGGACAAAAAAGCCGCCGCCAAAGAGCAGGTCAATGCGATGTCTTCCGAAGAACTTGAAAAATTCGTAAAGCAACAATCAAGCGGATCAGAAAATGGAAACTGCATCTTTTGTTCGATTGTCTCCGGAGATTCCGAAAGTTTCAAAATTGCCGAGAGCGGTTCTTCGGTAGCGGTGTTGGAAATAAATCCGGCATCAAGAGGCCACGTTCTCGTTCTTCCAAAGCAGCACAAATCTTACAAAGACGCTCCCGAAGCGATGGAATTCGCGAAGCAAGTCGCAGTGATTCTTCGCGAAAAGCTAAAGCCAAAAGATATCGAAATAGCCTCGATAGATTTTCAGGGCCATGGCGCGATAAATCTTATCCCGGTTTACACTGGCGAGAGCATCAACTCCGAACGCCACAAAGCGAGCCGCCAGGAACTTGAAGAAGTTTTTTCTGTTTTGAAATCCGCGCCGGCCGAGGAACCTGAAAAACCTAAAAAGAAAAAAGTAGAGCGAAAGCCGAGAGTCAAAAGGTTGAACCCCAAAAAACTCTGGTTACCAAAGCGAATTCCATAAGCCAGAAAAAACGGGATAATTGAAAAAATAAAAATAAACCAGCGCCGAAAACCTGATT
>JBJKQQ010000040.1:0-12233 GCA_046705325.1 Candidatus Pacearchaeota archaeon | reverse complement strand
AACGCGGTCTACGGGATTTGACCATATCAATCTTGAAGACTGCAAAAAACGAAAGGTTCAGGTTTACAACGTTCCTCAATACGGGCAAAATACCGTCGCTGAACATACCTTTGCGTTGATTCTTACTTTGTCAAGAAAGATAAACAAGGCTTACGAAAAAACGATTCGCGGGAATTTCACTATCGACGGGTTGGAAGGTTTCGATCTTAGGGGAAGGACAATCGGAATTGTGGGGATGGGCTCAATAGGAAAACACGTTGCGAGGATAGCAAACGGCTTCGAGATGAATGTCCTGGCTTTTGATGCTTATCCAAACAAAAAGTTCGAGCGGGATTTTGGTTTCAAGTATGTTAAACTGAACGAGCTTCTGAAAAGTTCGGATATTGTGACGCTGCATTGCCCGTACAATAAAAAAACTCTTCACCTGATAAACAGCAGGAATATAAAGTTCATGAAGAAAGACGCTTTGCTGATAAACACTGCGCGCGGCGCGATTGTCGAGACCGACGCTCTTGTAAAAGTTTTGGCCGGAAAGAAAATTGCGGGCGCAGGACTGGATGTTTTGGAAGAGGAGAATTCGATAAAGGAAGAAGCGCAGTTGCTGGCTTCAAATTTTCCAAAGAAAAAGCTCGAGAGCCTGCTTGAAAATCATCTGCTGCTTACTTTCGACAATGTCATTATCACGCCGCACATCGCATTCTACAGCGAGGAGGCTTTGAAAAGAATTTTGGACATTTCAATTCAAAATATTAAATGCATAACCGATGGGAAAAAGTGCGAGGCGTTGGTGAAGATTTGAGATTTTTCTCGTCGTTGTTTGAGAAAATTGCTTTTGAGATTTCTCTTCCCACCCAATTCGCGACCCCGCTCCGATCTTTGCAATTCGCTTCGCAATATCTTGTCGCGAAATCGCTCGCTCGCCCTAATTGCAAAAGCAATTTTTGAAATGATAATGGAATTCGGGGGGTTCAACGATTTATAGAATTGTATTAAGATTATGAGTGATACGATGAGAAAATCCAAAAGATTTATTACTTAACAGATATTTTAGAATTAAAGAGGCGAATCTTAATTTGAAAAAAGAAAAATTTGTTTTCATAATAAACTTCAAGACTTACAAGCAGGGGAAAGATGTTTTGAAACTTGCCCGCGTCGCGGAGAGGATTGACAAAAAGATAATTGTAGGGGTGCAGGCGACGGACATCGAAGAAGTATCAAAGAAAACGGGTTTGAGAGTTTATGCGGAACATGTTGATCCTTTCGAGACCGGTAGAGAAACGGGTTTTGTTTTGCCGGAAGACGTGAAGGCCGCGGGAGCGATGGGGACTTTCTTGAATCATTCTGAACATAAGTTGGACTTTGGAGTTTTGAAAAAAACAATGAAGCACTGCGCGCAAGTTGGACTAAAGACCGCAGTGTTTGCTTCGTCGTTGAAAGAAGCAAAAAAGATTGAAAAGCTTAAACCGGGTTATTTGATCTACGAGCCGCCGGAACTTGTGGGCGGGAAGATTTCTGTTTCAACAGCGAAACCCAAGATTATCAAAGAAATCTCCAAAAAGCTAAAGATGCCTTTTCTCGTCGGCGCGGGAATCAAGACAAGGAAAGATGTTGAAACTTCGGTTAAGCTCGGAGCTTCAGGAATCGCAGTCGCGTCTGGAATCACGAAGGCAAAGAATCCGGGGAAAGAAATCAGGGATTTGAGGATTTAGATCTAATCAATGAAATACTTCATCTCCAGAATAAAATCCTTGAATCCACATCTTCTGTAAGTCTCAACAGCATTTGCGTTTCCTTTATATACACTTAATTTTATGGAAGATATACCTTTTTCTTTAAACCATTTTATTATTGAGTTTAGAATTAGTTTCCCAATTTTTTGTTTTCTAAATTTTTCCATCACGAACATTAGTCCAATATATCCGTATTTTTTGCTTAATTCTCAATTGGCCTCGTTCTTTTTTATCTGACCAAATCCACAACCGATAATTTTATTATCAATCTCGGCTACCAAGAAATTTACATTTTTATTTTGAATTAACGATTTGATATTATAATATTCGACAATTCCTGTTCGGGGGATTTCTAAGTCTAAAGGTCTTTCATGCTCTACTAACTGTTACTGAAGTTGTTTTATTGAATTCAGATCAGATATCTTTGCTTTGCGTATTATTAGTCTCATAATAAAAGAATAAACTTTTAACTTGAAGCGATCCAGCCGCCATCGACTACGAGTTCTTCGCCGGTTATGTAAGAAGCTGCGTTGGATGCGAGGAATGCGACGGGACCTGCGATGTCGATTGGTTTGCCGGTTCTTCCGAGAGGAACGCTTTGAAGCATTGCGGATTTTGTTTTTTCGTCTTTCAAGATTCCTACAGTCATTGGGGTTTCTATAACACCTGGGTGAATTGAGTTTACTCTGACGCCTTGTTTTGCAACTTCAACCGCGAGCTCTTTTGTCAACGCGCGGACGCCGCCTTTCGCCGCGCAGTATGCCGCCGCCTGCGGGAATCCGACCATCGCCGCGATTGAAGATATGTTTATTATGCTGGAACCTGGTTTCATGACTTTTATAGCTTCGCGCGAGCAAAGGAAAACGCCTTTCAAATCTATGTCGATTGTCTTGTTCCAATCTCTTTCTGATAATGCAGTTGTTGCAGCGGTTCTATAAATTCCTGCGTCATTTACCAAGATGTCAAGCCTGCCGAATTTTTTCATTGTCTCGCTTATTAGCTTTTTGACCTGCCGCTCGTTCGAAACGTCAGTTTTTATGAAGAAAGATTTTCTGCCTAATGAGATTATGGATCTGACAGTTTCATCGCCAGGCAAAACATCTGAAACTACGACGTCCGAGCCTTGCTTTGCAAGTTCAAGCGCGATGCCTTGACCCATGCCTCTTGCTGCGCCTGTGACGATTGCGACTTTTCCTGAAAGATCAAACAAGTTCATTTTACGCCTCTTTAATTATGTAAAATAACAAATGTATTTAAATCTATTTGTCCTTCTTCCGGAAAATGGCGAAAAAAATTGGTGTGGATCTTGGAGGGACGCATCTGCGCGTTGGGATCGTTGAAAATGGCCGCGTGTTGAAGTATATCAAGAAAGAGACTCCGAAGACTGAAAAAGATCTGCTTGCGGAGATGGTGAAGTCGATTTCAGAATGCATGACTGATGATGTCGTTGGGATCGGCATCGCGAGTCCGGGGCCTTTGAAAGATGGGGTGATCTACAACACGCCAAACCTGCCTTTTGAGCATTTTGATCTTGAGAATTTTATCAGAAGAAAGTTCAGGAAAAAAACTAAGGTCATGAACGATGCGAACTGCGTCGCGTTGGCTGAAGCAAAGCTCGGCGTGAAAAAACAAAACTTCTTAGTTATAACTCTTGGGACCGGAATCGGCGGAGGAATCATAATCAACAATGAGCTTTACAACGGAACCGGTTATGCCGGCGAGCTGGGACACGCGGTTGTTTGCAACGGAAAATATCTTGAAACTCTGTGGCAGGAAAACCGCAAGAAGATGAAAGAGCTTTTTGGAGAGAAAGCGGTTGTCAAGGATTTGTTCAAGGCGCGCGATGAAAAAGCGCGCAAGCTGCTCGAAGGAATTTACAGTTATCTTGGGCAGGCGCTGGGATCTTACACTAATATCTTTAGCCCTGAAGCGATTGTCCTGATGGGAGGAATAAGAGAAACCGGCGGAAAGTTTATTCGCGGTTTAAGCAAGGTTGCGAGAAAATATTCTATCCTTCCTGCAATGCCGAAGATCCAGTGGAGCAAACTCGATCATCCGGGGATTTTAGGAGCGAGCTTGTTGATTGAATGATTACTTCAGATTCTGATACTCCGCCGCAAGCCCCGACCGCCACCCCTCGGAGAAATTGATAATGGAATTCGAGGGGTTCAGCGTTTCTCAAATTTTTTGAAAGGTTGAAAAGTTATCACCTCTTTTTCGAGATTTTGCTTTTAATTATATTTTGAATAATGATAATTCTTTTAAACTGTTGAGGTAACACTAGATTATGTTTGAGAAATATGCTGGAAGAATCGCAAGGAGAATTGGAACTAATGTTGATGAGGTAAGGATGTATCAAGAGATGTCCTTAGATGAAGCAGTCGCAGGATTTTTATCGCCCAATCAAGTTCGGGAATTAATTGATTCAGGAGCATATCATCCTTCAAAAAATGAATTGGATGCCTCTATAATCAAGATTACAGGAAACCTTTCCTTAGGTGTTGCAGATGCTTTATCAAGAACTGAACAAGGAGGAATTTGGATTGCTGTTAGAAATGCAGAATCTTATTTTAGAAACTTGGATGCGGCAGATCATGCTTCCAGTCTGAATTCTTACAATGGAGATAAAGTTGTTACCTTCTAATCTCTTTTAGACTAATCTTCAACAACAGCCTTAATCCTTCGCACTCCTGAGGAGGAGGATTCTTCTTTCTTTATCTTGAAATGTCCAAGCTCGCTAGTGTTATGAACGTGCGGGCCGGTGCAGATTTCTCTGCTGAAAAATCCTTTGCCTTCGCTTGGATCCCGAATTGTGTAAACTGAAACTTTCTCAGGATATTTCGCTCCGAATTCCGCTTCGGCGCCGGATGCTTTTGCATCTTTGAAGTTCATTTCTTCGCGTTTGACTTCAAGTCCTGCTTTTATTTTCTTGTTTATCAAATCTTCAATTTTCTTTAATTCTTCTTCGGTAAGCTTTCTTGGGAAATTGAAATCAAACCTTAATCTTTCAGGAGTTATGTTGGAACCTTTTTGATGAATCTCTTTGTTTTTCAAAATTTCTTTCAGCGCCGCGTTTAGCATGTGGGTTGCGGTGTGAAGCTTTGTGGTTTGTTCAGAATTGTCGGCGAGGCCGGATTTGAATTTGCCTTCAGCCGCTGTGCGGGAAAGTTCTTGGTGTTTTTTTAGTTCTTTTTCAAAACCAGATTCATCGACTTTGATTCCTTTTTCTTTTAATATTTCCTGTGTTATTTCAACAGGGAAGCCATAAGATTGGTAAAGGAGAAATGCTTCTTTTCCGGAGAGTGTTTTTTTGTCTGCAGAAATTTTTCTTAAGATTGCCATTCCTTTGATTAAAGTTTTGTTGAACGCATCTTCTTCTGCAAGCAATGTCCTAAGAATTTTCTCTTTTTCTCTTTCGAGTTCAGAGTAATCATCGTAGATTTTGAAAATAGGTTTTGCGATTTCATCGATAAAGAATCCTGATTGTTCTAAATGAAGATTTATTCTTCCGAATTTCACAGCTCTTCTGATTAATCTTCTTAGAACATAACCTTGTTCGGTATTGCTTGGTTTTACGCCGTCGGCAATTATGAAAACCGCTGCTTTGATGTGGTCTGCGATTATTCGCATCGCTTTTGTTTCTTCAAGATTTTTTCCGTACTTTTTTCCAGACATCTTTTCTATTCTTTCTATAATTGGTTTCCACATGCCTGCGAGGTAATTATCCCCCAGATTGTTCAAAGACGCGACGGTTCGCTCAACTCCGCCGCCGAAGTCGATGTTTTTTTGTTTTGCAGGATTATAATTTCCTTTTTCGTCTTTGACATATTGCATCAGGACATCGTTGCCGATTTCAATCCAGCGTTCGTCTTTCGGATCGAAGACTTTCGGCGCTTTGATTTTTTTATCGCTCCAGAAAAATTGCTCCGTGTCAGGGCCGCAAGGCCCTGTGTTGCCCGCGGGGCCCCACCAGTTATCTTGAAGGAATGCGATTCTGTCTTTGGGAATTCCGAGAGAGAGCCAAATCTTTTCCGATTCTTCGTCCTTTGGAGAATTCTTGTTTCCGCCAAAAACCGTGACCGCGTAATTTTCTTTTGGAATTCCTAAAACCTTGGTCTGGAATTCGAATGTGTTTTTTATCGCCTCTTCCTTGAAATAATCTCCAAGGCTCCAGTTGCCGAGCATTTCGAAAAACGTGTGATGGAAAGTGTCGCCGACTTCGTCGATGTCGCCTGTTCTGATGCAGCGCTGCACGTTCACGAGGCGTTTTCCGAGAGGATGTTTTTGACCAAGGAGATATGGAACAAGAGGGTGCATGCCTGCCGTTGTGAAAAGCACTGTCGGGTCATTTGCGGGAATCAGTGATGAATTCGGAATCTCTTTATGGCCGCGGCTTTTGAAAAATTCGATATGTTTTTTTATTAGTTCTTTTCTGCCGATATTCATGAAAATCATTAGAAAGATTGTTTAAATTATTTTCTTTATGCTTGATGAGACTGAAATCTTGGAAATTCGGTCTTCGTTAAAATATTTATGTTTTGTAAATTTGCGCTTCGCGTTGCTCCACGAATCTTCTTGACTTCAAAATCGCCTCCGGCAGATTTCTCCGTTTTTGAAATTAATGTTGAAAAACTCTTGAAGATGTTGTTGGTGTTTTTGCCTCAGTCGATCCCCGAAAAATGCAGACAGTCTTTTTATACAGGCTCTTGCATATTTAGAATTAAATTTATCCCGACAATTGCCTTAATTTTCTCTGGATGTCCATGAGCTGGGATTCCAGGTCGTTGTTTTTGGTTTCTTTAAATTCGAAGTTTTCTTCGAGGCGCTCTTTCTTTTTGTGGACATTTTGCTTGAGGATTCTCGGAACTTCCACGTCGGGCAGGGATTTCTCGAGGCGCTTTATTCCAGTCTCAATCTTTTTCGATTCCCTGAAGAATTTTTCTTTAAGTTTCAGTTCCATTGCCCGAAGGGCCATGAAACTTTCGAAAGATTTTATTATATTGATCAGGTCGATTTCCGACGTGAGCAAGTCCCTTCTCGAATTTACCGCTTCGGCATGCTCGAATTTCAGATGTATAAAATTTTCTCCCTTGCTCATTTTATTTATTGCAGTTAGACTTTAGAAAAAATGTCCCTGTCGATTTTTTCAATCTGATTCTTCATGGTTTCCATTCTGGACTTCCATTCCTGCATCTCCTTGTCTTCGCGTTCCTTGACCGACTTTATCTCGTTCAGAAGTTTCTCCGCTCCGGCAAGTTGTTTCTTTATTTTGTCGAAAGTGTCCATGCTTTCTTCGAACTTGTCGAGCCTTATGAAAACCGGTTCGTCTTTTGCGGATGCCGCGGAAACCCTTGATGCGCTTTGCATTCTCGGAACCATTGCCGCGCCGGCATTTTGCGGAGCTTTCACTGATGAGGTTTCTTCATCCTCTTCTTCCTGCTCGAGTTCGGGCGCTTCTTTTGCCATAGGCCTGTCCGGGAAGCGCGGCATCTTCTGAATCTCGTCTTCAAATTCATCTACCGCGTTATCATCCTCTTTTTCCCCGGATACGGCATCTTTGATTGTGTTTTGAGAAAATCTGTTTCCGGTCGGACTAGACGGAAATTTTGGAAGAGCGTTAGGCTTTGGAACCGCGCCCGACTTCTGCGCAGATCCCATGGGCGGCAACTCCGGAAGTTTTGGAAGTTCAGGCAGCCCAGAATATGAACTCTCCTCTTTTTTTTTGAACAGTCCCATTTTGATTTATATGGTTTAATATAGTTAATACAATGTATAGGTTTAAAAACTTTTCATTATTTTTTTAAAGACGAAAGATATTTATTTGCAGCAAGGTTGAAAAAAAGATGGACAAAAAATTATTGAAGGAAGTTTTCGTTGAGGCCGGCGGGAAGATTGCGGAACCTCTTGTGGATATTCTGGATCCGAAGAAATACATGAACGAATTTTTGGTTGCGAAAAAACTTGACCTGCCCATAAACCAGACGAGGAACATTCTTTACAAGATTTCGGAGCACGGGCTTGTTTCTTCTACGCGGAAGAAGGACAAAAAGAAAGGTTGGTTCACTTACTCATGGAAAATCGAGGAACTTAAGTCGCTGGATTTTCTTAAGGGTGTGATAGGGAAAAGAATAAATCAGATGCAAAATCAAATCAAGAACCGCGAAGAGCGGGAGTTCTATGTTTGCGAGCGCTGCCATGTTGAGTTCAACGAGGAAAATGCCCTGTTGCACGATTTCATGTGCCCCGAGTGCGGGAGCGTCCTCACATTGAAAGACAACACAAAACTTTTGAAAGAGCTGAAGAAAAATCTCGACAATTATGAAACTGCAATGAAGGGCGTTGATGAGGAAATTTTGAAAGGCCAGGCCGTCGAAGCCAAGAAGATAAAGGCGAAGGAGGCTGCAGAAAAGAGAGAGAAGGCCAAGAAGAGGGCGGCCGCGAAAGCCGCGAGAGATAAAGAGAAAGCGAAGTCTGCGAAGAAACCTGCTGCAAAGACTGCCAAGAAAAATTCAGCGAAGAAAACTGCCGCAAAATCTGCTGCCAAGAAAACTGCGTCCAGGGCAAAAAGTTCTCCCAAAAAATCCGAAGGCAAAGCTGTCAAGAAAAATAAAGCAGCGAAGCGTAAATCCGGCTCGAAGGCCAGGAAGTGAGAATGCGGGGATATAATCTTTTTTCCGGACGAAGAAAATTCCGGTTGAGCGCGACAGCAATTTTGATAATAGTTAATGTTGTCGTTTACATAATTCTTTCAATTCTTATCGCTGCAAATCCAACTTTAATCAACTTCATCGGCCTGAAGCCTTCGGCCATTTTGCAGGGAAAAAATCTTTGGACCTTGCTGACGAGCATGTTCATGCACGAACCGCTGCCAAACGTGACCCACATCTTGTTCAACATGATTTCGCTCTTTTTTGTGGGAACTTTTTTAGAAAAGATAATCGGAAAAAGAAGGCTTGTCGCTTCGTATCTCACTTCGGGAATTTTCGCAGGGATAGTTTTCTCGCTGCTCGCGGGATTTTTTGGAAACAGCACAATCGGGGCGAAGCTGTTCGGAAGCCCTTCCGTGATTGGGATCGGAGCGTCGGGAGCGATCTTCGGGCTTATAGGGATCTTGGCAGTCTTGACTCCGAGAAACAAGATCAGCCTTGTCGCGGGTCCGCTGGCTGCGATAATCCTTGAGTATTTTTTGAACAGCGCATTTCCGAACGCGTCGTTCCTTGTGGCGCTCGGCATCATATTGAACATTTACATTTTCGCTTCGATATTCCTTATATTTTCTTTCAATCCGAAAATTTACAAGTTCGCGCTTCCGATCCAGATGCCGTTTTGGGTCCTGCCGCTCGCGGCGATAGTCCCGCTTGTGATTGTCGGGCTTTTTGTCGAGCTGCCGATAGGAAATTCAGCGCACTTAGGCGGGCTTGTCGCGGGACTGGCTTACGGATTTTATCTAAGATACAAGTTTCCGAGAAAAACTAAAATGATCTCGAAGATTTTTTCCAGATGATTAAATGGAAGAAAGCAGGAAGAAAAAAGAAACACAAAAATTTTCTTGTTGATAATTACGCGAAGTGCTGGGATTACATCAAGAGTTCCGGAAAATTCATCTGGATAATTGTGGGAATTTTTTTCGCTTTCGCGCTGGCAGGATTTTTTGTTCCGGTCTCGAGCCAGATTCATGATTTGCTTGTAAAATATATCAAAGAGATCGCGAGCCAGATTGCGGGGCTTTCTCCGGCAGGCCTTATAACTTTTATTTTTTTTAACAACGCGAAGAGCAGTTTGTTCGGATGGGTCTTCGGAATTCTGTTGGGAATTTTTCCTGTTTTCGTTTCCGTCTTCAACGGTTACCTCCTTGGATTTGTGTCAAGGCTGAGCGTCGACCAGGACGGGATTTTTGTATTATGGAAACTTCTCCCCCATGGGATTTTCGAGCTGCCCGCGGTTTTTATATCGTTGGGAATGGGAATGAAACTTGGAAATGTTTTGCTGAAAAACAAGGATGAAGTCAAGGAAAATTTCATTAATGCATTGAGAGTTTTCATTTCAGTTGTCATCCCGCTTCTGGCAATCGCGGCGATAATAGAAGGAACTTTGATTTCTGTTTTGGGATGAATTTATTTTGTTAAGTTTTCCCGCCCGCCGCACCCTTATTACGCTCGCTTCGCTCGCATATTTATATTAAAGCCATTACCTCTTTTTTAGATTGATTAACGAACCTTTTCGGTTAAATCGTTAGTGATTATTTTAGAAACCTATCTGTAAAACTTCAAAACAGAATTATTGCCTTAAATCGTTAAGTCCGAGAACTATAAGGACCAAGCCGATAAGGCCTACTCCCCAGACGATTCCGCCTTTAAGGAATTCCCATGCAGCATGCTTGAAATTCCAGAATGCTCCCCAGTATGAGGATGACAACGTGAAGATTATCAGCCCTATCACAATCAATAGCCCTATCAACAATTCAACCCATTTATTCATTGTGAAATTTGTAAATTTTGAGAGTTTAAAAGTATTTTCGTGATTTAATGTATGCGAGGGAGTGGCATTGTTTCGTGTCTTAAAGTATCTAAAAATTTATAAGATGTCTATCTCTTGAAAAATAATGGGCATCGGAAAGCTTATCTACGGCACTTTTGCAGGTCTCGCTGTGGCTCTAGCAGGTCTAACTGTGGGAGTACAATTTTATTCTACAGTTCAAGCTGAAAAGCCCCATCCTCCAATTTATAGAGATGTAAATGGGGATGGTGTTCCTGATGAAATCACTTTTAACAAGGTCTGGACACGAGGATTCTTGTGGTCGCAGTATGAAAAGTTAGAGAAAGAGGTTCTTTTTGGAGTTAATATTGGTGGAAAAACTCTTTATGTCCCAAAAAGCGAGTTTGATCGACTGAAGAAATAGTCAAGTTTATTTTTCGAAAGCCTTAAATAATCGAAATTTTTTGAATCCCCATGAGTTTCACGAACTGCGTTGCGATACCAATTCTTTAATTGTAGCTTGAACTCTATTATCTAAACTTTTTGCTAACTTTCTGAAACATGAAAAATATCAAAGATTTTCTGTGGAAACCTGGCATGACTCTCGATGAGTGCGTTGATGCATTTGGAAATCTCGGATATCAGGCGGTTGAGCTTAACGAAGCTGCAAAAGTCGTGATGAAAATGAAGCGGGCCAAGGCAAAGATATTCCTGACTTTCACTTCCAATATGGTGACTTCTGGGTTGAGGGGGTTCTTCGCCCAGCTTTGCAGGCTTGAAATTCCAAGCATCTTGGTTACGACTTCAGGAAGCATTGAAGAAGACATAATGAAAACCCTCGGCGAAAAATTCTCAATCCTAAACTTCTATGCAGATGACACCGCGCTTCATGAAAAAGGCGAAAACCGTGTAGGAAACCTTGTCATAAACACTGAAAGTTACATGAAGTTCGAAGACCTCATGGCAGAGTTTCTCGGAAGGATTTACGAAAAGAAAAAAAGGATTTCATCTTCGGAACTTTTGAAAGAAATCGGGCTGATGCTGGAACAGTTTGAAGGCAGGGAAAACTCGATTTTGTATCAGGCTGCGAAAAACGACATTCCGATTTACTGCCCAGGGATTGTTGATTCTTCATTCGGATTTCATCTTTTTATGTTCCAGCAGAAGCATGAAGATTTTATCGTCGATACCATCATGGATATGAGCAGGATAATTCTTGATTTGGATTTCGACGAGAAAAAAGGCCTGATTGCTCTCGGCGGCTCGATAAGCAAGCATTACGCGGTTTTCTCCGCGCTTTTGTCCGGGGGTTTCGATTACGCCGTTTACATGACGACGAGCCACGCCAGCTCAGGGAGCATGAGCGGAGCGACGACGGAAGAGGCGAAGTCTTGGGGAAAACTTAAGGACAGCGCGGAGGCTGCGACAGTCATCGGAGATGTTTCCATAACTTTTCCTCTGATGATGTCTTCGGTTTTGGATAAAATGAAAAAAGAAGGCTTGCTGGAGGAGAAATGACTGCGGATATTATTTTAGATATTTTGAATCCTGAAAAAACTTGCGTTGGAAGGGCGAAGATTATGGGGCGTTTTGTTAGGCATAATAATCTTGAAGTCCCTTTTTATCTTTTACATGACTTCTTTGTGGATAGAGGTTATCGAGGACAAGGATATGGAACAAAACTTCTTGAAAAGGTAAATCAAGCTGTTTTAGATTCCGGGCGTTTTGCAGTTGCCATCAATGGAATCTCGCCCTTTAATCCCGCAGGCAGAAATTTTTATGAACGGCATGGATGGAGGAAAGTTTTTGGTGAAGATGATGCTGGAGGATACTATTGGATATCTTTCAATATTGACAATGCCAGTGCATTATCTTCTGCTATAGCTGGTTTGGACAATGACTAAAGCAAAATTTATTTTAAGCAAGAAGAAACTTTTATCACAAGTTGAGATTTTGAAAAATCTTGGATTTAAAATCTCTTATTCTTACAAGACGAATCACGAGGTTGGAAAAGTTTTGCAAAGCGAA
>JBJKQQ010000039.1:0-10044 GCA_046705325.1 Candidatus Pacearchaeota archaeon | reverse complement strand
CTTCCTCACCAACCACCGAACAAAGAAGAACAATCCGGTTGCAATTGCATAAACAGCCAAAGTTCCAAGAGTCATCGCAATAAAGATTCCCGCAGCTATCCCCACCCCAATCGCCGAAAACCCGTTTCCGGAGAGGTTCTTGGCGTGGATTATGGAAACGATAAACATCAAAGCCAAGAAGCATCCGAAAGCAATCCAGATTATTTTGAAAATCTTCGACAGTATTTTTTTCGTTTTCGGTTTCATCTCAACTTCCTCAATTTAGTTATGAAAAATCCTTCGGTGTCCGCATCAAACGGAAAAACTCTGCAGCAGCTTTTCACGTCTTCAAGATATTCCTTGTCCTGCCATTTCAAAATTCCGGTGTGATGTTTTATCGGCAGATTTATTTTCTCGATTTCGACCCTGCCTTTCAATTCATTCAAAATAAAATCTATGACTTCCTCGTCTTCTTCCGGCGCGTAAGTGCACGTTGAATAAACAAGTTCGCCTCCTGTTTTCAAAGCTTTGAAAGCCGAAGCAATCAGCCTTTTCTGGATTCTAGACATCTTCCCTATTCCTTTTGCATTCCACATCACGGCAGTCTTGGGATTGTTCCTCAAAGTCCCTTCGCCGGAGCATGGCGCGTCCACAAGAATTTTGTCGAACTCGAAACCTTCGCGGGCAAACTTATCGCAGAGCACGACTCCGTCCTTTTTTGTAACAACAGCATTTGCAACCCCGCATCTTTCAAGATTCGAAGAAAGAATTTTCATTCTCCCGAATTCAACTTCATTAGCGATTATCAGACCAGTATTTTTCATCTTTGAGGCAATTTGTGTTGTCTTGCTCCCCGGCGAAGCGCACAAATCCAAAACTGTTTCTCCAGGCTTCGGATCAAGAACAATCACCGGCAACATGCTGGATATTTCTTGGACATAATAATAACCAAGCAAATGTTCAAAACTCCTCCCTATCTCGCCGGGCTCCAACTCAGAACTAACAACAAAAATCTCAGGATGGCCCATCACAGGCTGCTCAATCTCCCAGCCTTTTGCTTCAAGTTTCTTCTTCAGTTCCGGAACGGAAATCTTAAGTTCATTGACTCTTATCGACCGCAGAGGCTCGCCTTCCAGCGAATTGATAAAGTCATCATATTCTCCGCCAAGAAGTTCCTTCATCCGATCAGTAAATCCTTCTTTCAATCTAAGTTCTCTCTTCATAAAAATCAGTATCAGAATATGTTTAATAAGTTAATGAAATCCGGATATCTGGAAATCACTGCATTCCGAACAGGTTCTTGAAGAAGTTGATTATTCTTTGGATCAAGTTTGGGGCGATACTCTCAAAGAGAAAAAATTTAAAGAGTGCGAAAAAGTGATAAGTGAGGAATTAAAATGATTTTGAAAAAAGCGCCAAAAGCCGACAGGGATTATGTCATCTTTTACGCGGAGAATCTTCGCGCAGACAACTCCTTATTCAGGCAGCAAAAGCGCCTCATCGACAGTCAACTCCGTTCAAGCAAATCTTTTTTCAGCAATCTGCTCGGGACAAAAAACTTCAACGAAAAGGCGAGAGAATATCTCAAGAACAGAAAACTCCTGAAAGCATAACAAACATTTAAAACTCCAATCAACTTTTGTTAAACATGAAAAAGGTGAAACCTGCAAGATTTTCTAAAACTGTCAAGCGCGTCAAAGCCCCTGTTCGCATAGACTTTGGAGGAGGAACAACAGACGTCGAGCCTTTCCCTTCGACTCACGGCGGCGCAGTCATCAACGCAGCAATCAGCCATTATGTAACCGGCGAATTGGCTTCAGGCAACAAAACAGTTTCTCTGGAATACAAAGGCAACATCCCGACTTCTTCAGGCTTAGGAACAAGCGGAGTGATGAATCTCGTCTGGCTCTCGCTAATCAAAGAACACAGGTTCCAAAATGCCAAAGACAAAATGGAACTTGCGGAAGGCGTTTACAAATTGGAACAATCGATGGGCCTCATCGGCGGCAAGCAGGACCAATACGCAGCAGCTTTCGGCGGCATAAATTTTCTGGAATTTGGAAAGAACAACAGAGTAAAAGTCCACAGGCTAAAGCTGAAACCTTCAACGATCAGGGAACTCGAATCCAAACTGATTCTCGTCTACACGGGCAAGCCGCATTTTTCCGGAAACACCAATGGAAGAATGATTGAAAACCTAAAAAAAGGAAAAAATACAAAAGACTTTTTGAGAATCAAGCGCATCGCAATAGAAATGAAACACGCTTTGGAAAGATCAGACCTTGACAAGTTCGCGTCTTTGCTGAATGAAGAAACCGCGGCGCGGGAAAAGCTAAGCAAAAATCAGGCTCCGCCCAATATCAGAAAACTTATAGCAAAAGGCAAAGCCAACGGCGCGCTCGCGGCAAAAATCTGCGGCTCCGGCGGCGGAGGCTGCATACTCTTCTTCGGCGACAAAAAACGCATAAAGCAAACTTTCGGCAGCATGTGCATCGATTTCAAATTTGATTTCCAGGGTTTGCACTGGCTGAAATGATTTTTAGAAAGATAAAAACACACCTACAAAAGTTTTAAATAGCCACTTTATAGTAGTTAAGAAATGGAAGCGACAGCAGAAAGATCAATAACAGGAAATTATCGAACAAGCAGAACTACTGTAGAAGGAAGAGTAGCAGGCTATGATTTGCAAAGATCCATGAATGATTCCATGATACCTGGAAGAGTCTACCGATCCAGAAACTTCCCCGGAGTGGACATAATAAATCTGGGAGATAGAATTATGTATATTAAGATGATGAAGATAAACAACAGACCAAGAATATTTGAGATGTCTGTTAGGAAGTCGGATGGAAAAAGAACCTATAACCCTCGATACTGCAAAGATGAGAACGATCCGGAAGTGGAATTCAGAGAAAGCAAAGAACAGGCAATAAGGCATTATAGAACACATCAAGTTACAGACCCTAAGAGAGCCACAAACCCTCTTGAGTATAAATCTAATATCCTAAGAGATGAATTAAGCTCCTGGGAAGCTATCCTGATCAAAAGAGAAGAAGAAAAGTTAAGAGAATGGTATAAAATACCCAAACAGGAGAGAGTTAGGATGGAGTTAGAACGGCTCAGGAATATGGGAATCAAAGTAGAAGATCCATTTGCTCCGAGAGCGCCGTCTCAAGAGAACCAAGAAGAGAATCAAAAAGTTGCTGGATTTTATTAATCTCAAAAATCACCCAGCGTCGTCTGGTTCTTAGATTCTAAAATCGAATTGATGTTTATCCCAAAAACCTGCAAAATATTTTCAACCGCGGGCAGGATTTGGTGTTTCAGATAATATTCAACATCATACTCTCCTTCTTCGCTTGCAAGCTTGACTCTGTCGCGAACCAATTTTTTTCCTTTGCCTTTGACGCCATCTTCAGTTTCCGCAATATAATATTCTATCAGCGCGCCTTCGTCGATTGGGATTTTTTGTTCTTCCATCTTCCGCGCTGCAACGACATGCGGCGAAACTGCCTTGTACTCTGACAAAGATTTTTTCAGCTGCGTCCTTATCAGGAGTTCATCTCTCGAAATCTTTCTCGCCTTGATTTCTTTCGCTACCTTTTTGATGAAATCCAGAGCCCGCTTTTCATTTCCATCTTCCAGAATCATTCTCAAGACTTTGTTCTGAGTTTCTCGGGAAAGAGCGCACCAATCTCTCCGAACAGTTTCAAAACCTCTTATTTTCAGTTTATGGTCTTCGCCAATCAAAGCATACTTCTTCTTCGCCCCGAAATCGCCGCTTCGCTTCGTGACCCAAATTCCCCTTTTGAAAAATCCTTCCAAATCCAGTGCCATGATTCCGGGCAACTCGGAGTTAAGTTTTTTCAAAACCCCTGAAATTTGTTTGTCGGATTTTCCTCCGGTCAAAAAAGCGATCGAGTCTGTGTCGGAATAAACGACTTTGAAATTTTGCTTTTTTATTTTCTCTATAGTGTCAAGTATCGCTTTCCTCGCCATAGCTGCTGTCGCGGCGGCGGCTTCCCGGCAATAATATCTCGCCCCGAAAAAACCGAGATAACCATAAGATGCATTCGCCAGCAGCTTGAACGCATTGCTCCTTGCGCGTGTTATCGCATCTTCTTTTTTCTTAAGCTCTAACTTGTATTTTTTTCTCTTCGCGATTATCTCTTCCAGAATCGCGGGAAAAAATCCTTTCTCCTTGCTGAAATAAACCTTGTCCTTTCCTTCAGACAGCAAAACCTCCGTGGAGCCTTTCTCTTTTTTATCCAGCAGCGTCGAAGCCGAAAGATTATAAGTCACGATTACAGACCCGTACATGCTCGTGAAATCAAAAAACACGAGGTCTTCGTAAAGGCCGGGCGTCGGCTGGAAAACGAAAGCCCCTTCATATTTTCCCATCCTCTTTCGCCTGCCAATCTCATCGTGCATCGGCCTTTTCTCCGGAATCTCATTGAACTTTTCCAGATTGTGAATTATGTAGGACTCGACATTTTTCGACATCCCATTCCTCGAAACTTCGAACAGCGGTTCCTGCATTACTCTCGAAAATTCCAGCATGTCCGGCCAGAATTTCAAGAACAACCGATAAGTCAAATCAGAATCATGAAGGTTATACTCAAAATAATCTTTCCAGTCGTTCTCCGACATCTCCGAAGTCGACTTGAACTTGAAGTCTTTTTTGTTGTCTCCAAGAAATTCTTTAGAAACGTCATTCAGCCCAAGAGTCTCGGATTGCATGTACTGCGAATAAGCCGTGTCCACGAATTTCAAAAGATCAACATGCACAATTCCATCGGTTCTGCAGGTCAACACAGCTCCGCGATGAAAAACCGGCTGGCTTCCGTTCAATCCCAAAGCAAGCCTCACGCCATTCTCTTCCGCGCGCGATTTAAGGTAAGGCATATCGAACCCGTCGCTGAAATATCCGGTAAGAAAATCCGGAGAAATTTTCCGAACGTAATCTACGAATCTCTCCAAAAGCTCTGCTTCATCCGAAACATACTCGACAAAATCCAGATTGAATTTCTTCTCCGGCTTTTTCCAGGTTATGACTTTCCTGAATCCTTCCGAAACAAGCGAGACCATCAGGATTTTTCCCCTGCCTATTCTGAACTCGTCCGTCTCGATATCGAAAGCCAAGACTTTTGGTTTGAAATCTGCCTTGTCAAGCTTCTTCGCAGACTGCAGCTTTATGCAAAAGTCAACATCCAGGGAATTATCAACTCCTCCGAACTCCCTGCTGTTCTCAAGCATCTCGCCTTCAATTTCATACCAACTCAGAGGCACGATTTTCTTTTCCATTATGTAATGTGTTACAAAACCCAAATCATAGCCTCTCCTTTTTTCAATTTCATCCATTCCCAAATGGTCCGCGATTTCATGCAAATCTTTGTAATTCGTCGCAAAAATCTTCAAAACTTTCACTGGCTGGCTCATGAACTTCTTGTCATGGACTTCAACACGCTCAACCCTTGTCTGCCTGCCCTTGACATCCAGCTTTATCTTCCCGATTTTCTCGACAAGTTTCTGGATTTTCTCATTCCCAAGCTTGTCTTTCAGCACAGCCCAAAAATAAACGTCGCACGAATCAATTGCGCAAATCCGCTTCCCTTTGTCATCCCTCCCGGTAATCCGGGCATAGTTCCTTCCATCGTAGTCAAAATAGCTAAAATCTATAGGGATAAATTTCGTTTTCATGAAACTCCGAAGATTTTTATTTATTTAAACCTTGAGAAAACCCAAAATTTAAAAGGAATCAAGCCAATAAATGAGCATGGTCATGAGCGACGAATTAAGAAAAAATCTGGAAGAAGATCATCAAGAAGCAAGAGAAGCGTCCCTTACGGCATTAAGGCAGGCCGAAGCCCAATCAGAATATTCTGCCCAATCTAATTATCAACCAATGGGCACCTTGGATGATTACTCCGGAGTAAAAGAAAAAAGATTAATAGAAAGTCTGAAGAAGGCTGTAAAAGAAGAGGATGGCAGGGCAATACGATTCTATGAGCATCTTTTAAGCATCCGCGATGGCCCAAGACGATAAACATATTTCGGAGCATCAAAACAATTAAAAAATCCCCGCCCCTGCTAATTCTATGGTAAAAATAAGAGGAACTTTCTAACATGCCTTATGATATAATCATCGGGCGAAACGCGTCGGACAAGAAAAAGTTCGGCGACCGGGGTCTGATTTTCATCGGCAAGGGCTACGTCAAGATGGGCCAGTACACTTCGTTGAGCAACAGGATCCTCATGGACGTCGCGCGAAGCCACGTGGTTCTCGTTGCCGGAAAACGAGGTTCCGGAAAGTCCTACACTCTCGGCGTCATGGCGGAAGAAATCTCAAATCTGCCGCGCGAAGTCAGCCAAAACGTGGCCTCGCTGATTTTCGACACGATGGGCATTTACTGGACAATGAAATACCGCAACGAAAAAGACCGCGAACTGCTCGAAGAATGGAAACTCAAAACGAAAAGCCTGCCCGTGAAAGTCTTCGTCCCGTTCGGCCACTACGACAGCTACGTCCAGAAAGGCGTCCCGATCGACGAAAAATTCGCGCTGGATGTAACCGAACTAAATCCTGAAGACTGGATCCTGACCTTTGGTTTGGAAATGACAAACCCGATAGCGGTCCTAATCGAACGTGCGATAAACAATTTGAAGATGAGAGGAAGGTTCGGCATCTCGAAAATCCTCGATGAATTCGAAGCCGACAAAAGGTCTTCAGCAGAAGTAAAAAACGCTGCGTCCGCCCTTTTCGAAGCGGCACGAACGTGGGGGGTTTTCTCCGAAAGCGAAAAAGAATCAACAAAAATCCGCGACCTAATAACAGCCGGAACGACCTCCGTTTTGGATTTGAGCGTTTACAATTCGATCGGCGCGTTCAACGTCCGGGCGCTCGTAATTAGCCTCATCTCCAGAAAAATCTTCAATGAAAGAATGGAATCCAGGAAAAAAGAGGAAATAGAATCCATCGGAAAAGGATCTAGTTATCTTTCATCGATCAGCCTGAAAGACACTCCGTTGACATGGCTCTTCATCGACGAGGCTCACGAATTTCTCCCGCTGACCGGAAAAACCGCTGCGTCCGATGCACTGATTCAACTTTTGAGAGAAGGCCGCCAGCCTGGAATCTCTTTGGTTATGGCGACCCAACAGCCAGGAAAAATCCACACAGATGTCATGACCCAATCCGACATTGTGATATCTCACAGAGTTACAAGCCAGCCCGACATCCAGGCTCTTAGTTATATCATGCAGTCTTATCTCATGACCGGAATAAAAAAATACATGGACGATCTCCCGGGTCTTAAAGGCTCCGCGATAATTCTCGATGACAACTCCGAAAGAATCTATCCGATGCGAATACGCCCGAGATTCACCTGGCACGGAGGCGAAGCGCCGACGGCGATAAGCGCCGAAGGCGAAGGTTTGTATTGAAATAAAATCGAACCGAAATGAATTTAAATAAAGAACTAATTAATAAAACATGAAGCGACTAGAAGAACTAGGTGATGTTGAAAAAGAGATATTAAGATCAATGAGTTCTGGACCCTCTAGGGGATTAACAACTTCGAGGATAAAAGACGTTTTAACAAGCGAGGGATATCAAACCACACTAGATGAAGTTAGAAAAGGCATTGGAGAATTAATCACATACGGGAGCGTAAGGGGGTATGTCACTCCTGCAGGCAAAAGAGTATACTACCTCTCAAGAGGCTTTGGTTCCGGACATAGAAACCAGGCAAAACTTATGGGGAAAACTAATGTATTCATGGATGCATATAAATTATTTAAACGAATTTTCAGCGCAGTATTTTTATTATTTGGGTTAGGTTCTATAATCTTCCTTGGATTATCACCTACAGGAAGAGTAATCTCTATTTCTGCATTCCCTGTTAATATTGCAGTTTTCTTATCCTTTTTGTTAATTTTTATTGGAGCCGCATTGGCATTAATAGACCCAAGGGAATAATCGCAACACCCTGAAATCAACCCTTATCCGGTATTTGTAAGGTCCGGTTTCACCGGCCTTTTTCACCTGCAAGATCTTGATTTTCCGGCCGGCTTTCCGCGCTTCGCTTTTCACTTTCTCTACAATAGAATCGAACTCGTCGCTCTTGCAAAAATCGTAATAAAAAATCCGCGTCCCTTTCTTCGACAGAATAAAAGCCTCGTTCAAAAAAGAATCTTTCAGCTGCGGCCGCGGCATGACGATAACATCGAATTTGTTTGGCGCATTTTCCGATCCGAAAGATTTATTTTTATTCTCTCTGGGGGTGGGCGGTCGGGGAGCGGATTGGCGGGACTTTGGAACTACTTCAGATAATTTCTTCGCGACTTTCTTTATGTCTCCGGGAATCAAAACCACGCGGCCTTTCAGCTTGTTCCGCTCGATGCACATCTTCGCGTACTCGTTCGCTTTTCGGTTCAGCTCATTCGAATAAACAACAGCGGCTTTCGAAAGCTTCGCAATCACGATCGAAAACGGTGAAATGCCGGCGAACATGACCAAGACTTTTTCGCCTTTCCGAATCTTGCCCGCAATCTCTTTCCGCTCGCCGCTCAACCGCGAAGAAAAATAAGTGTCATCTATATTGAACCTGAAAGTGCATCCGTTCTCCCTGTACAAAACTTCCTTTGTCTTCTCTCCCGCAAGATGTTTCGTCTTCTGTTTTCTCAACCTGCCGCTGAACTTCCCGACTTTCTCCACCACCGCCGTGATAGCCTTGTTTTCTTTCATCAATTTTTCAGCGAACTTTTTCTTTTCCCTCGCTTTCGCATCCGGCTGAAATTTCACGATTGCAATGTTCCCGAAAACGTCGAACGAACCTTTAACTTTTCCGCTTTTCAAAACCATCCCTTAAGGAAGTTTAATCCAATTAAAAAGTTATTGTGGAGATTCAAAAATATATGAAAGTTCTATAGATATCTATTATGTCAAACCGCAATATTTTCTAAGGCTTAATCTAAGCATTATTACAAGGGAGGGGTGATAAAAACTTGGGTGGAGCCTCGGGGGAGCCGAGCATTTGCGATTTGGCATTCTTGGGCGGCGGCGGGGCTGCGGACGGATTACAAATCGCGGGCGCGAATTGGGCGGGGCGAATTGTGAGATTAATTTTCCTCGCCACAGAGCTGCATTTGATTAAAAACAACAAACATAAATTTATAAAAACCAAAAGCTAAAACAAGGTATGGAAAAAAGAGGCTTGATTTTAGGCGCGCTGCCCGCCGTTTCGCTTTTCGCCCTCAATTTTGTCAGCGCGTTCTCTTACCAAAGCTACGGAAACTTTTCTTTTCAAAGCCTGATCCAAAGCCTCGACCCTTCGCTGGTGATTTCAGCCATATTATTCGTCGTATTTTTCGCAATATTGTTCTTCTCGACATCCAAAATGTTCAAAGGCAATAAAGCCATAGCTTCCATTATATCGATCTGCCTCTCGCTGCTGATAATCTACGGTCTCAATAACACAATAGATTTCAACAGCATAACGCTCAATTTCCTGACCCTCCACTTGGGAATATCTAACGGAACTCTCTACGCAGTCCTGCCGATAATGGCAACAGCATTCCTGATAATCATATCGCAAATCCGTTGGAGGAAAAGCGGAAAAAAGCTCGGCTTCGGAAACATGCTCGTCATAGTAGGGGTAATCCTCCTGATCCTGACGCTGACAAGTTGGATTTACGAAAAAGGCGCGGCGGCGGCCATAGGGCTTGTTTTCATAATTGTAGGCTTAATCGCTCGTCATAAAAAAAAAGATAGGGTAGGCGGAGGAAACCGGGATCAGAGAAATTCAAACAGGCAGCTTAGAAGACAGCTCCGGCTGCAAAGAAGACAACAAAGGCAGCAGGAAGAAGCGGCAAGAAGACAGACAGAGGAAGAAGAAAGGCGCTTGAGAACAAGAAATGAACAGATTGCCCACCAAAATGCCATGCATGTTGCGCGCAGAGATTACGATGCCCAAAACCACAGAAGAGGAGGAAACTATCAGTGGGGATCCCGACATCCAAGAAGAGGACCTGTCGGACCCGCAAGAGGGAGCAGAGGTAATAATA
>JBJKQQ010000038.1:0-23758 GCA_046705325.1 Candidatus Pacearchaeota archaeon | reverse complement strand
ATGTAATGTTGTTCATTATGTTTGTGTAATCCTGATCTGTCGAGGCGCTTGCGTTTTCTTGTTTTAGTTCATCCAGTCTTGTTGCTATGCTGCTAAGGTCGAGCGCTCGGCTAAGTTCTCCTTGCACAAATGTCGAATACCCGCTTCCTAGCGTGGTCTGGATGCTTTTCAGTCCGGCATAATCTGCGCTCAAAAGAGAGTTGACCGCGTCTTTCGGAGTCTTCACAGATATTGTAAAACTTGTAGTTGAACTAAGCCCCTTTGAATTTGTTACGGAGACGTTCATTGGATACGTTCCTGTGTTGGCGTAAGTGTGCGTCGCTGAATTTGTCTTGGTTGTTGTTGCAGCGCTCCCATCACCAAAGTTCCAGGTGTAAGAAGTGATATTTGATGTTGAACCATAAGTATTAACGATAGCATAAAATTTTTGAGGAATTGCAGCCGTTGTTATTGTTGGATTTACAATGGATACTCTTGGAACCCTTTTTACATTTATGTTCTGCTGAAAGAGCGTAACTGCACTGATCCCGTTGAAGAGTTTCAGGATGAAATTGTGGCTTCCGAAATCCCCGACGGAAAAATTGGCTTTGTCAAGCGAGAAGTTCTGGAAGCCTGCAGTGCTTACAAGAGTTGCGCTGGACATTTCAGCATGGGCCAGATCGTGGGAAGTATAACTCCCTCCCGTAGTATCCACTGTCAAGCTTGCGTTCATTGTCAAAGTTTGGTCTTGATTCGAATTGAATATTATCGGAATCACGCAACTAGGGTTACAGTTATTATTATATTTATCTTTTAGGTATGTGTCAATATCATCTTCTATATTAGAAACTTTGGCGCTGTTTATAGTGAAGCTTCCTGCGGGAGCAAACGTACCAAGAACAGCAAACAGCGGAGTGTCGACAGTGTAACCCTGTTGATTATAATCTCCGTATATGGGGGAAGTCTTTTCTTGTGGCATTGTATACTGGTCTGTGTCTGACCCGGTTATGCAAACGAAATAATCTCCTGCCTGGGATATCGTAACATTGTTTCCATTATTCTGGGCCAGACAATCCTTAAATGCCTCATTATAATTGCCGCCCTGTATTGAACACTTTCCTATTTCAGTTCTCTTTGAATTTTGAATTGAGAGGGTCAGGCTGGAGCTTCCGCTTCCCGAAAGATTGCTTATCCCAATGTCAACTAAAGGTGAAATTGTCAACTGAACTCTCTCGCAATACTTTCCGCTATTTATATTCACAGAGGTGGGTAAATTATACTGGCTTTCATATCCCCCCTCATATCTTGTGCCCTCATATTGCCCTGAAGGCGCTTCAGAAGTCCATTTAAGATCGCTGTTGTTCAGAGGAATTACTTCCAATGGAGGTTGAGTCGGATTTTGCGTAGCGTCGCTCGTAGCGCTCAATGAAAAATCAGATACCCCTTTATTTGTAATTGTTCCCGTTATAATCAGTCCAACAGCCTTGGATTCACCTTTGTTGACCTGCAGGTTTATTTTGGATGAGGTTGCTCCTGTCGCAGAATAAGATGGATTGCAGTCGTAAGGATAACACGTATAATTTGTGCCTCTTGCAAAGTTTTTCTGGATGTTTATGAAATCCATCAAAGAGATGTTCGTTTCATTCGAACCCGCGATTCCCCTCAAAGTCGAATTGTAAGGTATGTTGCTGAAGTTTATCTTCAGAGATCCCGTTATGTTTCCGCCATACGAGTAGTTTGATTCAATCGATCCCGTTGCGCTTGCGCCCGCGCTTGCAAGCGCAAGTCCGATAAAAAATGCAACAGCCAAAACGGTCGCCGTTGCAAGCATCACTCTTTTCATGCATTAAACATGAAACTACATTTTATAAATATTGCTTCCAAAAACAGGATTATTTTTTCTTTCCGGATGTTTTGCGCTTCGAAGTCTTATGCCTTGTCTCTTTCTTCTTTTTCATGGAGAGCGCAACAACGATATAGATTAGCGCGAGAACAACAACCGTCGCCGCAAGATTCCACCATTTAAAGAAAGGCAACTGCTCCTGCGCCGGGCACTCAACGCTCTTCACTCCGCTCGTGCAACTTGGAGGAACTCTGCTCTGATCGCCTATCCACGTAGCGGTCATATTGAGAGTTATAACTCCTCCGCTAGCGCAGGTTCCGTTTGTCGATGACTGGACGACGCATGTCCCCGAATATGCCGTCGGAGAATAGCAAACTCCCGCAAGGCAGAAAGAGTCTCCAGAACATGATCCTTTAAGCGGATTATCTTTAGTGCTCTTGAGGCATGCAGTTGTCGAACAGCTGTCTCCTGAATAAGTGCTGTTTGCGGGGCGGCATGTCAAAGAACCTTCTCCCACATCTGTTGCTCCCACGTCGGTGCAATTTCCAGGATAACAAAAGCCAGCTCCATTATAATTGCACAAATTGTATCCATCTCCGCATCCGCCAGTCAATACTAAACTTCCTGGATTCTGATAGCATACCCCATTAAGGCAATTGCTGTTTCCGGTTACAGTTCCGTTGCAGTATCCTCCAGTATCAGTCTTCAAGCATATTGTTCCTATGACACAGGTATCTTGAGCCCCTGCGCCGCAACCGGAGTTGCTGCATCCTTCATCGGGAACATCTCCGACGGAATAAGTTGTACAAAGCCCATCTCCTTGAGGCATTTCAGCTGTCCCGCTGTTGCTTGGGCAGGCATCTCCGTAATAGCAATAATAATTCTTTTCTGTGGAATTTATATTCTCGCACAAAGTGTATCCATTGTCACACCCTGAAAATTTTAGGCAGGTGCTTCCGCTGCAATATGAAGGAATGCTTACACCCGGATCTGGCGAAGAACCAAAATAACCTACAAGAGAGCATACTTGTGTAGTCGAGCTCCAATTGCAAGAAGCATACTGGAACCCTGGTTCACCGCTTAATACTGCCAGCTGGTTGTCTGTTGATTTTGCATTATTTAAATCTGCAACGCAATCTGCTGAATTAGTATAATCGCTGCATTGTGCTTGGGTAAGTGTTGTGCTTTGGGTTACTGTTAATTTTCCGCTGGTGTATGAACTTCCATATAACGCCGCCGTTGCATTGAAAGTGAACTTTTCCGAATCTGTGCCGGCCGGCAGATTAGGGATATTGCTCCACGTTGCGTTTGGAGTTCCCTGAATAACACTTCCGTATTGGTCTCCATTTGAATCATAAATTGTGTAATCTATTGCAGCGCTGTCGCAATTAGTTCCTGTGATTCTCATTGCCACGTTGCCTCCGGTATTAACTGAACTTGAACCCCATGTTGCAGATGTTATTGTACATTGAGAAACCGTTCCTCCCGTACCACCACCAAAAGCACAACAAATATGTGTTCCAAATCCAGCGGTTGAACTTGAATCCACATGAGAATTGGAATCCTGACTCAAGTTGAACAGATTCATTGGATAGCTCGAAGAGCATGCGCTTGTTGTGCTGACGCAGCTTAACCCACTGTAACAAACATTATCAGTATAATTTGTATCTCCAGTTACCTCTGCATGCGCATTTGTCCCTGAAGATAATCCTACTATCTTATTTGTTGGGACGCTTCCAGGGGCACAACCTGTGCTCCCCGTTCCTGAAACCGGATACCAGCAGCATAGAACATTTGAGTAATTCCCCGAAGATGAAATTGCGTATGTTGAGTTTTGGGCATGAGAATTTGAAAGAGAGTAGAGTCCCATAATTATATTTCCTTGCGGACTTGAAGTGGAATTGCATTCTGCTCTTGGCACAACGCTGCAGGTTCCGGAAGGAGTTGCAGATACAGCACCAACAGAAATCAAAATACTTGCCAACAACAAAACAAAAAGTCCGATCACTCTTTTTTTCATGGACTATCTAATAAAATGTGTTTTATAAATATTTCTCAATTGCAGAAGAAAAACTTGCTATTAAAAGTTGTAGCTCAAATCATAAGATGCCTTTTTGTTTGCGTAAGCAGATTCTGTCGCAATCTTATCGATATAACATTTATCAAGATTGGATAACGAGTTGAGAATCACATCATGAGAACTCAGGCTTTCTTGACTGGGAGTCTCTCCTGTTTTTATGGCTTTAGATAATTCTTGAGGTGCTGCAAGAGTAAGGTAAAGTTCATGTTCTGCCAGCTTAGTCAATCGAGGCCCTTCTAAATTATTTCTCAAATAAATTACGGCATCCCTTATAGTTGGATTAGCATCATTAGTATAAGCAAATGTTATTCCATCATTTCCCCCAAGAACACTATTTGTGGGACTAACTGGAACAATGGTTACCCAATCTTGTGTTGGATATAAAACACCCCCAATAAAGTTTCCTTTTTGTAGTGAGGAATCTGCCTGGCCATTCCATTGTAATGCTGGTTTTATTCCCTTCCAATATGCTATAGCTTGTTTTACAGAATTAATATCTGCAAATGAAACATTATCCACCTGATTTGGACTTGTAGATAATAATTCTACATTATTTGTGCTGTAATTTACCGTAAGCTTTCCATCAGGATTATTATAAGGGGCAGTAAAATTAATCTGATCACAAAAATCAAAAAATTGTTCGGGACTGTATGTCGCTCCTGATCCGGGAAGCCCAACCGTATCATTATCATAAGTCGCAACTACAAATTCTAATCCTGAATAATCTCCTTTTCCGTTGGAATCTGTCAAAAAATCTTGCGTCTGCAAAAAGCTTCCGCTTGCCGTTGCATGTGTTTTTTCTTCGCTGTCTGTATATTCAACCGGGGCCCCTTTTCCTACTTTTACAGAAAATCCATTAGGTGCTATCTTAGCGAGTTCATCAGCTCTTTCCTCGATTTGGAAATCTATTTTCCCGTCAGATGTCGAGTAGACTCCTTCATTTTCTTTGCAATCCTTAAATGTCTCTGTTCCATTATTACTGACAAGATTGTTAAGGTGTTGATAAACGCCATTGCTATCAACGTATCCCGCTTCTGCTATTGCTTGCTTTATCGAGACGTTATCTCCGGAAGATTTCACATCGATTATGGAAATATCTGGATGATTGTGAATTATTCCTGTTAATGGAGAATCTATTGTTACAGCCTTGCCGTTTGCAGTCTCGGTGCATCCGAGGTCAACAGAATAACTTTCATTTGTTGAAATGTCTCCGCTTTTTAATGTTAGAATATTGCCATTTAAGGCCACGCTTTCCAAATTTGCGAAATGTCCTGTCAAAGTATAACTTACATCCTGATTAGATGAATCTTGTAATGGTAACGTGATCTCACTTTGAGTCTCTTCATCCAAATCAGGGCTATTCTGTGAAGAGTTATATGCATCCGTGTTTGATATTGTACTTAAATCCACCGTTGGGGGATTTGTCGATGCAGTGCTTACAGTGACTAATTTTTTTTCAGATCTTGATATCTTTCCGTCGGTGGCCGTAAAAACAATCTCATAATTTCCTGAATTTTTGAAGGTATAATCAACTGAGTTAGATTGAACCGACTTGATGGTATCTCCATTGCTGTCTTTTATTACTGTGTTGTAAGATAAAGTATCTCCGTCAGAGTCCGTTGCAGATCCATCTGCAGTTACATTAAGGGGGGCATTCCCCGAATCCGGACTAATTGAAAATGAGGTAATCTCCGGAGCATGATTTGTCTTGGTTGTTTGGCTTGTATTTGTGGTGCTGGGTTGATATGGATTTTCGCAGGAAGACAATCCCGCCGCGCCGACGATGCTTGCGCCGAGCATCAAAAGTCCAGCCAGCGTTCGCGTGACCCCTTTCCTGAAACTGCTCATTTTCGGCTTTGGAGAATAATTCGAAGAAGGTAATTTTGCAGGGTAATGATTGCAGAAGTCGGATTCGCTTTGAATCTCAAGGTTGGACAATTTATTTGTCATAATTTTATGAAATATTAAGCATTCCGGACTTTATAAACTTTATGATTTGTAATACCTATTAAGGAGTAACAAAAGTATAGCCCCCCTTTAACTTTATAAATTTCCTATTGCTTTCCCTTGAATGGAAAAGAAAATTTACGATTATTCCCTGAATCTGGACGAAGAAAGCAAAAAGCAATTTGAAGAATGTTATTCGCAGGATTTTGTGGTTTCTGCGGCTCTGATGCCCGACGCCCATCGCGGTTACGTCGCTCCGATCGGCTCGGTCCTGATAACCCGCGATTACATAGTTCCCGCATGGGTCGGCTACGACATCGGCTGCGGCATGATCGCTATTAAGATAAAAGGAAAATCGATTCTCGAAAAGGTGAGACAAAACGAAGACAAGATCTACGAAGCCGTGAAGAAAGCCGTCCCCATGGGCCTCGGAAAAACAAATTCAGGAAGCGCGGTTTCGGAGGGAACAAGAAAAAAATTTGATGAACTCTTGGAGAAATTCAAATCGAAAGAACATGACAAATCTATTTACCAATTCATAAAGTCTGTGGGATTAAGGGATCTCGGAACTCTCGGGGCGGGAAACCATTTTACCTCAATTAATGCTGAAGAAAACCAAAAATCGAAAGATTTTGTCTGGCTCGTCGTGCATTGCGGTTCCCGCGGCCTCGGCCATAGAATCGCTAAGAAGTACATGATAAAAACTTCGGGAAGCGAAAAAGAATTTGAAAAGACATTTCCGCTGAAGGCAGATTCCGAAATAGGAAAAGAATATTTTAATGTTCTGGATTTCGGCCTCGAATATGCATTGCTGAACCGGCTTGAAATAAGCCGCAGGGTAGTGGCCGCTCTTGAAAAAGTTCTCGAAGAAAAACTTGAATCGAAACTTTGGGTGAACAAAACCCACAACCACGCACTTCTCGAGAAAGGACTTTTCGTGCACCGGAAAGGCGCGACGCCGGCAAAACGCGGCGAGCGCGGAATCATTCCGGGAAACATGCGCGATGGGTCTTTTCTTGTTCGCGGAAAAGGAAACAAGAAATTCCTTAACTCTTCTTCCCACGGCGCGGGACGAGCGATGAGCAGGACGCAGGCGAAAAAACAAATCACTCTCGAAAAATTGAAAAAAGAGATGCAGGGGATAAAAACCGGTTTTGTCATCGAAGAAGCTCCCGAAGCTTACAAAAACATTTTCGAAGTGATGGAAAAACAAAAAGCTTCAGTCCGAATTCTGAAACATCTCGTTCCGATGATAAACTGGCAGGAAGCTTCCGGCCATTCAAGAGATGATTGATTACTGCCCCGTCGTGCAGAAAAGGCTGATCTTCCTCGGATTGTAGTCCGTAATGTTCGCCGTTATGAGTGAATTTTGCGAGTAAAGTTCGCCGCTCGATTTTTTCCAGTAATTGCATTCGCTGTCCGTTTCGATCCCGCAAATCTGCGCGCCGCACGAGAGGAAAGGATAATATTCTGAAACCAAAGAGTCTATCGCGTTCTTCAGATCCGGGGGAAAACTCTGATTATCTGAATTCAGCGGAAGCGCGGAATCTCCAATGCCGATAATCTCACCCCTAAGCGAATTGTTCATCTCGATGTTCTGCAATATCGAAACCTCCGCGTTGTAGACTATCACGGAAGAGCTGCTCTGCTGTTTCGCGCTCTGCTGGTTTATCGCAAGGATAAGCACGACGAGAATTATCATCGCCGCGAGAAACGCTTCAATAACTCTTATCCATCCTTTTTTGTTTTTCATTTTTATTCTGTTGGATTTCACCAAACCCTTATTATCAGGTTGCCCGCATTTACGCTCCCGTTGTCATCGACATATTGTATTGGGAAGCTTTCAACGTAAACGTTTGAACTCGTAGCCTTGTCTGCCGTCCCGATGTTTGTCTTGTTTTGGTAAGTGAAACTGAACCCGAAATCCGTGCCGGCCGGTATTGAAAATCCGCTCTTCAGCGAATTGTAGCTTGAATCGTAATCGGAGATGAGGCTCGCCACTTTTCCCGAAAATGCGTACAAGTCTGTCCGCGCTTCGCCTATAGAATAATTTTCGTTCCCGCTTTCATACGCAAGCGTCTGGCAGCTCCCCGCGGAAATGGAAGACAGGGAAAATTCGGGAGAGCCCGAAACTATAAAAAATTCCGGGAGGTCTCCCCCGGACTGGTCGTAAACGTACGCATCGTCTCCGGAATAATTCGCTTCGTATCCCAAGCCGTTATAATGGGCCTTGAGTCCCGCCTGGCCCGTGCCTGCATTTGAAACGAACCCCTGAAGTTCGAAGCAGCTTCCCGAAGCTCCCGCCGTCGCCACGGAGACCGATGTCAGGTTGCCGGAAATATTGTTTAAGACCTGAATCTCGATGTAATTCAGGGCTTCCATCTTTGTCTGCTGCGCCGCGATCTTCGGCTGGATGATCATGTAAAGAAAAACTATTATTCCTATGAAAACTATGAATGAGACTATGGCATCTATGTGGGAACCTCTTTTGTTTCTGCGATTCATCTTTGTATGAATTGAAGGCTGATTAAAAATTTATCCGAATATTATGTTCGCTCCTGTCGAGACCACGAACGCGAAAATCATCATCGCGAACGAATGTTTTATTCCGGCTTTCACCGAACCCTTGGAGAGTTTCCCTATCGTGAGTCCGCTGAAAAATCCCTGCGCCAGAAGCAGGAACAGGAATGAATTGGAAAGCTCGCTTGAACTTATTGTGCTCCCTCCGCCGGTGTTCAGCGTCGGGCTCGATGTTCCGGTCACGCTAAGCCCTCCTCCGAGAAGGCTCCCGACACCGCCCAATCCCGAAGAAGTGAAATTTGAGAGCAGCGGAAGTATCTTGAACTGCATGACAAGGACTATGACGAGGAATATGAAGAAAATGACGTAACCCTGAACGACGAGCGTGGATGTTGCGGATTCTCTTTCTTTGCTAAGCTTGTCCGACATGGTTACAGCGGAAGCGACAGCTTCTAAGATTCTCCCAATGTCTCCGCCCGCTTTTTCCGCCTGCCCTATCAGCGTTAGCGCCCTCGAGACCGTCGCGTTTTTTATGTCGTCCGAAAATGTCTGGAGCGCGTACTTGAGCGGAATCCCGAGGGAGATCTGGTTCGCGAGTTTCTGCACGTGAATGGTGAGTGCGCCATAAGGCTTGTCTTTCGAGTTCACTATGCTCTTGTTTATCGGCGTTCCGCTTTTTACGCTTTCAACAAGGTCGCGCGCGAATTCGAGGAACATTTCTTCTTTTTCGCTGTCTATCTGGCCCTGCCTTATCACCGAGAGGACAAAAGGCGTCGCGATCAGGATAATCCCGATTCCTATTAGCAGGAAGAAAAACTTGGTATTCAGGAGCAGCAGAGACACAGCTATCAGGACCAGTCCGGAAATTATTCCGAATATGTGAAGTTTGCTTAATTTCATTGTGTTGGTTGTTTGAATCTTAGGAACATAAGGAAGACGAAATTAATCCCCGCCACTCCGAGAACCATGGCGAGCGAAATCATGGTCGGACTAAGCGAGATGCCGAGTCCGCTGATTTGTATCATCACAAGCAGCAGCATGAGTATCATTGGCGCCGCGATGACGATGCTGATATAAACGTCTATGAAAGTCTCCGAGCTCTTCATCGATCTTTCTCTCTGGAGCCTGTAATCAAGCAGAAGGCTTTGCGATCTTTTCTCGAAAAATTCCGCGAGGTTCCCGCCGGAGGTGATGTTTGTCGCCAGCCCGTTGTAAAGATCCGAAAGTTTTTTGCTCGGCGAACTGAAAGCCGCGCTCCTCAACGCGGTCACAAGGTCGTGGCCGTAGACGCTTATCTCGTTCAGGACTTTGGTGAACTGGGTCTTAAGATTCGGATATTGCCCCGTGGAAATGATTATGCCGAAGATATTCGTAGGCTCTATTCTCGAGCCCGCGATGGCTGACATGTTGATTGTCGCGAACGGCAGCTCCTGGTCGATTCCCGCTTCGAGCTGTTTTCTCTCGAGGTTGGGATAAAAATACGCGAAAAAGAACGTGCCTGCGGGAATCACGAAGAGTATCCAGAATGTCTCAAGGAATCTCGAAGCCAGGTTCGTCGCCGGGATCAGGAAAGGCGGCGACGGGCTGATGTTGAAGAACAATGCGATGATGAAAATGACAACCGCAACTCCGAGGGAAATCAGCGTGGAAAAAAGTATCATCGAGATGTAAACTGTCGGGATAAGTTGCATGTTCGTCTTGAGCAAATCTCTGACCACGCCGCTGAAACTCTTCCCTGAAACCAGCGCTCTCGAGATGTCGGAAAAAACCCTGCTGGCGACTCCCGCAAAGACGTTCGGCTTTTTCTCTTTCCCGGTGGTTTTCTCTTTTTTCTTGGTCTCGAGCCTTTTCACTATCGCTACTTCCAGTTCGGAGATATCCAGCTTCTTGAGCTTTCTCCTGTCTTCCATCTTTTCGAAGAAACTCCTCTTCCTTGCCTTGGCAGCTTCTTTCTCCGAGACCTGCGCCGGACTGTGCGCGTTCAGCATCTTTTTCAGAAAAACTTTCTTTGTGAGAAGCGGGACTTTTTCATTTTCCTGTTTGAGATAAAACTTGAGGTAATTTATCTGGGACCTCACGTCCACATCGCTTCCGTTCCTGCCGTAGTTCCTTAAGAAAGTCTCCATCTCCCCGATTATCTTTTTCTCTTTCGATATCGATTTCTTGAGCTCGAGAAAAATGTCTTTCGCCTGTTTCATTATTCGGAAATCTCCTTTATTTTTCCGCACACGTCGAGCATGAATTTTTTGGCTTTGTTCAGGTTTTCCGCGTCTTCCTTTTTGTAGAATTCTTCGAGCCGCTGCTCGGCCTCGTCGAGCGCGTCGGTAAGTTGCTTAAGAAGAGTTATGTCCTCTTCGATATCACTGTGCACGCTATTGCCGGCCTCTTTTTCCATTAATAGAAAAAACCAACCTCTTTATTAAATATTTTGCTAAGCGTTTATTCCGAATTCTTTCAGGACGTCCTGGGGTCTTTTGTAATATTCGTTGACTACCTGCTGGATTCTCTTGAACCCTGAGATTTTTCTTCGGTAAAGCTCGTAAATTAGCTGAGTCCTTCTTTTAAATTCAATGTTAAGCTCCTGTATGCTCAATCCGTATCGCGTCGCGATTTTCTCGAACACTTTGCTGTTTCTCTTGAAATAAAATCCGTCGTCGCTTGGATTCCAGATGAACGGGGTGTTCGTGTACGCCACTCCGTCCGGCGAGACGTCGAGCAGCTCCACAATCTCCCTCAACCTTCTCGTTTCTTCCTTGTTGACGATAGCATGCGTCATGATACAGACGCAATCCAAAACGTTCAGCAGCGTCGGCGGCAGCTCGATCGGCGGAGTTTCCAGCCTTTTGATAACCGACTCGACGGAGTCGGAGTGGATGGTGCTGATGGAAGAGTGTCCGGATGCCATTCCCTGGAACAGGACGAAGGCTTCTTTTCCTCTGACTTCACCGACGATAACATAGTCAGGGTTCTGTCTGAACGAACTTCTCAAAAGGTCGAACAGGCTGACAGCTCCGATTCCCTTTATTCCGGACGAGGACCTCGAGACGCTTGGCAGCCAGTTTTCTCTCGGCAAATTCAATTCGCGCGTATCTTCGATTGAAACAACACGATCTTCAGGAGGTATGAAGAACGCGATTGCGTTCAGCAACGTGGTCTTTCCGGATGACGTTCCCCCGACTATGAGGATGTTCATTTTGTATTGTATAAGCAGCCACAGGTACGCGACCATCTCCGGACTTAGCTCATTGAAGCTTACAAGCTGCGGCGGCGTCCATGGCTCCTTCGTGAATTTTCTTATCGTGAATGTCGGACCTCTCGAAGTTATGTCCTTTGTGTAAGTTGCGTTTACACGCGAACCGTCCGGCAGGCTCCCGTCGAGAATGGGGTTTGCATACGAAATATACTGGCCCGACCGTTGCGCAAGCTTTTCCACGAATCCTTCAAGCAGGTCGATGTCCTTGAACACGACGTTCGTTCTCATGTTCCTGTAAAGTCTGTGGACAATATAGATAGGAGTATCCGCACCGTTGTTTTCGATATCTTCTATGAAATAATCTCTCAAGAGCGGCTCGGCTTCGTTGAATCCGATGAAATCCCTGCAAAGATAATAATAGATTTTTTGGTAACTCTCATAAGACATTTCCATTCCCAGCTCCACTGCGAGAAACTTGAATCTTTTGTCGATGTAATCCAGAAGCCCGTCGAGGTCCTTGTCTACGACGATATCGAAATTTATCATTTCCCTTATCGCATTGATGATTCTCTTCCGGTACTCGTTTTCTTTCGCGTTCAGCAACGGCTCTTCAAGGTCGTAGACGACCTCAAAACTTTTTGGATCCCAGTGGATGTGCGCGAATGCGAACGGCGCAATGAGGCAATACCTGACATCGACTTTCGTCTTGTCCCTTATTCTCTGCATGTGCGGAATCTGCGGCGTGAAGTCCAGCTGGACTCTTTTGTAATCCTGTATTCCCGATTCTTTCTGCGCTTCCATTATCCAAGGCTGAAATCCATATTTGGATATTCCCCCCCATTGTCTCCGTTGTTGGATATGTAAAGCGTGTAAGGCGTCGACGCCGCGGTTATCGTCTTTAGAGTGTCTTTGCCAGTGTAAGTTATGTTGTACTTGCCCGCATAATTAAGCGTCATGTTCGTCACGCTAAGGTCGTTCAGAGGTTCGGTGTGCACCACAAGTTCCCCGTAGGTCACGTCTTTCCCGTATTCGCTGAACTGATAATGGCTGTTTATGTCGAAAACTATTTGGTCGCTGTTCCCGTCTATCTCGAGCGAGCCGGCTTTCATGTCGAGGCTAAGTTTTCTTTTGTTCCCGGAACCGCCTTCGGACAGCGACAAAATCACGTTGTTTATATCGTTCAGCATGGAGATTGATTGCTGCAGGACGAGTTTGTCCTGGATCTCCGTTATCTTTGGCCTGACGAAAGTCAATATCAGCCCGATCATGACAAGCGCGATAAGAGTGTAAATTACGGTTTCTACCCAAACCTGTCCCCTGCGGCTTTTCGGAAAAAAATTGCAGAGAGAACCTGCGCGGCCTCTTTTTTTCATGAATCTTTTAATCCGGATTAATTTAAATAACTTGTGACGGGTCAGGCGAGAATCCTGCAATCAGAGAGTTCCGTTATCGAATCAGAAACCCCGCAGTTCGATCCGGAAATGGTTGGGGAGATTTCTATTGATGCCGGAGCGTAAGATTCGGTCCAGTTGTAAACGTAAGTCGATCCGGAATTTTTGGCAGGCAAAGCTATCGTTTGTCCATAGACGGTATTATCTCCGTAAGGCTTTACATTCGGATCTGTGGTGCTGTTGGTTATCGTGACAGTCTCTAATCCGCCTTCTCCTGAAATGGAAACTATCACAGAACTAAGGTCAATGTCTCCCCGTTTCAAAGAGAACTGGACATATTTTGGATCTGTGGACATATAACAACTGTATTGGTGATTGAGGGTGATCTTGTCGTAGTTCCCGTAACACGCTCCCGCCTGGCCGATTTGCCCGTTCACCAAATTGCTCACGACAGTCCAGACGACCGCAATAAGCGCGATTGAGAGCGCAACCAATATTAAAGTCACAATGACCGCGGACATGCCTCTTTTTTTATTTAACATTTTACAAACTTACTTTATAACCTGCCGAATCGCTGCAAGTGTAAAGTTTTACTTTGCCTCCGCTGACGCTTCCCCTCAAAACCGGAATAAGAACGATGTCCGTCGCGCTGGAAGAACTCACTCCGCTTAATGATCCCTGGAAAGTGTCTCCCTGATTCAATCCTGTTGTCGGCCAGTTGCTTCCCGCAAGAAGGCTCATGTCTTTTGTGGAATAACCTCCCCCTGCATTGTCTATCTTGACGCTGAAACTGTAAATAGGAACGTTTCCGTTGTTGGAAATCGAGAGCTGGCCTCCAACGTACTCCGCGTCGAACTGAATCTCTCCGTTGCTGCAAAAATTTTGAATGTTCTGCCCGCCTTTTGTGGCCGCTTCCTGCGTGAAGCTTCTGAACCAGATGAAAACTATTGTAGCCAGTCCCACAACGAGTGCTACCAGCAGAATCGTTGCTATAACCGGTGAAACCCCTTTTTTGTTCATTTTAATTATAAAATCTTGCCGCATTTATAAATATAATCCTTATCCTAAACAGCTTATCTTCTCCAAAATTTTAGCGTTGCTGCAGACGGAATATTTCAGCTGGCCGTTGTATGTCACCCACCTCACCGGCGTTATTTCCAGCCTGACGAGGTCGCCGTATTTGTCAGGGATGCCGTTGAATTCATTAGCGGTGATGTATGTCGGATTGCCCGAACCGTCTTTGTCGCCCGACGGCCCTATGGAATTTACTCCTGATGCATAGCTCCCGTAAAAAATTAAGTTTGCCGAGATCTTGCTCTGGTCTGCGTAATATTTGGTCAGGTCTATCGTAGCTATGGTTTGAGCGGAATTGTTTGTTGCCTTTACAAGATATCCTGCTATGCTGAAGGTGCCGCTGTTTTCCAGCGTGAAATTTAATTGGTGGGAGCTGCAATTATAGGAATAATCCGGAACCGAGACAGAGACTCCGTCCGGGCATGCGAGAGCTTCCGAAGGAATGTAAGATCTCATCCAGGTGTAGACTCCGATGCTGATTGCTATTACTATTGCTACAAGCATTACGTACCCTATTATCGCGCTCACACCTCTTTTGTTTCCTGGATTCATTAGTCCGATATCGAGTATTTCTGCCCGCTCGCGAAAGATGAAATCGCGAAATGGAAATTCTCGCCCTCGTTTATTGTAAAATTATAATTTGTTTCATTTGTTTTTATATCTATCTTTCCCGCGTCCGGCGTGAAGCCGCTTTGCTCGTAGGTCGACTTCGGGCCTATTCCCGTTAACTTGCCGCCGTTCACAAAAACACCTTCCGGACTGCTTTGGTAAGCGACGAGAGTCATGTTATCTTTTGTTCCAAGCAAAAAGTAAAGATTTCCGTCGGGAATTTCATCTATGTAATATTTCGAGACGTTTATCAGCGCGCTTTCTATTTGCGCGTCCGCCTCTGCATTGTAGGTCCCGTAATTTATCGCTGCTGAAGCCTCCGTCCGGATTTCATTTTTCAAATCCATGATATGCGGATTTTTCACGTAAGAAACGCTGTTCGAGACCGCGATGAATCCGCCGAAAATCGTCAGAATGACAAGCGCTGCGATAAGATAAAACTGGCCTCTCTTGTTTAACCGCCTCATTAATAAAAAAGCCGAGCGAGGTTTATTAATTTTTAGAATTCTTACGGGGCGCTAAGATTAGCTGCAGCGGAATTTGTAACAACCGAACTTACGGAATGCCATATAACTCCAACAAGGACTGCCGCTAAAATTCCAAGAACAATTGCAGCTATGCTCAAAACCAAACCGGCAACCGCCAAGCCATGCTTTTTCGATTTCAATCCGAGAGCGGAAAAAATTATCCCCGGTATCGCCGCAAATTGAACATACGGGATAAACGAGATTATTCCAAGAACAAAACCCGTGATTGCAAACCCCTCTTTATTTCCCATTTATGTTAAATATTTTCTAAGTTTATTAATCTTTTTATTCTTTCCTTCGACTTCAAGCTGAAAAAACTTAAATAATCTTGATTAAAATTTCTTAGATGATAATTCGCATAAAGAAATATAAACTCGTTGTTGCTGCCATTATTGTCGCAGTTTTGATTGCAGGGCTGTTGACTTCAAATTTAATCAATCATAACCAAACCAAAATGAAAAAAGTATTGCTCGAAACCTCGATGGGAAATATCACGCTGGAACTTTATCCACAGATGCCAATCACAGCAGGAAATTTTGAAAAACTTGTTTCAGAAGGTTTTTACAACGGTTTGATTTTTCACAGAGTTATTTCAGGTTTCATGATTCAGGGCGGCGATCCGCTTGGAACCGGAGCGGGCGGTCCGGGCTACACAATCAAGGATGAATACACTCACACCGCGCTCGACAAGAATCTCCGCGGAACAATTGCCATGGCAAAATCTTCTGCGCCGAATTCAGCCGGCAGCCAGTTTTTCATCAACCTCGTAGACAACGATTTCCTCGACGGCAAATATTCTGTATTCGGCAAGGTCATCAGCGGCATGGATGTTGTTGACAAGATCGGCCAAGTCAAAACCGATGCAAATGACAAGCCTTTGCAAAACGTCACGATAATCAAGGCGGAGTTGTTGAACTGATTTCAAATTAAATTTTCATATCCTTTACTGTTTCGAGAAATAGATTTTTTCTATTTTTATTCTCGGAGTTATCTTTTTCATTTCTTCTTTGAAAATAAGTTCGTTTTCAGGAAGAGTCTCCAAGACTCCCGGCGAGACTATCTTCCCGCCGTATTTTCTAAGAAGCCCGTAGTTTCCGCCTTTGCCGTTAAGAAGATAATTGAATTTTATTTTATCTTTTTTTTCAAGATCCTTCAACGTGTATGAAATCCTGAGAACCGGAATCAATCCGAATCGTTCAGCAAAATTTTTCCCGGTGAGGAGACTTTTGCCGTAAAAAAGGATCCCTTCTCTTGCGAAATTATCCGGCTTAAACAAAGTGTCGAGGCTAAAATTTTCAATCTGGACTTTCACGTCGCTTAGCTTTTCTATTTGCTTCTTTATCTTTTGCCCTTCTTTGAGTTGTTCTTTTACAGGCAGGCTTGTAAAGATGACTGCAATGTCCAAATCAGCAGGGTTGCTTCTCTCGAGGACAGACGATCCGAATTGGACAATCTCAAAAACGTTCTTGCTATAACTTAACTTTGGTTTTCTTTGCCATAATTTCTGCATCTTCTTTTATCGCCTCCGCCAGCTCTTCTTTCCCTGAACTAAAATATTCTTGAGCATTCTTGACAAGAATATTCTCTTTTTCTTCATTCATACCAGACAAGAAATAAAACCAAATTTATAAAACTTTTCTTACCTGATAAGACTTCTTACCTAACAAGAAATAAATCCCAAAAATATCATTTTTTCTTACTTGACAAGAAGAGACCTGATCATCAAAACAGTGAAATCCAAAAATTCTTTTTCCATTTTCAACAAATACTCAAGATTGCGGAATTATTTAAAGGTTTTTGCGAAAATACCAGGATTCCCTGTAAAATGAGGGCATTTATATAATACTCTTTTTAGAGATCTACCGCAGCAAAGCCGCCGAACAACCTCTTCAAAACTTTTCGTTATTAACAATTCAAAAACGGAGAAATCTACCAAAGGCGATTTCGAAGTCATGTAAATTCGCGAATGAAATGAGCGCAATCCTAAAGATCTCTTTTTAGCAACACAGAAAACTATAAAAATCTGAAAATGCTGTTTTTATCATGAAGACTTCTGCAAGAAAAGCGTCGGGCAAGGAAGCCAAACTGAAAGAAATAATCAAGGAACAACAAAAAGTAATTCGCGTCTTATCCGATAAAAGAATCGTTAAAGGCCTTAGTTCCGCCCTCGACGATTTCAAGCACGGGAGATACACAGTCTTAACGAATTGACTCTTCAAAATCTTTTATGAAATCATCTCCGTATTTCTCCGAGATCTCTTTCATCTGCGAGAATAATTTTTGATACTCTTTGCTTTTTTTATAGTTCTCATTATGGTCGAGCGCAGGTCCGAGGATGAACAAGATTATCGCTCTTTCTTTTTTGATGCAATAAACTCTGTACTTTCCGGTAATTTTTATCTCGCAGACTCCAAAGTGCTGCTTTGACATCGGGCAGGCAATATTCGGATTTTCGATGAGCTTCTTGACTTTCTTCTCGACCATCCGGATTATCGAGGGATCCTTGAGATTAATCAAACTGTTCTTGTAAGTTTCAGTCTCGATGACATAAACTTTTTTATTTGGCATTTTGTTCTTTTATCGGAATTTCAATAATGAAAACCTTTGCACCTTAAAAAAATTCTGAAATTATTTAAAGGTTTTCGCAGAGAGATTTGGTAAGATCTTTATCCCTTTTCATAAGTTATTGTACCCACTAAAACACCCACCATTGCTCCGATAAATATGAGCAACCTTGTATTAGGATCTTGTGTTACGACTTGCACCATACTGCCTATTATTGCAGAAGAAAATGTTGCCACGATTAAACCCATATTTCTTTTGGTTAATATTTTCATATCATTAGCGGCGAGGTTTACGTTTTGGATTCTTCTTAACAAATCTCAAGATTGCAATTAATATTCCCAGCAAAATTATTGATATACCTCCAAGAAGAATGGAAGTCCAATTAACCTTATGTCCATAATAGTTTACATAAGTAACGCAGTCTTGCAAGTTGCTAAAATATTTGCACTCTCCGTAGCTCGCTTCATTTACACATTTTCCATTTATTGCCTCATAACAAGCCACAATTTTTTTGGAACATTCAAGAGGGGCTTGACTTGGAGGCAAACAATGTTCGCTTCCATCTGAGGTGATGTATAAGTTGTCGCTTTGGCTATTACACCAGCAGCCCATTTCACCCCCCATAGATTGAGGTAGAGGACACCAAGAATAAGCAGTTCCATAACTCGCTTGACCTAAATAAGTTTCAACTCCATTGTCACAACTATAAACTGGCGTGACTGTGCTCAATTCTTGTTGCGTAAGTGTTGCAACCTGAGATGTTATTAATGGAATAGAAAGAAGCACAAAAAGTGAAAGTAAGCTAAATGCAAGGTTCTTTGATTTCATCTTAACAAACTTACCAGTAAGTCCTTATATTTAAAGATTGTTATCTCTCGAGATATTTGAATTAATCTTTCACTATCTTCTTGTAATCAGAAGGTAGAATAGCCCTTAGAATTTCCTTAAACACAATTTTTTTGTAATCTTCTGGCAAATATTTAAACGTCTCAGATTTCTGTATAAGTTGGTATGCTTCGCTTATTGTTATCTCTGCTTCTGTATAAAAGTTATCGATATCATTTTTCACTGGGTCAAACTTTCTTCCTTCAAAAATTTCTTCCATTATATTCTCCTTTTTTGTTTAATTTAGTGTAGACCCGAAGGGTTGCTCGAAACTACGCAGGAAATTTGCTCCGTTCTTTCTCTGTTCTGCGACCTGCCAAGCACCTCGACAAATGTTTAGGGCTGCTCCGATCAAGGCCTGACCCGTTTCGCATCTGCAAGATCGAGACAGACAAAACGTCAACGTCCGAACGGAGGTCTCCGGTTTCGCTTCTCACTCCCCCCCTTGCAGCCTGCCATGAAGTCCGTTTGCAAACAGCGGAGGACTAACCCGCCAGCCTGGTCTACAGAATCCTTTATTTTACCTTCTTTTTAAGACTTGTGAATCTCTAAATCTTCCCTTTGCCCAGCACCGGACAAAAGATGATGGCGACATTGAGCAAAATGCCCAAGATCAGCGAACTCAGCCAAAGATTTGCGCTCACGTTAAGCAGGTACTGCACATAGTACAGAAATGCGTAAAGCGCAGCGTCGGCGAGAATCCACTGCCACCATTGCGACCTCTTTTTTGCCATTATTAGCTAAAAGACCAATGCCTTAAAAATTTATTTCCTAATTTGTAATTACTAAACAATAACAACAAATAGAAAGGTTTATAAACTTCAAAATTCTTGTAATTACATCTTAGTAGTCACAATAAAAGTGATGAAAGGAGGTTTAACAAAATGGGATTAATAAAAAAAATCTTTGAGAACAAATGGGTACAAAGAGGATTAGCTGTTCCTACTTTAGCAGGGGCTTTAGCTTCGCCTCTTTACGCAGCACCCCAGGCAGAGAACGCTCAAGGAACCAAATGGGTAACTGTTACTCAAGACCAATATAACGCGGTCCAAGATGGGGCGTCAGGTCATGATGGCTATTTGACATTCCCTCGTTCCCAAACTGCGTTGAAAGAAGCAAGAGCGCTTCTTGATGGAAAGTTGAGGCCCACCCAGTCATATATAACTCCTGAAGGAAAGGTCATCGATGCAATAGAAGAGAAGTTTGAATACAATGATGGCATCCAACCAGCCAAAAAGGATTACGTAAACGCGGATCTTAATGGCAATGGAGTTGTGGATATTTTGGAAGGAGAAACTTACCTCAAAAGGGCTTTGGATTTGTCCGTTCTTAGAAGTTCCGCGCCTGTTGAGGTTAAGTCCAAGTTAGGGGAAGTCCAATTTGAAAACCTATTGGCTTACAGGCTCCTTGCAAAAGCTGACGACGCTCTTTATGGAGTTGAAGATCCTAAAAAATCTTTAAGCGCAGGAGAACGTTCTAGCCTTCCAACATGGGAAGGAGACTTTTACTCTCTTGCAAAAGTTTCTGAAAATGACGCAGGAGTCGTAACAGTTAAGTCCGCGCTGGATACCCTTAAAAAAACTTACCTCGCTGTGGATGAAGTTAACAGCAGGAAAGAAAAGTAAAGAACTTACAATAAATTTATTTTTTATTTTAACTTTTATTTCAATTAAAACAACAGGAAAAAACAAAATGAAAAACTTTATGCAAAAGGTAAGAAAAGGAGCAGTTAGTTTGGGTTTTGCGGCAACTGCTTTTGCAGGTTGCGCTAGCTTGCCTAAATTTAATCAGTCTGAAATTTATCAAAGTCCTTCTGTTCCTGCGAGTTATGGTTATCAAATCGATGGAAAAGCGGGAAATGTTGACGAGACAAAACCAGCTTACATAGAAAATGGAACTCTTTACATTGTTGGATTTAGCATGCCCTGCGCTTCAGAAAGTCTTGCCTTACAAATGGCACGTGCAGATGCTAGGTATAGGATATACCGTTTAACCAACGAGGATGTAATAAGAGGAATATCGACAAAATCCAACGAGATAGACTTTGTAGAAAAAGGCGGAAAACAAGCTTATATAGCCGAGGTATTAACTCAAACACCTCTTGATTCATTTACTAAGCCTGTTCAAAATAGATTGGAAAGTACACTAATAGGACAATGAGAAACTCCAGATACACTTCACTAAAAGCAGGAGCGCTATTGGCACTTGCTTCCTTAACAGGTATTGCTATGCCTGCAATGGCAGATGTTAACCATAAGGTGCCCAACACTGCAGGCTATGTTCGTGTTGGTAGCTACCTTCTTGATCCAAAAGTTAAAAGGGCACTGGATGCCTATTTCGGAGTGTATGCAACTCGCAATCTCGAAAAAACCACTACAACCATAAATGGAAAAGTGGTAAGCAGCGAGACCCGCGACGATTCCAGCCAAACTCCTGCAATAGACAATAAAAGCTTGGAGGAACTACTCCCTTACTTTGATGAGAACAAAGACCATATCATTACAAGCGCAGAGATGGATGACTTGGCAAGTAAAAACTCTAAACGCTAAAATTTTATTTTATTTAACTTTCAATAATTCTTCCAAAGCCAAATCTATATCTCGGCTTTACTTGTTTATATCATCGTAATAAATATTGGTCCAGTTTGTCGCGATTTGTTTTTGCGCTTCCGTCAGTTTCATCTGTCCAGAGCACACGAGCCCGTGCAGATAATTTTCAACTTGGTCTTTCTCCATATATCCCGGCCGGGGATCTCTGTATTCGATTTTGAGGTTTTGGATGCTGTTGCTTCCTCCAAGTTCGAGCGAGACGACGTGGTCTAGTTCAACGGTTCCTGCAGGTTGCGGAAACGGCACGCCGTTCATTTTATAGATCTCTTCTTTCAATGCAAGCGGCACATTCCTGACGCTCGCGCTGTAACCCTTCGCGCAGACTACTTTTGGATTTGTGGTTAATATAACGCCGCTTGTAAGGCTTTGGTTTCCGACAAAATCTATGAGCTTCCTGTCGAGAAAATTATAATTTAATATTACTAAAAGTAGGAACAATACTGCTGCAAAAATTATCGCTCTCTTTTTGTTCATTTACACAGAAAGATAAAAAACAATGTAAATAAATTTTTGGATGATGAATCATTGAGGAATTTCATAAACTCCTTTGGTTCTGTTGTAAGTTAATCCGGTTTCAACAACTCTTTCGTGAAAATAATCTCTAAGTCGAGGATCGAAATGAAAATCTTCTCTGGATAACAGATCTTCTACAAGAGATGGAACGCGCACCTGCCCTGAATCAACGTATCTGTCAATTATTTCCGCTCCTGCATTAAAATTAGGGTCTTTATTCATATTTTTATTTAGAAATATCCTTTTTTAAGAATTGTTGTATCTCTATAAATAATAGAAAATGCAGGGGGCAGGGATCGGCTTCGTGAATAAATCACTCGCTGCATTTTCCGCTTCGTGAAAAACACAAACCACCGGTTCGAATCAGATTTATTTAAGATGAAATGCAGGGGGCAGGGATCGAACCTGCGCAAGCACTAAGCTACTGCCTCTTAAGGGCAGCCCGTTTGACCACTCCGGCACCCCCGCATCTGTGGTACTTTACGCTTCTCACAGACGGATTAGATTTAAAAAAGTTCTTGTGTTCCTATTGGCATGCCCAAAAAAACCCCTGCGGGAAAAAAAGACCTGATAGCAAAAATTATCTTTGATGCCCTGAAAGACAAAAAATTGAAATTGAAAGAGGAAGAAATTTTGGAAAAAATTGAAATCCCCCCTTCTCTTGAAATAGGCGATTTCGCTTTCCCCTGTTTCTTCCTTTCTCAAATTTTGAAACAAAATCCCGCGGAAATCGCGATTGACATCCGGGCGAAACTCGGCAATCAAAAAAACTTTTCAGACATTCAGACAAAAGGCCCCTACATAAATTTCTTCGTTGACCGAAATGAATTGGCTTCTGAAACTATTTCCCAAATCTTAAATGAAAAAGAAAAATTCGGTTCTTCCAGCGCCGGAAAAAACATTCAGACCATGACAGAATTTCCTTCTCCAAATACAAACAAACCGCTGCACCTCGGCCATTTGAGAAACATGTCCATCGGCGAAAGCGCTTCAAGAATCCTTGAATTCAGCGGAGAAAAAGTCGTCCGCGCCAACCTGAACAACGACCGAGGGATCCATATTTGCAAATCGATGCTGGCCTATAAATTATTCGGAAAAAATAAAACTCCCGAATCAGAGAAGAAAAAGTCGGACCATTTAGTGGGAGACTTTTACGTTTTATTCAATGAAAAATTGAAGAATGACAAAACTTTGGAACTGCAGGCACAGGACATGCTGCAAAAATGGGAATCCGGAGATACAGAAACCATAGAACTTTGGAAAAAAATGAATGCATGGGCACTGGGAGGTTTCAGGAAAACTTACGAAAAATTCGGAATAAAGCACGACATTGAATTTTATGAAAGCGAAATTTACAACAAAGGGAAAGACCTTGTCATGAAAGGTCTTAAAGACAAGATTTTCGAAAAAACGAAGGACGGCGCGATAAAAGCGAACCTCGAAAAAGAAAAGCTCGGAGAAAAAATATTGTTGCGCGCGGACGGGACTTCCGTTTACATGACGCAGGATCTCTATCTCGCTAAACTGAAATTCGAAAAATACAAGCTCGACAAATCTATTTACATCGTGGGCAACGAGCAAAATTATCATTTCGCGGTTCTCTTCGCGATTTTGAAAAAGCTCGGATTCAAAAAAGAGATGCATCATCTTTCCTATGGCATGGTAAACCTGCCCGAAGGCAGAATGAAATCCCGCGAAGGCACCATCGTGGATGCCGATGACCTTATTGAAAAAATTCAGGAACTCGTGAAAAAAGAACTTTCAAAGCGCGGCAAACTTTCAAAGTCTGAACTCGAAACAAGAAGCCTGAAAATCGCTCTTGCGGCAATAAAATATCTCTTGCTGAAAGTCGACGCGAGGCGCGACATTATTTTCAATCCGAAGGAATCGATAAGTTTCGAAGGCGACACCGGACCTTATCTGCTCTACTCGTATGCCCGCGCAAATTCAATCCTGAAAAAAACTCTGAAAAAACTATCTTCGGTTTCGAAAACAAAACTTGAAGAAAAAGAAATTTCCCTCA
>JBJKQQ010000037.1:0-6733 GCA_046705325.1 Candidatus Pacearchaeota archaeon | reverse complement strand
GGAGAAGGCGTTAATGCGGATGTGATCCGGAATTACATCCAAAGTCAAGGAAGGAAAACCGGGCAGCTTAGACTTGTGGACTTTGCCTAAAGATGCCGCGAGGTCTTGCCTCGCGGAGGTTCACTTGTTAATTCTTCTGCTGAATATTTCTTTTCGGGTTTATCGGGATCCATTTTGGTAGATTAAAATTCAGAAACTTCGTCTTTGAGGTAGCCTTCGCGCCTTAACCATGCGATTTGGTTTGATCTGTATTTCAAAAGAATGTCCGCTTTCGTGTCGTCGTTTTCCCAAGGTTCAACGATTACGATGTCGCCCGGGCGGAGCCACAGTGCGCGCTTCAATCTTCCCGGAACGCGGCAGTTTCTTGTCTTGCCATCAAGGCATGAGACGTACATTTTGTTGCCACCTAATCTCTGTTCAACAGTTCCGATGACCTCGCGGCCTTTCGGGAGCGGCGCCCGCGTAACTTTTTCGGGCTCATCATTTCCCCGCTGATTCTTTTTTCTCCAATCTCCCATTCTAATTCTTATTGAAGTTTGTTTATAAAATTGATGATTTGGAATATAACACTGAAAGACAGAAATTGTTTTAAAGTTGAATAAGTAAAAGATATTATGAAGAAGATTTTGTATCAAGGCAAAGACTTTGGATATTATTTTGCGGCAGATAAACTGATTCGATCCAGTTTTGATGCTGAAGCTGTTCTAGATGGCGGTCTGTCTAGATCCGATGCTTATCATTTATCTAATGGAGTGACTTTGAGGAGTTCTACTCATACCCATTATATAGATGGACATTCTAATAGTGATACCGATAATTATTCTTTGGTAGCTTTTGGAACTGAAGAATCTATAGGTGAAGTTGAAAAGATTTTAGAAGAAGCTAAATCTAAAAGATAATTTTACAAAAAAACCATCGCGAACGGAATTCCCTGAATTCTTTTGACGCCGTTTTCTGTTATGATCCCCAGCTCGATCGCGAGGTCTACCGAATGTTGGCCGACAATGTTGAACGTCGCGTCTTCGCGCTTCATGCGCTGAATGAGAAGCGTAGCCTCTTCTTTCGAAAAGTCTTCGCTTCCGTAAAAGTTTTCTTTTACATCCAGTTGGGCTGTAATGTCTCCAAAAGGTTCTTCAAATTTCTTTCCGATGAGCTCCGTGTCGCAGACCGCAACAACATCCCTGTAAGATTTTATTATATTTACAAACATCCGAATAACTAAAGTTAATTTCAAATTTAATTAATTTGCGCGTCTAGTAATCTTTCTTCGCGCCTTCCTTGACTGCTTTTTCTGCGTTGTCTTGAGACATCATAGCAGACATCTTTGTTCCGCATGAAGCGCAGGTCCCCTTTGCCATGAAGCCGCCTCTTGCGGTCTTGCCGATGACTGGGTTCTTAATTTCTCTGCCCTTTTCCTTGCACTTGACGCAATATCCTGTAACCATGTTTAACCTCCTTCTTGTTTACTATTTTTTTGTTAGGTGTTTTTGTTTTTTAAAGATGATGTTTTTGTGATGAAGTAAGTTTTTGGAGAAATCTTGGAGGTTAATTCTAAAATCAGCCCCGCCCGCCAGCGCTCCGCTCCCCCGCGGCTCCGCCCGAGTTAATATTGGAATTCGCGGGGAGCTGCGAGGAGTTTTAATGGTGATAAAATTTTAGAAGTTGAAAATTATATTTTACTAACAGGATGTTTGGCTCCGCAGGCGAGGCAATTCAAGAAAGTTAATCTTTTTTCCGGATCCTTGACAAGTTCGGTATCCGGCTTTCCGCATTCCTTGCAGATGACAAACATTTTTACATAGTCTTCAATCTTTTGGTTGATCTTCGCGCTCGGAACTTTGTTGTTCAGCACGAGGCGGTCACCTTCCATCTGGCCTGATGCCGCGAGTTCTTTGAGAAGGAATTTCTGAAGATGTTCCGGCGCCCTTCGGATGTGCGCGGCTATTTGCAGGATATTTGTCAGGATTGTTTTCCGGCCTTCGAAGTGGCCTTCGATTTTCGGAATCTCGAATCGTTCGCCGTTGTTGTCGGGCTGTTTGATGTCCTTGTAAGCTTCTTCAAGGAGTTGTTCGTATTCGTCCATGAAAATTAGTCCGAAGAGAAGTTTATAAGGGTTTTGAATATCTATGATTCGCTGCAATAATTCTTTTAAAGATCTTTAGAGTCATGTTGATATGGCAATATGCCTTGATCAGAAAACAAGTTTTGAAAGTAGTGAGTTGGGCAGGATAGATCCCCCTGTGTTGATTTCTCGGGTGGTCTTGGATGAAGGAGGTATTAACATTTATACTCTAAGAACTGCTCCTACTCGCGAACACTCGAGAAGCTGGCTTCATCCGAATGAATTTTCTCAAGAAGTTCCACTCCATTATGCGACAACATTAAGTGTCGAAGGACAAAACACCATAACCATGAATCATGAATATTATGATTCTGAAAGTTCTGGAATAAAAGATAAAGACGTAGTTAATGCGATGACGAGACATTTAGATTTAGTTAGTTATCTCAGGGAATATGGAGGATCTGATACAAGGCAATTAATGTATGATCCTACAAGAGAATAATTCTTAAAATAATAAAAGAATTCAAGGCTTAATTTGTGTTCTCGGAATCTTTTGACTTTTCTAGTAATCTAGATAAATTACTTTTTGGATTCGGCCGTTCATCATACCAACCCGGACATTCGTTGTTGTAATCCAAATCTCCGCCGCAATCAGGACAAATTCCCTCATGAAGCCATTCCTGAAAAGATTTTGTTATTCTTTTTAGTTCATAGACCATTTTAAGAAATATCAACTCACCCTAACCATCTTACCTTTCCAGGGCGGGGCTCGAATATGATGCCTTCTTCGAGGAGCTTTTGGATTTCCTGATTTATGATGTCTGCCGAAGTGTCTCGGTGCGTCATGATGATCTGATCGACATAGACTCCACCGTCGTCTTCAGAGCCTTTGATTTGTTCGAGGATTTTATCTCTAATCGAATTTGTCTGGCCTGGCGCTGTAGGCGATGCCGTGGAACCCGAATTTAAATTTTGCGCGGGCGAAAGTTTTTCGAGCTCGATTTTTCTCACGAGAAGATATTTCGGATCCTGAAGCTTGGCTATTTCCGGCTGGATGTAAACTTCGTTGTTGAAATATCTCAAGACGCCGATTACGACGATCGTCTGGCCCTGGTTCAGGTTTTCAATTCTTGCAGCGTCGTCTCCGAAAGCTTTGAGTTTTATCTGGCCCGAGCCGTCGTCTATCGTCACAAAAGAATATTTTCTTTCGCCGTCGCTGTCGTATCTTTCGATGATATTTCCTATTATGTTGACTCTCACGATTTTTCGGTCGCCGAGCTCGAGGAAATTGAAACGGTCGCCTTCAACTATCGGCTTTCCGACTAATAAATCCCCTATTCGGAGCTTGTATGCAATGTTTCTTTTGAATTGTTGGTCCGGCATTATTTTATCTCCATTAATTTTTGATTTATTAGCCCTACTAATTTTGGAATTTTCCCTTCGGGATCTATTCTGAATCCATCTGCTCTGTGGGTTAAGGAAGGCAATTCAATTTCATAACCGTTGCGTTCAGGAGATTCTATTGCTAGCCTCCCTCTTCTTAGTTCATTAACGGCGTAACCCCTAGAATTCTCAAGTTCTTCTTGTGCGAATACTGATTCTATGGCACTCAATATCTTTTCAGGACCTAACTGGTGTCCATATTCAAAAGGCACCCATATGCAAGTCTGTCCTCCACAATATTGAACTGCAATTTTTCCTTCTGAAGTCACATCTTTAATCCGTCGATTTTCTATTACTTCATATCCTATTTGATTCATTTTTCAGGAAATCCTGTTTTGTTTATAAGTTTTTATGGGCTGGCGTTATATTTTCTGGATGAAACCGCGCTTCGGCTTGAAGATGACGCTGTTTTTTTCCAGTTCCACGATTGCATCGGAGATTTCGTCTTTCGTCATCTTGCCTTCCAGCGCATTTTCGAGCTCTTCCACCGGAATCATCTTTCCTATCTTGCCTTCAAGTTCGGTGAGAATGTCGCGGACGAGGAAAACCTTGCTTCTTTGCGAAGAAGTGATTCGGCTGCCGATCCTGTCGATGTCGAAGGTCTTGGATTCGTAATCGTAGCCGACCTGCATGAGATAATATTTCATCAGGTCTATCGCGCGAAGCGCGTCTTCTTTTGTTGCCACCGGACTTAGCCTGATTTTTGCGGAAGCTTCTGAGATTCTTATTAAAGCCTCCAACTGCCGGGCTGAAATCGGAATGGGCTTCACTTCGCTGTCTCCGGAGACGGGCATGTTCCTTAAATCAACGTAGAATTTTTCTATCTCTTTCACCGCTTCGGGATCAAGCACTGGCTTCATCCTTTGCCTTGCGTAGGCGATGTATTTTCTCAAAAGGCTTGTCGAGACCGTCTGAACTTTTGGAGCGGTTCTCGTGTGTTCCGAAAGCACGTGCGATGCGATTCTCTTGTCTCTTTCTTTGTCGGGCAAGTCTCTAAGCGTGAAAATAATGTCAAAACGATTTATCAGGGTTGGCGGAAGGTCTATCTGTTGAGCGATTGGCTGGTACGGGTCGAAGCGGCCGAACTTTGGATTTGCCGCCGCGAGAACAGAGGTCTCGGATCTTAACGTGGCCTGGACATTCGCTTTGGAAATTGTTATCGTTTGTTGTTCCATCGCTTCGTGCATTGAGCTCCTGTCCTGCGGGTCCATCTTCTCGAGTTCGTCGATGCAGACGATCCCTTTGTTCGCCAGGACCATCGCGCCCGCTTCAAGAGACCAACCGCGCAAATATTCGTCGCGGACAACAGTGGCTGTAAGGCCTGCTCCTGACGCGGATTTCCCGACGACGTAACGGCCTTTGGGAGAAATGTCCGCGATAAAGCTCAAGGTTACGGATTTCGCGACTCCGGGATCTCCAATCAACAAAATATGAATGTCTCCCCTTTTTTTCTGGCCGTCCTCGTAAACTTTTCTGACTCCGCTGAATAACTGATATAGAAGCGCTCTTTTGATTTCTTCGTAACCCCAAACACCAGGGGCAATCGATTTTACCATTTCATCGAACAGCTCCGGATTTTGCGAGAGTTCTATTATCTGGCGTTCGTCTTCTTCGGAAATGTCGAGTTCTTCGAAAGTCTCTTCCATGGAAATCAGATTGTTTACTTCAATCGCGAGTTCGAATCTCGTGGAAAGTCCGCCGGAAGGCAACGGCACGGGAACTTCTTTCAGGACACCGATGACTTTTATCCTGCTTCCGGGAGTGGTTTTTTCTTCCATTTTCGGTTCCACGAGATCTTCTTTGATGAAGACGTTGATCCTTTTTGGCTGTTCGCCGCCGGATAGGGATTCGGGAGTTTCTTCAATTACCAATCTCTGGGTGTCGACCATTTCTTTAGAAAGGAGTTTGAAGCCGCCGCGCCTGCCGCATGAACATCTTACAGGTTCGCGGAATTTTTTTTCGATTTGCAAAACGGAAAGGATTGTTCCGCAAGAAGGGCATTCGAATTTCGCGTTAACGACCTGCGGCCTGACGTCGGAAGATTGCCTGATTATTCCTTCAAGAATCAGAAGTTCATCCAAATGTTTTGAACGCAGATCGCGGATTTTTACAAATGATGTTTCCGGAAGGCTCACCAGCCTTACGCGGGGATTGCTTTTCAGTCCGGACTCTTCTATCGCGGTTTCTATCAGGCTTAGAGTTTCTTCGGGTTTCGCGAGGATTTCATCTGAAAGGCGGCTGGAAAAACTGGTGAGCTCCATAAAGTCAAGGAATATGACATTGCTTTCTTTTCTAAGCGATTCCGCGAATTCTTTTTTGTGAGATTCAAAGAAATTCTTCGCTTCGTCCATCAATTCCTGCTTTGATCTTTTTTGGTCAGCCATCTTTTCTCCCGATTTCCATAAGAAATGTTGGTTGTTTTTATAGTTAATTATACATGAAAATATAGAAATGAATTCATTCTAAAGTTTTTTAAATTGGCGGACTTTCCTGAAATAGCAATTCAATGGATATAAAATTAAAGAGGTTTAACTTGTTGGATTTTTTTAGGTTCTTGGGTTTAACGCTGAACAAACAATATTCGAAGGAGTTGGAAGATAATTTTTTTACTTATCTCTTCAATGGGGCAAAATACTTCTTTGATAAGAGGCATTTGCATAAATTTGTTATTCTTGCAGATGAGAAATTCGCAGGTTCTATAGGACTTTGGTACAGCAAAAAGAGGGATTGGGAAGTTGGATATTTTGTTTTGAAGAAATATCGGAATAAAGGAGTGGCTACAGAAGCATTACAAAAAATTTTAAAGTTTGGTTTTGATAAACTGAATTTTAAGAGAGTTATTGCTAGCACAGATATCGGAAACAAATCTTCCCAAAAGGTCTTGAAGAAATCAGGATTTAGGAAAATTGGAGAGGATAAAAAAGAAAATGAATTTTTGTGGGAAAAGAAATTATAGCTTTCCTTAACTTTTAAAAAGAATTAATTCGCTATAAAATCAGCGAATGAGCCTATAGCTCACGAGGGGCACATCCCCTCACGCCAACCCCTAGTTTTAAAAATCATTTATTCGCTATAGGCATTAAATTTATAACTTTGCTTCGCTCAGTTATAATCAAACGAGCCTATAGCTCACGAGGGGCACATCCCCTTACGCTAACCCCTAGTTTTAAAAATCATTTATTCGCTATAGGCATTAAATTTATTACTTTGCTTCGCTCAGTTATAATC
>JBJKQQ010000036.1:0-3604 GCA_046705325.1 Candidatus Pacearchaeota archaeon | reverse complement strand
TCCGCGGATTTTTCAACGAGTTCGCTTAATCCTGATTCGGAAGTGTCGCCGGTGTCGATCCTTCCTATGACTTTTTCCCTTAGCTGGGTCATGAGGTATTCGTTGTCAAGGAATTCGTCTTTTGTCGGAACAGGGCCGCCTACGATTATTCCTTTTAGCTTTGGCATGTTGAAGAAGCAGTTTTTCATTTCGTCTGCTACGCGCTTGTAGAATTCTTTTGTGAGGCCTTCAGTGATTCTGTGGAATCGCTGCGCGCTTTGGCCGCCGGCGCGGATCTGGCTTGGAATACCGGAAGTCATTTTTTGAAGAACGTCTATGTGTTTTCCTTCAAGCAAGCCTATTGTCGCTTCTTTTCGGTCCATGACGAGAAGTCCGAAGACTTCTTCGACTTCGAGCATTTCTTTGAGAGGATCGAGGACAAATTCTTTATCGCAGCGATACAATCGGGTATTGAGCGGCCTTGGGGGCTCTATTTCCCAGAATTGCAAATCCTGCTGGCCTTCGACCTGCGAGATGTTTCCGCAAAATAAAGCAAGGCCATTTTCAGGGGCCTTTTTCATCGGCTTTAATTCCCTGATTATTTTATCCAAAGCGTCCATGACGTTTTTTCTTGTCGCAGTGGATTTGATGTTCTTCGCAGTAGCTTTTTCAGCTTCGAGCTGTTTCTGAACCGAGTTCGGATCGTAGCCGGCCGGGATGTAAACCGTTATGAGTTCGGTGTGCGTTCCTTTGTGGCTCTCAAGTTCCTCAACGAGATCAGTTATTTCCTGTTTCGTTGCTGCCATGTTTACAGGAGATGAAGGGGATTTATAAAATTAGAGTTTTGACAAATTTAGATTTTCTTGACTACGAAATCGCCTCCGGCAGATTTCTTCGTTTTAGAAATTGATACTGGAAAATCTTTGGGGGGTTCAGCAGTTTTGCAATATTTAGTTATAGAAAAAGATACTTCTTATTTCAAGTTAATCCACAAATTCAACCCTGAATTGTTTTCCTTCTGATATTTTCCTCGCGTTTGAAACATTCTTTAGGTCTTCAATGAGATGTTTAACCAAGACATACTCTCCTTTGGATAAAGTCAGGATTATTTCGGAGTTCATCGCTTTTTGATTCTTGGACTTTTCTTGGCGAATTTTTGAGATAATTTCTATTAATGTTTTATATCCTTCATCTCTCTTAGCGTTTCCCCCTTTTTCTATGCTGGTCTTTGGCCAAGCTGAAACGTGGATTGATTTTTCTTTTTCTGTTTTTTTGAAATGGGTTTGGTAAATCTCTTCGGTTATGAATGGCATTATCGGAGCGGCCATCTTGAGAATTGCAAGGAGCGAGGTGTAAAGGGTGTATTGAGCTGAAACTTTCGCGGGACTGCCTTTTGGGTATTGGTAAACTCTTTTTTTGACTATCTCCAGATAGTTGTCACAGAAGTCGTTCCAGAAGAATTGCTCGACGTCCGCTTTTGCGCGCGAGTAATCGTAATTTTCAAAACTGCTTGTTGTGTTTCTTATCAGCTCGTTTAATTGAGCCAAGAAAAGTTCATCCAAGGGTTCCAAAGTTTTCGGCTTTTTGCCGTCGTAATCTTCGAGGTTCATGAAGACGAATCTGGAAGCATTGAGAAGTTTGTTCATCATCTTTGTTCCTGCGATGAGGTCTTTTTCCTGATAATCCAAATCGTTTCCGAGCTTCGAGCTTGCTGCCCAAAATCTTAACGCGTCGGAGCCGTAGTTGTTCATGACTTCGACAGGATTTATTGTGTTGCCTTTTGATTTTGACATTTTCTCGCCTCCGAGCGAGACGTTTCCGGATACTACGATGTCTTTCCACGGGATTTTGTCTTCATGGAGATAAGATTTTACAATCGTGTAGAACGCCCAAGTCCGAATTATGTCATGAGCCTGAACGCGGAGCGTGAACGGGATCTTGATTTTGCCTTTGGACAAGTTTGATGCAATTTGGGGGCTTAGCGAAGATGTCGCCCAGGTGTCGAGAACTTTTGTTTCGGGAACCGCTTCCGATTTGCACTTAGGGCAGAGTTTCTTTTTTTCAACGGGATCCAGGGGAAGTTCGGATTCGTTTGCGACAATTATCTCCCTGCAGTTTTTGCATTCCCAGACCGGAATCGGGATTCCAAAGTGCCGTTCTCTCGAGATGTTCCAGTCCCATTCAAGTCCTTGGACCCAGTTTTCATAACGCTTTCTCATGAAGTCGGGATACCAATTTATTTTTCTTCCCTGCTCGATCAGTTTTTTCTTTTTGTCCAGGAGCCGGATGAACCACTGTTCTGTTGTCAGGAATTCGATAGGCGTGCCGCATTTGTCGTGGACATTAACGGCGTGAGTTATCTCTTTTTGTTCCTTGATGAGGTTCGCTTTTTTCAGGTCTTCGAGGATATTCTTTCTTGCCTCTTTTACTTTCATGCCGGCGTATTTCCCTTCAGAGATTTTTCCCTGCCTGTCCAGAATCAATTTTGGCTTCAAGTGATGCCGATTTATCGCGTCCGCGTCGAAGCGATCGCCGAAAGAACAAATCATGAGAACCCCGGTTCCTTTTTCAGGGTTTGCAGACTTGTCCGCAATAATCGGAACTTCAAAATTAAACATCGGAACTTTTGCTTTTTTTCCGACGATTTTTTTGTATCGTTTGTCGTCAGGGTGGACAAAAACCGCGACGCACGCTTCGAGCAACTCCGGCCTTGTTGTCGCAATCAAAAGTTCTTTGCCTTCGCATGAGAATTTCAGCGTCGAGAAGAGGCTTTTTTCCTCTTTGTCTTCCAGTTCCGCTTGCGCGATCGAGGTCTGGCAATCCGGGCACCAGATTGTCGGGAATTCTTTTTTGTAGATTTCGCCTTTTTTGTAAAGCTCGATAAAAGATTTTTGCGAGATTTTTCTCGAGCTGTCGCTTATTGTTGAATAAGTTTCAGAGAAATCGCAGGACATGCCGAGGTCTTTCCAGTCCTGAATGAATTGGGGCGTGATTTCTTTCAGGGTTTTCAGACAGAGTTTTATGAATTCAGTCCGTGGCATTCCCTTGCTTTTGACATTGTTTGTTTTTTCGACTAATCGTTCCGTCGGCAGTCCGTTGTCGTCTGTTCCAAATGGATAAAAAACTGAAGCGTCTTTCGAAGCCAAAAACATTCTGTTGAATCTCGCGAAAAAATCTTGCTGCGAATAAGAGAAAGCGTGACCCATGTGCATTCGCCCGGAAACTGTTGGCGGCGGCGTGTCAATGGAAAAATCATCTTTTCCATCGCCTTTTTGTTTGTAACTATAAATTTTTTCTTTTTCCCAAAACGTTTTCCATTTGGTTTCTATTTCCTTAAAATCGGGTTTGTTTTTGGCCATTTCTTAATCAGGCAGGCGGGAGTTTTAAAGATTATTGTTGGCGGTTCAAAGATATCCTAATATCTCTTTAATCTTTTCAGCGTAAGAATCTTGGTTTAAAGAATGCTTTGCGCCTTCAATCCAGACTAGTTTGTTGTTTTTGATTGAATTTTCAATACCCCGAGGTCTTGCCTCGGGGATAAAGCTATAAGCCTGTGGAACGTAGCTTTTGGATGGAAGAACTATGCAAGTCTTCGCATAAGGTTTTCAAAATAAAGTACCACTTC
>JBJKQQ010000035.1:0-6946 GCA_046705325.1 Candidatus Pacearchaeota archaeon | reverse complement strand
CCTTTGCTTCAAAATTTCAGAGAGCTTGGATTCATCACCCTCGAGGCGCACGCGGAGGCCTTCAAGATCGGCGCGGAGATTCGCAATTTCCTGGTTCAGCTTTTCCTGTTCTAAACCGGTTGCGTTTTGGATCTTGGAATTTATTTCTATAATTTTTGCTTCCAAATCTGCGACGGAATTGTTTATGGTGAGAATCTCTTTTTTTACCTTGTCCCGCTCTGCATTTTTGCCCGTGATTTTTGCCTTTACCGCTTCGAGCTCTTTTTTCTTTTTTCGGAGTTCCTGAAGAATTATGCTGGCTTTGTATTTTTTTACGTTTTCCTGAAGTTTTTGAAATCTCAAAGCCTGCTGGCGCTCTTTTTCAAGATTGTTCATGTAACTTGTTCGTTCCCTCAAAATCGTCGCGATCTCTTTCAGTTTCTCTTCGGTTTTTCCGAGCTCTTTCAGAGATTTTTCTTTTCTTATTTCATAGATTGAAATGCCCGAGATTTCCTCGATAATCTTTCGTCGCTCTTCGGTGTGCATTCGAACGAAGTTTTGAATTTCTCCCTGAAGGATAAGATTGAAACCGTTCGGGTCTATGCCTGCCTGCGCCAGGAGAGAAAGAACATCCTGCCTTGTTTTTGTTTCGTCGTCAATCTTGTAAATGCTTTGGCCGTTTTTTCTGACAAACCGTTTTATTGTGACTTCCTTCTTATCAATGGAGAACGTATTGTCTGAATTGTCAAAGGTCAATTCAACACTTGCCTCGCCCGCCGCGCCAACTGCCTTGTTTCCCATGAAAATTAAATTACTTGATTTGGCGGCTCGGAGAGATTTTGCAGAAAGGCGGCCGAGGACAAAACACAGTGCGTCGGTGATGTTGCTTTTTCCGCTGCCGTTGGGACCGAGAATGACGTTTATCTGTGGAACGAAAGGAATTTCAGTTTTCCTCGCGAAACTTTTGAAGCCCTTCATCACCAGCTTTTTTATGTAAGTCATATCCAAGGGTTAAACAAAATGAATTTTTAAAGTTTAATGAGAATTGCTTTTCCTAAGTGCTAAATCGGAGATTACTTCATCTTCCGATCCCACTCTTTTTACAATTTTGTTCATATACCATGGAGAAGCGCTATTTGATTCTCCAACAGCATAAATCAGCAGAGGCTTTCCCTGAGTAAATTTAAGGAGCATTGCACCGCCCATTTCCAGTTTTGAAGTTGTTCCGTCCTTGGAGGTGAGGCAGATTATTATATCAGACTCGGAGATTGCTTTTAATTCGTTTTCAGAATATTCTGTTGCAAGTTCAGGATTTTCAGAATAAGGTTTTATTGGTTTATGGGTTGTCCAATCATAAGAATTTTCATAGCCCAATCCTTCAAGCTTTGCACTAAGAATTCTTACTCTTTCTTTATCTTCAAATTTTCCTATGATATAAAATTTCTCAGGCATTTCAAAAAGGAGAATTTAAGGTTTATAAAAATTTATGAATTATTCAAACAGCGTTTTTTGCTCGCTTTCGGCTACTGCAGTTTGCCAGGTTTGCCAGGTTTTCCTGAAAATGACGTCGTCTTTGAGTTTTTTCAGGTTTTCCTTAATGAATTTTATTGTAATCGGATCGTGGCAGTAACCCGAGCCTACCTCTCCGTACTTTTCTTTCAGCAAATCCATTTCGCGATCTCTGACGCATTTTGCGAGGATCGAAGCTGCGGAAGCTGAGATGTGGTTTACATCCGCTTTGTGTTCGCTTGACACTTCGCGCAGACTGGCAAGTTCGAGAATTTTTGATTTTACTAAATTGTTGTATGCTTCGCGGTTCGGGGAAGGGCAGTCTATCACGACAGATATTTCTGCGAAACCACGATTGATTCTGTTGATTATTTCCGACGCCGTGTGGGCTTCGAGATCGTTGAGATTAACTCCGCTTATGCTAGAGGCATCTATCTCATTTGGATAGACTCTTATGATTTCGAAAGTTTCCGCGATTTCTTTTATTTGGATTTCAAGTTCTTCACGCTTTTTTCTTGTCAGCTTTTTGGAATCTTTCACGCCGAGTTTTTTCAGTTTCTTTTCATGTTTTTCGTCTACGAGGCAGCCAGCTATTACAAGAGGCCCAAGCACCGGCCCGCGGCCGGCTTCATCAATTCCGAGTTTGAAAACCATAATTTTAACATCTGAGATTTGTATAAAAATGTTGTTATTGTTTATTTTCCCACCCGCCGCACCCTGATAATGAAATTCAGAGAGTCACAAAAGGAGTCGTCGTATTTTAGGTCTAATTAACTTTGGGTTGGCGTAGTGGGGGAGCGAAGCGCTGGTGGGCGGGGCAAAGATGTTTTCAAAGACAATAATAATTAAAAACATTGGAAGGATTTATCCTACATGTTTCAGGGCCATGCCTTTGTGAAAGGAAATGATTTTAGAGAACTTGTAGATGATCCCAGTGATAGAAGAGGATTAACTGCAATTTCCAACCACGAATATTCAACATTGGAAAGGCTTGAGGGAGCGCTTGAAACTTTCAACGCCTATGTTGGGACAAGCTTGAATGATTTAGTGGGCAGGGTCCCTGCTCCTCTCAGATTGCCTATTGTGATAACAAGCTTGCCTGTTTATTACAAGTCTCAAAGAGGTCTTGGATCAGAAATCGGAGAAGCCAAGATATATAATTGGCATTAAAACTTATACAGATACTTCTCAAAATCAACAATTTTTCCGTCTTTTATCGGGATGCCTTCTTCTGTAAGAATCTTGATTTTATTTACGGTGCCTGAAGCGAATTTTCCGACTCTTCCATCAGAATTAACCACGCGATGGCAAGGCACATCTCCGCCTTCCGCAAAACCATAAGGATTTTTGTTCATGGCTGTTCCGACTGCGCGGTATGCTTTGCTGCCTGCGGCTTTTGCGAGAGCTTTGTAAGTTGTGATTTTGCCGCGGGGGACTTTTCTTAATTTATCATAAACGAGAGAGTGGAAAGAGGTTGGTTTGGGAGTTGTCATTTTTTATTTATTGCATTTGGTTTAGGGTCAAGATTCCTGCGATAACAAATGTTATTAAAGTCGCAGAAGAGAAAGCTAAAAATCAAAATCCAGATTCAAAATCTTCATTTTTTAATTTTCTATAACCTATAAACCAAGAACAAAAAGAGTTAAGTGAGAATAGTATGGCAAGAATTATAAGCCATCCAAAAGCTTTGTAGGATCCTACAATTAGACCTTTAATCTCTTTAAAGTTACTTGATAAGCAGTCATCGTAGGATGTACTATTAACCATGGATGAGTTTAAACTTAAAGAAGACGTACATACCTCACTTATTTGAGAGACAGATGAGATTAACTCGGAGGTTTTGGGATAGAATACTCCAGAAGCTACTACAAGCATCCCCGCCAAAGTAGCTAAGACTATGGCTAATTGGAACCAGCTTTTTGCAAGTTCTTTATTTTCCGTCATAGAAAAAGAGAATCTTCTTAATTATTAAAACTTTGTTTAGAGTTTTACGCAGCTACAGCCTCTTCCTTTAACACCGAGCCTTTGACCAAACTCCATCCAAGTTGCAGAAGATTTTTGGCAAAGGGGTTTTCCAGATTCAATTTATAATAATCAGACTTTCCGATTCTTCGTGTCTTGATCAAAAATCCAGAGTCTACAAAATTGCCAATGAATTTTTGCAAAGAGTTGTAACTGACATTGCTGCCTCTCGCTATTTCTGTAAGGGGGAAATCAAAAAAGTGATTTTCCAAAAGGAAATCTATAACTCTAAGTTGAGGGGTGTCTCCAAAGTGTTCCAAGAACAATGATTTGTTTTCTTTCTGTTTCATTTGTGTTATTTTTGTGTTATTTACATAAGTGCGTAATTTGAATAATATTTAAATGTTTCTATTTCTCACAATATCTTTCATTAATGATAACATTTAAAAGTGTCAGTTTCTTTTGCCTCGCATGGCCACTGCCTTGGAATCGGCGCAGCTTATGTTCAAGCTCGCTTGGGGAAAAGCTAATTGGGGTGCGAAGTATGATCGATTAGAACACTTCAAAAGATTTGTTAATCTGAAAGATATTGTCAAGGAACTTGAAAACAAAGGTTGGCTTCTCGTGAAACACAAACCACAATACACTGGAATTTCCCTAAACTCAAAGTACAAAAAAGAGATCATTGAATTTATCGAAAAGCAAATGCCACACATTAAAGGAAGCTTGAAATAATTCTAAGAAATCAAAAAATAGCGGGGGCTACTCCTTGCCCCGCTCGTATTTTTATTTTTGGCTTCGCGATTAATTCTCGCGAAACAACTCGGGATTTGAGTTCAAATCCCAAATTAATAGCGGGGGCGGGATTTGAACCACGCGACCTCCGGGTTTCCTATGCGAGTTCATTCGAGGAGGAATGGAAGTTCTTCCTGAACTTGCTTATGGGCCCGACGAGCACTCCTGGCTGCTCTACCCCGCTATGTTGGTTGTATTAATGGGGGTTGGGTGATTTTTAAGTCTTTGGATACAGCACAAAAAACCTTATAAGGAATGCAAAATAGGTTTCATTATTATGCCCACTTCGCATAAGGACTAAGACATCCTTTCAGGATCCGTCCAAATGCTCGTGAGCAACGATGCCCACTTCGCATAATGGTATTGCACGGGATTGCTAATCCCGGCCCTTCGGGGCTCGCAGGTTCGATTCCTGCAGTGGGCGTTTATTTCAAAATGAAAATCTTATCTTGGAATGTTAATGGCATAAGAGCTGCGATAAAAAAAGGATTTGTAGAGTTCGTCATGGCGGAAGATCCAGATATTTTATGTGTGCAGGAAACCAAGGCGCAAAGAGATCAGGTTGATTTGTTTTTGAAGGATCATCCCTACCACTATTGGAATTCCGCAGAGAAAAAAGGTTACAGTGGAACGGCAGTGTTCAGCAGAGTTAGACCCTTGAATGTGTGGCACAATTTGGGGATTGAAGAACATGACAAAGAGGGAAGGGTTATAACCCTTGAGTTTGATAATTTTTATCTGGTTACAGTTTACACTCCTAATTCCCAGCGAGGCCTCGGCAGGCTTGAATACCGGAAAAGATGGGACATGGATTTCCTCCACCATTTGAAAAAGCTCGAACAGAAAAAACCTGTGGTCTTTGCAGGCGATCTGAACGTGGCGCATACTGAAATTGATTTAGCTAATCCCGAGGCAAACTACAACAAAAACGCAGGTTACAGTCAGGCTGAAATTGATGGGTTTCAAAACTATCTTGACAACGGGTTCATCGACACCTTCAGGGAATTTCATCCCGGACCTGAGAATTACACTTGGGGGGATGTGGAATAATTTGCGCGAGAGGAATGTCGGTTGGCGAATAGATTATTTCTGCATATCCCAGAGTTTAAGGAGGATGTTAAAAGATGCGTTCATCCTTCCAAAAGTCATGGGCTCTGACCATTGCCCGGTGGGAATTATTTTGGAATAAGAGAGTTATTTCAAGACTTCAAACCTGTCTCTGCCGCCTTCCTTGGCGTTGTAAAGGGCTTTGTCCGCGCGGACCTTGAATTTTTGTTTTGTATCTCTCGGTCGGAATTCCGTTATGCCGCCGCTGACAGTGAGCTTGAATTTATTCAGGAACTTGTCTTCGTGAATCGCTTTCTTTAATCTTGCGGCGAACTGCTTTGCTTTTACGATGCTGGTTTCCGGAAGAAGGACAACAAACTCTTCGCCGCCGAATCGCGCCACAACGTCGGACTTTCGCGAGGTCTTCATCATGACTTTTGCGAGTTGCGCGAGCATCTCGTCGGCTTTCATGTGGCCGTAAGTGTCGTTGATTTTTTTGAAATGATCAATGTCCGTAATCATAAAGCAGAGTTTCTCTTTCTTTCTCTTCGCCTTTTCTATTTCCATGTCAAGCACGGTCTCGAGAAACTTGTTGTTGTACAGCCCGGTTTTCTCGTCCCGGATCGCGGCTTCGTAAAGCATCGAAATCGACTGGTGCATCGTCCTGAACATCTCGTTTATTTTTTCCTGAAAATGCGGGTCGAGGGCAGAAACCTTGTCTTTCATGTCTTTGTCTTCGTCAAAAGGAGTCGCCATTAACTGAATAATATATTTTGGAATATAAATGTTTGGGAATATTTTTGGATTTAATCAGATTCAAGAAGATATCACCTCTTTTCGTGAATAAGATAATAATTCTAATTCAGTTGAACCCTGGATTTCATTATCAATTTTAAATTAATCAGCGAGTGAAGCGAGCTATTAGATGAGAGAAACAGTTAATTATTTAGAAACCTCGCTTGTCTTTCGCGTCTGGAGATAAAAATCTTTCAAAATGCCCATGGCTTGATTTTTCATTTCGCTGTTGCCGAGGCCTTTCCAGTCCAGCAGGATGAAATCAACTTCTTCGTCTGTTTTTTGGATCGCTTCCTCCACCATTTCGCGAGTCAGAGGGAAAACGTTCTTTGAGATAACATGAGAAATTGCGACGTTTGAATCCGATTGGATTTTGTTGAAGCTCGGGCAGTAGTGCGGGCCGCCGATCGCGATGGCAGTTTCATTGTAAGGGTTTTCCTTGTGCTCTTTTATTGCTTCATCGATAGTTTTCGCTATCACAAATGCTGCGCGGCGGTCGTTCCATTCCTCCATTGTCGGCCCGATTTCTATGAAAAGGCAGGGCTTGCTGATCAAAGGCCCGTGATGCGTGACTTCCATCGTGACAGAATATTCTTTGTCCATCTCATGCTCTTTCGCTACATTTTTCAGTTTTTCAAAAATCTGCTTGTTGAATATTGCAGATGAGGGGCAAACCTTTCCGGGCTCTCCGCCATGTTCCGCGAACCTGAAATTTCCGGGCGCGTGGACTGAAAGAGTCTTCTGGGCTTCGCTGCTTGACGAACTGTGCCTTGAAGCGAAAACTATGAAATCATATTTGTTTATTTTCTCCAGGTCAAGATACTCTGTTTGGATAATCTCGTCTTCAACAAGATAAAAA
>JBJKQQ010000034.1:0-3752 GCA_046705325.1 Candidatus Pacearchaeota archaeon | reverse complement strand
AATATATATTTTACAGAATATACTTTGAATTAAATAAAGGAGGTGAAAAATGTCTGAGATGAATGTAGTTGACTGGATAGCGATGATCTTGGTTATCGTTGGCGGCCTTAATTGGGGGCTTGTCGGGATATTCAATTTCAATCTTGTCGGCTGGATTTTCGGGGCGATGTCGGTTCTCGCGAGAATAGTCTACATCCTTGTGGCTGTCGGCGCTTTGTGGATGATCCTATGGTTGTGCACGAAGAGGCAGATATAACTGCAAGTGCATAAACTATTAATATAAGTGAAGCCTTGCTTTCTTATGGAAACTAAAAGAGTTGCAATACTTTTTGTATTTGGGATGTTGCTCCTGGTAGGATTTCTTTTTTATTTTCTTGTTTTCATAAATGAGCAACTAACAGGAAAGCTAATCCTGAACGAAACGGATGAGCATGGTTGCCTGACGCATCAGGGCTACACATGGAACGCGACGGAACAGGCTTGCGTGCGGGAATGGGTTTCTCGAAATCAATCAACGAGATATCAAAACTTTTCCGAAGCTCTCCTGCAAAATGATTCCAACAATACGGAGGTAAACTGGACGACAAACGTTAACATAACCGAAGTTTCCGGGAATTCAAGTTCAGTTAATTCAACTTCCGGAAATCAAACGGTTAATTTATCTTCTTAGAATATTTTCAAATCTTGTCTTTATGTTCCTGAACAAATTTCCATGACTTCTTCATGAAATCTTCAAAAGATTTTCTGTTATCGTAAATTTCCTGAATGCAATCCAACAAAGGTTTGCCGTCGATTTTTATGGCCTGCCATTCATCGTAAACTGATGGTTCATGCTTGAAGATTTTCTGAATTCTTTCATCGCTCAAAACGGCTTTCGGAACTATCTCGCTTAATTTCCAGACTAGATGAGGCTCTTCGAATTCTTCTTCCTTCGAATTTGGAAAAACTTTCTTCCATTTCTCGAACCAAATAAAATGCAGAATTTCATGGAGGCTTATGCACTTAACCAAATCTATTGAAAACTTCCAATAAACATCAAAAGATTTTTGTTTGAGAAATCTCGGACCGATAGGATTCAGAGAAATCCATGCAGTCATGTCTCTGCAAGTCTTCGGCCATTTCATTTCGACCACTTCCGATAAAGTGGATAAAAGTTTGTCTCCAGTCTTGTTCCACTCTTTCTGAAAATATTTTGCAGTCTTTTCCAAAATTTCAAATTTATCCTTATACAATTTCGTGAAGAATTTTCTGGCAATCTCTTTAATTTCCTGTTTGTTTTTCTTTTCAATCAACTTTCCAAATTCAGGATATGCCTTGGAATAGATGCCTCCCCAATCGAACCCCGGATTTAGGTTCAGCAGGAAAATCTCTATTAAATCAATCATTCCTTCAGGATTATCTATGACTTTAAATTTCAGTTTTGGTATCATCTTCTAATCCCCAAGGTTCTCAAAGAATTTACAATCGTCGCAACATCAATGGCTTCCTGCAATATTGCTCCGATCAAAGGGATTATGAATCCGAACGCGGCAAAAAACATTCCGATGACGCTTAGCCCAATTCCGGTTATCATGCTCTGCTTTGCGATTTTCATAGTCTTCTGCGAGATGTTTATGGAATCGTAAACTTCGGAAAAATGCCCTCCAAGAAAAACAATATCCGCGGCCTCCGACGACGCCGTGTTTTCTTCATGGCTGAAAACCATGCCCACATTTGCCAATGCAAGAGCCGGCGCATCATTGATTCCATCGCCTACCATCGCGATATTCTTCCCCTGCTTTTTCAGTTCCCGGATCCCCTTCTGCTTATCTTCCGGAGACATTCCTGCCTGAATGGTTACATCTCCATCAAGAATCTTTTTGAGCTTGTCTGCGGTTTCTTTCTTGTCGCCCGTGAAAACATGGATTTCCATCCCTTTTCTTTCAAGATTGTCTATGATCTCTCTTGCATTCGCTTTAAGCACATCTTCGAAAATGATTTCCGCAACCAGCTTTCGGCCTTCCATAAAATGCAGATGGTTTTCCTCGGAGTCATGGCCTTTCACTATGGAATATTTTTTTCCGTTGATGATTCCGGCAATCCCCTTCCCCAATATTTCTTCAACTTTTTCCGCCGCCATTCTCGGAACTTTTTCTTTTCGCGCCTGCGCCATTATTGAATGCGCGAAAGGATGCAGGGAATTTCTTTCGATTGCCTCTGCAACGCTCAGGATTTTTTTCTTGTCGTATCTTTTGTCCTTAACGATTATTTCTTTGAGCAGGGGCTTTCCCATTGTTATCGTTCCGGTCTTGTCGAAAACAAGCGTGTCTGCCATGGAAACGTCTTCCAGAGCCGCGAGATTTTTCACGATTATTTTTTTCTTTGCCGCCGCATTCATTCCCCCTATAAGCGCAACGGGGGCGGCTATGAGCAACGGGCAGGGCGTCGCTATTACAAGAACCGCGAGAACGTGTTCGAGGTCCCCCCAATAAAGCCAGGCGCCCGCAGCTATAATCAAAGCGAGAATCGTGAACCCTGCATTGTATTTGTGGGCCAGTCTTATAACCGGCGATTTTTCTTCCTGGGCTTCTTCCACCATCTTTACGATATGCATGTAAGTGGATTCCATCTTTTCTTTTGTTACCTGAACGACTATCGAACCGCCCATATTGACCGTTCCGCTCATAACCTTGTCTCCGCGCATTTTGCTTATGAACTCCGCTTCCCCTGTCAGAGAAGATTCGTCGAACTCCCCTCTTTCCGTAACAAGTTTTCCGTCAAGAGGGATGACTTCCCCCTTTCTTATAAAAATATTGTCCCCGACTTTTACTTCTTCCACCTTCTCTTTTTTCATGTCAGTGTCGCTTTTCCATATCAAGGCCTCGTCGGGAATCCTCTTTGAAAGGTTTGTCAATGAGCGGCGCGCCCGCTTTTGCGCGTAAGTCTCAAGCGCGTTCCCTCCCGAGATCATCAGGGCTATGACTCCTCCTACGAGAAACTGCTTGGATATCACGGCGACGATTATGGCCAGCATTGCGATATAATCCAGCGCGAAACTTTTGTTTTTCAGCGTTACAAAACTTTCCGCGATAAGCTGGATGCCTCCTGGAATTATTCCTATGATGTAAACTATATTGGCGGCAAAAACATTCTTATAGGCAAATTCAAGAATCAATCCAATGCCGAAAGTAACAAGGATGAATGCGGGAATCGCGAACATACCAAACCGCTCGTAGAATGACCTCGATTTTCCCGCTTTCCAGTTTCTCACGCTCATCTTAAATTCAGGAAAATGAAGTTTAAAAGTTTTTTATACCCTTCAAACTTGCTAAGTCCATGAAAATCCTCTTTGTCTGCAATGCGGCAATGAGCCGGTCTCCCACCGGCGTCGACGTGATAAAAGAAAATTTCCCTAATGATGAAGCCAAATTCGCCGGAACGGACGAATTGGCAGACATCCGCATTACAACCGATGCGATAAAATGGGCAGATATAATTTTTGTCATGGAAAATCATCACTTGAACTACCTGCTGAATTATTTTCCTGATGAAACGAAAAACAAGAAAATAATCTCTCTCGGCATCCCCGACATTTTCAAGCGCGATGATCCAAACTTAAAGGATATGATCCTCGCCGGAATAAAACCTTACCTCAAAGATACTGAAAAATAACCCAAAGAAGAATAATTTTCTAATGCCCCGCCCCCCCCCGCGTGGGGGGCCGCCCCCCCCGCCCCCCCGCCGGGGTGCTTATTATAAAAAATCACCTTTTA
>JBJKQQ010000033.1:0-2551 GCA_046705325.1 Candidatus Pacearchaeota archaeon | reverse complement strand
GGATAAACACAAGGTTCACTCCGCAAAAGCTCATCGAACTGACGAAAATGGACGGCGCGATAATTCTTTCCAAAGACCTGAAAAAAATAAATTACGCGAACGTCCTTCTGACGCCGAGCAGCAAAATTTCGACGGGCGAAACCGGGACGAGGCACAAGGCGGCGGAGCGAACAGCGAAGCAGGCCGGCACTCTCGCGATAGCGATTTCCGAAAGAAAAAACGAAATAACATTATATTACAAGTCTTTAAGATATCCCATCATCAACACCGACGAACTCCTTCGAAAAGCGAACGAGCACCTGCAGATGCTTGAAAAGCAGCGCGAACTCTTTGACATAAACTCCGAAAAGCTCACGAAGATGGACATGAAAAATTATTTCAATTTGAGCCAGGCAATCCAGGTAATTCAAAAAGGAAAGCTCATCCAAAAAATCGCTTCGGACTTGAGAAGATATTCCGTCGAGCTCGGAAAAGAAGGAACTTTATTGAGAATAAGGCTGAAAGAAATCGCTCTCGGCGTGGAAAAAGAAACTGACCTTGTCCTGCGCGATTACGCAAAACTTGACTTGGATCAAACGAAACTCGTCCTCAACGCGCTGACTTACGACGAGATTCTCGATGAAAACATAATCTGCCAGATCCTCGGCTATGAAAACCCCAACGCCAACGACGCCATTCCGGGGTGGCACATCCTAATGAAAACTTCCCTTTCGGAAGATGAAATAGAAGACCTCATAAAAAAAGTCGGGAACTGGAAAGAATTCTCGAACCTCGGGGAAAAATTCTTCAGCGATATTCTTGGAGAAGAAAAAGCGAAAGCCCTCAAAGAAGACCTGAAAAAAATGAAATCCGGGTTCAACGCGTGATTATTTCACGAACTCCACGCCCTCAATATTCTCAAATTTTTTACCTCCTGTAAGAAACCTGATTCCTAATTCTTTCGCCTGCAAATAAGATATGCAGTCGACCATTGACAACTTTTGCTTCTTATGCTTGTACCTGAACAACATCGCTTTTTTTATTGTTTCGGCGTCAACATCTTTTATATAAGGTTCATACTTGCCCGAATACCTCGAAGCGATTTCATGACCGTAAATCCTTATGAGCCAATAAAGAATCTCCGAAAAGATGAACTTATTTATCACTATTCGCTCATCCAGATAGTTCTCATAATTCTTGTTGCCTCTCGCTATTTCTATAGGCATAAGTATCAAATAGATACATCTAAAAATCGACGTCCAAGTCGCGGTCTATTCCTTCCATAATCTCGCGAGTCGGCTTTTTTAATTTAAGCGCCCCGAATGTTTCCCTTAAAATATTTCCTTCCTTTTCTTTCTTGAGCATAATTATGACATCGTCGCCTTCGGCGATCCTTGATCTTTCGGCATCTTTTTGAGGAACCACTGCCCCAAGCGAATTTCCCCATCTCCGAAGCTTTGTCTTAATTTCTATCATAATTATACAATATAATTAAACCATATAAATTTATCTTTTGATGACAAAATCAGTTTCCCTGCGCGTCCATTTCCAGAATCAATTTGCCTTTCAAAAGTTTGTAATCCGAAATTGGGAAATTCATCGGGATGACTTTCTTGTAAGCCCTGTCTTCCGCAACGGCTTTCAGTTCCATGCTTTTTTCGAGATTGACTATCGAGATGTCCCGCGCGGATTTCACTCCCGGCAATTCAACTTCATAAAAAATCTTGTTGTCCATCCGCTTGAGATTTGTCTTCGGCTCTTCTTTCGGCAGGCCCGAATATTTTTTCAGCCCTTCAGAATTGAAATTGTCGAAGAAAAATTTCTTGTTTTCCGCGTGCTTTTTCTTCTGGTTCTCGTTCCCCCGATTCAAAGATTTTTGGTTCATGACAGGCATGCCGTTTCCGAAAGTCGAGATGCTGATGCTTATTCCGTTTCCGGGAACGTTCGGAGCTGGATTCTTGCCTTTCGGGCCTTCTTCCCTGAATTGCTTCTCGAGATTTTTCATCAGCGAATTGAAAATCATGTTGAACCCGCCGAAACCATTCGCCCCCAAAACTCCGCGGGCCGGATTTCCGAAAGCATTTGGATTGTTTCCTAATCCAGGCTCGAAATCGTGCTGCCCGAGCATCCCGAAATCTTTTTTCTTCTTCTCCAGAGTATTTCCGCAATAAGGGCAAAAGCTGTACTTTTCCTTCGAACCTTTCCCGCATCTTCCGCAAATTTTCTTTTTGAACATTTTCTAAAAAGCCGGCTTTAATTTAAAAATCCTTTCGTTGTTCACTTTCTCAAATATTTCTTCATGTGCATTATCTCGTGGATTTCGCCCATGAAAACCGGCCTGAATTGCTTAAGCATAAGCCCCGCCACTCCGCGGTTCGTGCCCCGGGATTTCACTTTCTGAACCTCTTTTATTCTCGGCAGCAAAAGCCCGGCGGAAGCCATTCTCAAAATTCCGGAAATTATGAAGATAAAAAGTATCGGTTCCATGAAGCTGACGTCCACGAACTTGATAAGCAAAGCGCCGATTCCGGCGCCGGCGAAAATCCCGATGCCGTTGAGCATGTTGAAATAA
>JBJKQQ010000032.1:0-7865 GCA_046705325.1 Candidatus Pacearchaeota archaeon | reverse complement strand
CGGAAGATATGATCCTACGCTTGGCAAGAAGATTCTCCAACGCAAAAGTAACCAAGATGAAACTGAACTCTCGTGTTCTTACAGGGACATAAACATAATCCTCAACAAAATCACTTTGAAAAATCCGGATGCAATGATAGACTTGGGAAGCATTGCAAAGGGTTACATAACCGACAAGCTCTCCGGTTTTCTGAAATCAAAAGGAATTGAAAATTTCATAATAAACTCCCGTGGTGATATAGTATTCTCGGGAAACGCCGAACACATTATCGGAATAAAAAATCCGCGGAAAACGAGCGAAGCGCTGCTGAAAATAAAATTGAAAAACCTCGCGGTGGCCACGTCCGGAGATTACAATCAATTTTATGGTGATTTCAAAAAGTCCCACATCCTGAACAGCGGCGACGCTATTTCAATAACGGTCGTCTCTGAAAATCTCCAAGACGCTGATGTCCTTGCAACAACGCTATTCGTTTCGAACGCCGCAGAAAGAAAAAACCTAATCACAAAATTCCCAAGATCAGAAATCATGATATTGAAAGAAAATTTAAAACCTGAATTCTACAACAATTTTGAAGACATAGTTGAAAAATAAACATGAAACAAAAGACGAAAACAATTCTCGGCTGGGCAGGCATCCTCGCAATTCTGGCAATCCCCGTATTCCTGCTTTTCGCATTCGGAGAAGCCGGAAAAGAGCTTTACAATTCAGCTATAGCGACGCACACGCTCGGTGAAATCTTCGGGCTCATAGCTATAACCGCTTTTGCGCTGAACTTTGTTCTCTCGACAAGATTGAAGGTCATAGAAAACATCTTCGGCGGTCTCGACAAAGTCTACATTGTCCATGGGATTCTCGGAGGCATGGCGCTTATTTTGGTTTTGTCTCATCCGATTTTCCTTGTCCTTAACAAAATCCCAAGCAACATGAAGCTTGCTGCAGAATATCTCCTGCCAGGCTCTTACTGGTCAATCAACTTCGGAATAATCGCTCTGACAGGGCTTTTGATTCTCATTTACATAACTCTGTTCTCGAAAATGAAATACCACAAATGGAAATTCACGCACGAACTCATGGGGCTCGTATTCGCATTCGCAGTCTTGCACATCTTCCTCGTCCGCGGAACAGTGTCAAGCGATTACATTTTCAGGGGTTATTACATCTTCACCGCAGTTGTCGCAGCCATCGGCCTCGGAGCATTTTCATACAGCCTTTTCCTGAAAAACCGGTTGACGAAAAACGCAGTCTACAAAATCAAAACAATAGAAAGAACCAATGAAAATTTCACGCTCGAACTCGAACCGGAGCACAAGCCTATAAGCTACAAGTCAGGCCAATTTGTTTTCATAAGATTTTACAACGAGCACCTCTCAAAAGAACCGCATCCTTTCTCGATTGCATCAAAGACCGACAATTACCTTATAAAAATAATAGCGAAGAAACTCGGCGATTTCACAGCCAAGCTCGAAAATCTCAAAGAAGGCGACAAAGTCTCAATCGAAGGCCCCTACGGCGGATTCCATTTCAGGAACTTCGAAGGAAAGGAGCAAGTATGGCTCGCTTCAGGAATCGGCATAACGCCTTTTGTCGGGATGGCGGAAGACCTTGCTGGAAACGAAGAAAAAACCAAAGTAAAGCTTTATTACATTTTCAAAAACAATCCAGACATATCAGAGAACTTTTTCAAGTCACTTGATGAAAAACTTGAAAACTTCAGCTTTGTCGAATGGGACTCGTCAAGAAGAGGCTACTTTGGCGCAAAAGACCTTGGAGATGCAGACGCTTTGAAAGATAAAGAAATTCTCATTTGCGGTTCGCCAAAGTTCAAGGAAAAAATAATAAGTAATCTTCTCGAACTTGGAATCAAAAAGGATAACATCCATGAGGAGGTTTTCGATTTCAGATGAAAATTAATATTTCCTGCAAGAAAGTTCAAGGCCTAACAAACAGGGAGGTATTTATTCCAATAGAATTTATTATCATACAAAATTCCGAAGAGTATCCATTATCTTCATCGGGGCGGAGTCGAGGGGGAGCGGAGCGCTGGTGGGCGGGGCGAAATATCTCAAAAACAATTTACCTTAAAAAAATAAAAAAAGAATTTTCAAAATGAGATTCAAAAAACTTAGGATTGCAGTAGGTGTTTCTATAGCAATTTTTATTTTGGTAATTGGAATTATAATGCTGACCGGATTGAACAGCTCTTCCAGCCAAAACTCTGTAAATGTCCTGGCTCCTGCTTCCAACAAAGCAATTTCCGCATCATCAGGTTCAGCGCCCTCAAATCAAAATCAACAAATCCAGCAGGAACAACCTTCTCCTGTAATCATCCGGCATCCAATGCTCATGACCGGAGCTTCTTAGTTAAGATCTTTTTGAAAAAGTTTAAATATAAAACAGTAAGAAAAATAAAATGGACGCGGTAAAAGTTGAGAATCTTGTAAAAAAATTCGGTGATTTAACAGCTGTGGATGGCATTTCGTTCAGCATCCGCGAAGGCGAGATTTTCGGATTGCTCGGCCCGAACGGCGCAGGCAAGACAACAACAATCTCAATGTTATCAACAATCCTTGAACTGACTTCGGGAAAAGCGATTGTCAACGGCTTCGAAGTTTCAGAAAAAGCGGACGAAGTCCGCCACTCTATAGGAATAGTCTTCCAGGACCCAAGCCTGGACGATGAGTTGACAGCTTATGAAAACATGGATTTCCATGGCCGTCTGTATAACATACCTAAAGACATTCGTGAAAAAAGAATTGCAGAATTACTGAAACTGGTAGAACTCGACGATAGAAAAAAGTCTCTTGTAAAAACATTCTCCGGAGGAATGAAACGTAGGCTTGAAATTGCCCGCGGCTTGTTGCACCAACCTAAAGTCCTTTTCCTTGATGAACCTACTCTTGGCCTGGACGCTCAAACGCGAAATCATTTATGGAAATACATAGAGCATCTCAACAAAGAAAAAAAGATAACCATAATCCTGACAACCCACTACATGGAAGAAGCTGACAGGCTCTGCGACACCGTTGCTATAATAGACCACGGAAAAATTGTCGCAAAAGGCACTCCAAAAGAACTCAAAGAATCGATTGGCGGCGACGTCATAACAATCCAATCCAGGATGAACAGCAAACTCAAGCCAAAGCTGGAGAAATTTCCCTGGATAAAAAGCATAAAAGAGCATGATGGCAGCATGTCCATAAATCTTCTGGAATCTGAAAAGCATGTAGCCGAGATTGTAAAAGTCGCAGACAAGGAAAAAATCACGATAACATCAATCTCGATGCACGAGCCTACTCTTGAAGATGTATTCTTGCACTACACTGGCAGGACTATTCGCGAAGAAGAATCAAGTTCCAAAGACCAAATGAGGCTCCGCGCGCGGGTATGGGGAGGAAGAAGATGAAACAGGCGATTTACACCATGTGGCTTAGAAGCATGAAGCGCTACATCAGATCTAAAAGCAGGATCATCGGCAGCCTTGGCATGCCATTGTTCTTGCTCCTTGTTCTCGGGCTGGGATTAAATTCTTCTGTAACCAAAGGCGGAACAAGTTACATCAGCTTCCTTGCCCCCGGCATTATAGCAATGTCGGTTCTTTTCACTTCGGTTTTTTCCGGCATCCAGATAATCTGGGACAAGCAGTTCGGATTTTTGAAAGAGACCCTCGTAGCTCCGATCTCAAGGCTTTCATTGATGATTGGCCAGACTCTCGGCGGAGCGAGCACTGCATTTATCCAGGGAATTATTATAATGATAATCTCGCTATTCATCGGACTTCATCTGGCAAATGCTTCAGGATTTTTGATTGCATTCGGTTTCATGGTTCTTATTGGCCTCGCATTCACTGCTATGGGAATCGCGATAGCTTCAAGAATGGAAGACATGCATGGTTTCCAGCTGGTCATGAACTTCGTGGTATTTCCAATCTTCGCGCTGTCAGGAGCATTTTTCTCATTGGACAGCCTTCCATCATGGTTGAAAGTTGTCACCCTCATCGATCCTCTAACTTATGGGGTTGAAGGAATTCGTTACGGACTGCTTGGAGCTTCTTCAATAAATCCTTTGTTAAGCTTCCTTGCTCTTGGAGGATTCACAGTTGCAATGATAATCCTCGGCGGCTTCCTTTTCAAAAAGATAAAGTTCTAAGATAATTAATTTTATATAACCTGTTTCCAAAAAAGATTATGGTAAAAAAAGTTATTCCTTTTGATGGGCCTTTTCCATTATCAAAAGCTATAATTTATGATTCTAAACAAGTCATGGAAATCTCAGGGCAGATTGGAGTAAATCCAGAAACCAATGAGTTAGAAGAAGGAATAGAGAAACAAACAGAAAGAGTTATGGAAACAATAAAGTCAATCCTTGAAAACGAAGGTTGGATGATGTCTGATATTGTTAAGACAAGAATCTATATGGCAGACATGAAAGATTATGGCAAAATGAACGAAGTTTACGCAAAATATCTCTCTGAAAATTATCCTACGAGGTTTGCGCTTGCAGTGAAAGAATTGCCTCTCGGCGCTCTTGTAGAAATCGATTGCACTGCCACAAAATATTAAGCTCAGTCAAACTTCTCCTCAAAAATTCGCTTATCTTCAACACCCAAAGATTTCAACTTGGCTTTCGTCTCCTCAATCATCTCCTGCAAACCGCAAATGTAAAAATCTCCATTAAAATCTTTTGGAAGATATTTTTCCAAAAAATCCTGGACATGGCCAACATCTTTTCCATTAGGATCAAAGGTTCTGCTGAAAATATTCTGAAATTCGAAATTCCGATGTTTCCGCGCAAGTTTTTCGAATTCCGAATCATAAAGCGCGCTCTTCTCATCGCGCGAAGATTTCAAAAGAATGATTTTCCCCCCGAAATTTTTGTTCAGCAAATCTTTTATCATCCCGACAAAAGGCGCAACCCCCACGCCGGCTGCAATAAAGAACAAATCCCTTTTTTCATTTGAATCGATTGTGAATCGCCCGGCAGGCCCGAAAAGTTCGACTTCATCTCCGACTTTCAGCTTTCGGATATATTCCGAAGCCAAGCCTCCTTCAACCAACTTAACGCAAAACTCGATTTCCTTATTTTCTTTAGAAGGGGCATTCGCAATTGAGAGCGGCCTGCGGATCTTCACGCCGTCTTTTCTGAAAACGCTTAAGGATAGATACTGCCCTGCCTTGAACTCAAAACTCTCCGGAGCCGAAAGCTTTAAGATTCTCAACTCCGAAGTCGGTTTCTCAATTTCCAAAACTTTTGATTTGAATATGCTAATCATTTTGCTTCTTTTCTCCTCCAGAATTTTCTTTCAGCCAACCGTAACCGCGCTCTTCTATATGGTCCACAAAATCTCCGTTTTCTTCCAAGACAACTTTCCCGTCAAGCATCACAAAGACTTTGTCCGGTTTTATGTATTCTAAAATCCTTTTGTAATGAGTTATTATCAAGACGCAACTCTCGGGATTTTCTTTCATGAATTCATTCACACCATGGGCAACAGTTCTAAGCGCATCAATATCCAAGCCAGAATCTGTTTCATCGAGAATAGCGAGCTTTGGATTCAAAGCGAGCATTTGCAAAATCTCTGATTTCTTTTTCTCTCCTCCAGAGAATCCTTGGTTAAGATACCTATCCAAGAAAGTTTCATTCATATCAAGCAGCTTAGCTTTTTCTTTCAAAAACTCATGAAATTCAAGAACAGATTTCTTCTCCTCAGGATGTGTTGCATTGTAAGCCTGCCTCAGGAAACTTGAAAGCGAAACTCCCGAGATTTCTTTGGGGTATTGAAAAGACATAAAGACCCCGCGTCGGGCTATTTCATCAGATTTCATTCCAACGATATTTTCATTTTCAAACAAGATTTCTCCGGATTCGATTTTGTACTTTGGATTTCCTGTGATAGCATTTGACAAGCTGGTCTTTCCGCTGCCATTCGGACCCATCAAAGCATAAATTTTCCCTTTCTCAAGATTCATGTTCACACTTTTCAGAATTTCTTTTTCTTTATCATCATCAGTCACCGAAACTTTCAACCCTTCAATATTCAACAAACTCATTTCGTAATCCCCTCAATCTTTCGGACATTTTTCAAAACCTCTAGAGGAAAAAGTTCGCAACCGGTTCTTGTAGCAGTAACTTTGATTCCCAAAAACTTATCGAGATCTTCTTTTTTCAAATTCTTCAAATCTTCAAGCGCCATGCCGATTACATTTTCCATCAAAACCTCTGCAGTTACAGTGCTGACAAAACAAGTTTTCCCGTGAAATTTCGCATCGACAATTTTCCCATTTTCAACCCGAAGCTCCATGAATACTTCATCATCGCAAATCTTGCTCTTCATCCGCGCTCCGTGCGTCGCGCCTTCAAGTATCCCGAAACTCTTCTTTTCCGCATAAATCTCAAGCAATCTTTCCTTGTATAAACTGTTCATTTTATCTTTGATCTAAATTCAACAAACGGAGTTTTCAATCTCCAATTCTATCAGTTTATTTAATTCTGCTGCATATTCTAAAGGGAGTTCCTTTATGACAGGTTCTATGAAACCCGCGACAATCATTTTTGTCGCTTCTTCTTCGCTCAAGCCTCGCGACATCAAATAAAAAAGCTGATCTTCTCCGATTTTCCCGACCGCCGCCTCGTGCGCGACTTCGACATCACTTTCGGAGACTTCCATGCTTGGAAAAGTTTTTGCCTTGCTTTCACTATCCAGCATCAAACCGTCGCAGCGGACTGAAGCTTTCGAATTCTTGTTTCCCGATTTTATTTCAACCAAGCCTCTGTAAGAAGTTACTCCCCCATTTTTGCTTATGCTTTTGCTTATGACATTGCATCTCGTGTTTGGCGCCAGATGATAAACCTTACAGCCCGTATCTTGCTCCTGACCTTGACCTGCGTAAGCTATACCAATGTAGTCGGTCCTTGAATTTTCGCCGCGCAAAACGCTGCACGGATAAAGCATCGTTACCTTGCTTCCCAAGTTTCCGTTCACCCATTCCATTATTCCATTCTCATGAACAATCGCGCGCTTTGTGTTAAGATTATAAGTGTTCTTGCTCCAATTCTCGATGCTTGAATATCTGACGCGCGCATTTTTCAAGACATGGATCTCAACGCAACCTGCATGCAATGAATTCTCTGAATACAACGGCGCGGAACAACCTTCGATATAATGAACCTCGCTGTCTTCATCCGCTATTATCAGTGTGTGCTCGAATTGTCCGCCGCGCCTGGCGTTCATCCTGAAGTAAGCCTGCAAAGGCAACTCGACTTTCACGCCTTTTGGAATGTAAATGAAAGTTCCCCCGCTCCAGACAGCAGAATGCAAAGCCGCAAATTTGTGCAGCGCAGGCGAGACGCAATTTGTCATGAAATATTTTTTCACAAACTCCGGCTGCTGCTTCACAGCTTCATCCATGTCAAGAAAAATAACACCCTGCGCTTCCAGATTTTCTTTCAGTTTATGATAAACAATTTCCGATTCATATTGCGCTCCTGCGCCGGCCAAAGACTTTCTTTCAGCTTCAGGAATGCCCAGCTTTTCAAAAGTTCTCTTTATGTCTTCAGGAACTTCATTCCAACTTTTTGAATTCCGCGAAGCGTTTGGCTTAACGTAAAAATGAATTTCATCAAGCTTCAAATCTGAAATGTCAGGCCCCCATGTTGGCACCTGTTTTTTCTCAAAAATCCGCAGTCCCATAAGCCGTTTTTGCAGCATCCATTCGGGTTCTCCCTTATCAAAAGAAATTTGCCGAACTAACTCTTCGCTTAAGCCTTGTTCCGACTTAAACTTCAGATCTTCCGGATTCCGGTGATCAAAAGCTTCTCTTCCTAATTCAAGGGGTCCCTGTTCATTTCTCATAAAATTAACTAT
>JBJKQQ010000031.1:0-16430 GCA_046705325.1 Candidatus Pacearchaeota archaeon | reverse complement strand
TTGCACCTTTCTTGCCGAGTTTCAAATAACTGCCTACGGAATGCAGATTTGTCGGGAAACCAACAGACCTGATAGTTTTTAGGGGCATGGATGAAAAGAAAATCGAAGAGGTTGTCTTTGTTGAAGTGAAAAGCGGCAAGGCGCGACTTTCAGAACAGGAGAAAAACCTTAAAGAAGCTATTGAAAAGAAAAGGGTGAGATTTGAAGAGTATAGAATTCCTGAAGAATTGACTAAGAAGAGGGTTGATGAAGATTAGTATAGAAATAATTAAAAATGAACAACCTATAAATAATTATGAAAGATTTGGAAGGAGCCTCGGGAGATATTGTTCCATTGGATAATAATCCTCAATCAGAAACTAAGGGGTTTTTTGAGAGATATTTTGAATTTGTTAAGCAGCAGTATACGGAATGGAAAAACTGGAAGAAAGAGGGGAAGGATTATGGAGGGTATTATCTTTCAAATTGTTTTTTGGTACTAACAAAAAAAGGTCCACATAGGACCGCTCCAGGGAATCTGCTCGAGAATTCTTACTTCCAAATGGATGATTAAACATCCAAAAACTTTTTAAATTCCGAGCTTTTCTGGAATATATTAAAATATAGCGACAAAGATTATAAGTTTCTCGCGTTAAGATTGAAAATGGATATAGATATGCAGCATCAAACAATGGGTTATGACAGGACTGCGACGATGTTTTCTCCGGACGGCCACTTATTGCAGGTTGAGTATGCGGAAAAGACCATAAGGCTTGGAAGCTCAAGCATCGGCATAGTTTGTTCTGACGGAGTCTTGATAATAGCAGACAAAAGAACCGATGACAAGTTGATAGTTCCGCTTTCAGCATCAAAGATTCATGAAGTTGATTCTCACATCATAGCCAGCATCGCCGGAATAATGTCTGATGGCAGGGTCTTGATAGACAAAGCGCAGATTCTGGCGCAGCAGCACAGGGTGACTTACGATTCGCCAATCGGGCCTGAAGCGGTCATAAAAGAAATTTCCGATTTGAAACAGCAGTTCACGCAGTACGGCGGCGCGAGGCCTTACGGAGCGGCGCTGATGATTGGAGGAGTCGTGAACGGCAAGCCATCGCTTTACACCAGCGACGTCACAGGAAATTATTTCTCTTATTTTGCAAACGCAATCGGCGAGAACGACGAGAAGATAAAAGACATGTTGAGAAAAGAATACAAAAAAGATATCACAATAAAAAAAGGAGCCAAGCTTGCTTTGGACATTTTCAAGGAAGTGCAGGGCGAAAAGTTCAATCTCGATAGATTCGAACTTGCATTCGTGAAAAACGACACCGAGAAACTTGAAAGAGTCGTAGGAGAAAAGCTGAAAGATTTTGGTTCCGAAAAGAAGAAGGAATAAATGTTACAATCATTAATCAATAAATTACAGGAAGTACAAAATCTTCATGAGCAAAGAAGATTTGAAAGAGGAGAAGCTAGAGGAGATAGGCTTTTTGAAAGAAGAGACTGGAGAGGATTGCTAGCAGATTGCACAAGATTACCAAATGCGGCAGTAGGTTATAATAATATCATTAGCAGAGTTGTAAACGACTTAATAATACCGGAGGAAAGAACCGCGTTTTATGAAGCTTATGTTTCTCATTTAAGGGTGCAAGGAGTATCAGATCCTCGAGCTGCCGCCACGGGAGATTTAGGAGGATATCTTTCTCTTATGAATGAATATTTCCAAACTAAATGGGCAGAAGCAGTTCCTGCTTTAGCAGCTATTAAAGGAAAGCCGGTGCAAAAAGGGCAAATATTTTCTTGGTATAAAAAATAAAATGACAGACACAACAGCAAGGATAAAAAAAGCCGGAAAGGATTTTGAGATTTTGGTTGACATGGACGAGGCTTTGGCTTTCAGGAAAGGCCAGTCTTCGACGCCGGGAGCTGAAACAGACAAGATTTTCAAGGATTTGAAAAAAGGTTTGGTTGCTTCGCAGGAAGATTTGAAAGAAGCTTTCGGGACAACTGATGCACAAACGATAATCCAAAGAATTGTGAAGGAAGGCGAAGTGCAAACAACGCAGGAGCACAGAGATGAAGAGCGAGAGAAAAAAGAAAAGCAGGTTGTTGATTTTCTTGCTGTAAACGCAATGGATCCCCGAACTGGGAATCCACATACTGCAGAGAGAATCAAGAGCGCGCTGGAGCAGGCGCATGTTAACATAAAGAACGTTCTGGTTGAAAATCAGATTAACGAAATTGTTGAGGAACTTACCAAAATATTGCCTATCGCGATTAAAATGAAAAAAATCAGAGTCACGATTCCCGCGATGCACACGGGAAGGGCTTACGGCGTCATCAACCCGTACAAAGCCGACGAAGAATGGCAAAGCGACGGCAGTTTGAAAGCGACGTTGAATATTCCTGCCGGCGCTGTGATGGACTTTTACGACAAACTGAATTCTGTAACGCACGGCTCTGCTTTGACTGAAGAGGTCAGCGAGTGAAATGATTTCTGAAAAGGATAATTCATTGACATTAATTTTAAAAAGTCACAATTCGGGAATTAAAATTATTACGAAAGGAAAAATATAATGGAAATAGATTATAGGTTTAGAGTAACGGTTAGAGGAGTTAGAAAAATAGAGGAAAGTTACGATGCAACAACATATTCTAGAGAAGAGTGGGGTGGACAGAGCTTAATAAATCATGATCTTCCAAAGATCCTTGAAGAAGAAGCAGTTAATCAGTTCGGGAGATCCTCCGTAACGCCAATCACAATTGAGTTATCTATTAAAAAACAAGATCCCATGAAAGCTATGATTGAAGATCTTCACCCCCTCAAAAGAGTAATTGGAAATATAGGGAGGTACTTGCACCTTAAACAGTAAAATTGGCAGAAAGAAAAGTTGTAATACCTGGAGAAGTTGTCTTTGAAGGCAGCGATTATTTGCCTGGCGACAATACTGAAAAGCGCGAAGAAGGAATCGTTGCAACAATCTTCGGAGTTGCTGAAGAATCAAACAAGCTTGTTCGAGTGATTCCAATTTCGGGAGCTTATCAACCTCGAAGAGGAAATGTTATCATTGGAACTGTCGTCAGGATGATTCCAAACGGCTGGTTCATAGACATCGACACTCCCGAAGATGCATTCTTGTCATTGAGTGAAGTTCCAAGATATGTCAACCGCGGAGAGCTGGCTGAAGTTCTTGATCTTGGAGAAACTGTCGTCGCTAAAATCGCGAACATCGACAAGAGGGGAATTGACCTCACGCTAAGGGTTCACGGGCTTGGAAAAATCGAAGAAGGACTTTTGATGAAAGTCAATCCAAACAAAGTTCCAAGAGTCATCGGCAAAGAAGGCAGCATGATAAACTTAATCAAGGATGAAACAAAATGCCAAATCACCGTCGGGCAAAACGGAATAATCTGGATTTCAGGACCGACGACTGAAGATGAACTTCACGCAAAAGCTGCGATAGAATTCATAGCCGAAAACTTTTTTATGGAAGGTTTGACGGAAGAAGTAAAGAAATGGTTTGAAAACCAGGGGAAGAAAGAATAATGACTACAAGATTATACAGGCTAACAAATTTCAATCAAGATATTGAGTATAGAGACATTGGTAAAATGATAAGAGAAGTTTTTGAAGACGAATTTGAAGGAGAAAAAGTCAAACTTCCAGAATCAATGACTTACGGAGGAATGCACATTTATAACTTTGGATTTGGCGTGACTGCTGTGTCATATAGCAATGGCGCATTTGATGGGGATTTTAGTTTAGCAGGAAAAGAAAAAGACATGAAATATGTAGCAAAAACTGTTGCAAATAGATTAGAAGCTGAAGTAAAGGAGGTCTATCTATAAAATGGCAGAAGAATACAAGAGAAAAGACGGAAGGAAGAATGACGAGTTAAGGGCGCCTATTGAAGCGAAGGTCGGAGTCGTTCCTAACGCTGACGGAAGCGCGATGTTCCAGATAGGAAAAACGGTCGCGCTCGCCGCGGTTTACGGGCCGAGGAAGATGCACCCGCAGCACGAGCAGAATCCGGAGAAAGGAACTTTGAGATGCACTTACAATATGAACAGCTTTTCGGTCGAGGACAGAATAAGGCCCGGACCAAGCAGAAGAAGTACAGAGATTTCAAAGATCACCGAATGGGCGCTGAACCCCGTTGTGATGCTCGAGAAATATCCGAACCAGGTTGTGGACGTTCACATAAACATTCTTCAGGCGGATGCGGGAACGCGCTGCGCGGGAATAAACGCGGCTGCGATGGCTTTGGCGCAGGCTGGAATTCCGATGAAAGAGCTGGTTTCAAGCATCTCCGTCGGCAAGATGGACAAGACTCTTGTTCTCGACCTTGACAAATACGAGGATTCCGAATTCGAAGATGGAGAAGGCTCGACGGACATTCCGGTTACATTCACTCACAGCGGAGAGCTGACGCACATCCAGCTGGACGGAAAGATTTCTCCGGAACAGCTGAAAGAAGTTATTGCGATGGCGAAGAAAGCCTGCGACCAGATTTACGAAGTTCAAAAAGAAGCTTTGAAGAAAAGCGTGGAGGGAAAGAAATAATGGATCCTGAAGCTTATGTGCGCGCGATAGAAAATGATTGGACAGAGGGAGAAATGATTATTTATGTAAATCCGGAGGAAGTCAAGAAGATAACTAGCGCAGGGAAGAAGGTTTATGATGTAAAAATTCTCGATGAAATGGAAGTCCCAAAAAGATTTGAAGGAAAAACAGGCTTGAGGCTTGTAAAATTAGTAACAGGAGCGCAAAACTAAAATGGAAACAGGAAAACCCAACAGCAAGAAGATAGCAAAATATCTCGCGGAAGGAAAGAGATTCGACGGAAGAAAGCTGAACGAATTCAGGAAGTTGGTAATCGAGAAAGATGTTTCGAAAAAAGCCGAAGGTTCAGTCAGGGTGAAACTCGGAAAAACGGAAGTTATCGTCGGAGTAAAGCTGGCTGTCGGAACGCCTTATGCAGATTCATCAAATCAAGGGAACCTGATGGTTTCGGCGGAATTGCTTCCATTGAGTTCGCCCCGCATTGAGTTGGGAAAGCCCGGATTCCCTGCAATAGAGCTCGGAAGAGTCGTTGACAGAGGGATAAGGGAAAGCAAGCTGATTGATTTGGAAAAACTTTGCATCAAGGAAGGAGAAAAAGTCTGGACTGTTTTCGTCGACATCTATTCGATCAACGACGACGGCAATATTCTTGACGCCGCGGGAATCGGCGCCCTGGCAGCATTGAAGGTCGCGAAGGTTCCAAAGTATGATCTGGAAGAAGAAAAAATATTATACGGCGAACCGGAGAAAGACATGCCGCTAAACGACGTGAACCCGATTCCGGTTACTGTCCATAAAATAGACGGGCATCTTATTGTTGACCCAACGCTTGATGAAGAGGACAACAGCGAGACAAGGCTGACAATCGGCGGAAGCGGCGAGACGATTTCTTCGATGCAAAAAAGCGGGCCGGCTTCATTCACTTTAGAAGAAGTCGAGAAAGCTGTGGAAATAGCGAAAAACCAGTGGAGCGAGTTGCTTGAAAAAGTCCAGCAATTCGTGAAATGATAAAGGGACAGATTTAAATAGCGAAAAAATCAAATTTTAACATGGAAAAAATGCAATTCTCAAGATACGAAATGTCAAGGATTCTCGGAGCGCGCGCTTTGCAAATTGCGATGAACGCGCCTCTGCTTGTGAAGATTCCAAAAGAAAAACTTGAAGAGATTCATTTTGACCCTTTGAAAATCGCCGAAATAGAATTCGATTCCGGAATTTTGCCGATTGAAGTCAACAAGCCTTTGCCGCCGAAGAAAGAGGATAAGTTAAGGAGAACAAAGGAAGCAATCAGCGACAAGAAAGTCGAGGAAGGCGAAGAAAATGTCGAAGAAGAGATTGGAAAAGAAGGCGAGATAATGGAGCTCGCAAACCCCGAAGACGAACGGGAAGATGAAGAAAGCTCGAGCAGCGAGGAAGAATAATTTTGGATCTTAGGGTCTTAGTAAATTTTATATCACCTCTTTTTAAGATTAGTTTGTTGCACGAGCATTAACCAGATATTTCAAAGAGTTTATTGCTTAATCTAAATCAACGGAAAAATCTGCCGGAGGCGATTTTGGAGTCAAGTCAATCCGCGGAGCTTGCGGAGCGCAAGTTTTAAATTCAGGTTTTCTAAAAATTCAAATCCCTTCAAATCCAAATTTATATAAACGCTTCCTTATTTTGGTTTGCATGGTAACTGTGAAAGCGGTTTCTGCCAAGGTGATTTTGGATTCTAGGAAAGAGAAAACTATTTCAGTTTCCGTAAAGACTAATGCGGGAAATTTCTCTGCGAGCGCGCCGATGGGCAAATCGCGCGGGAAACACGAGGCGAAACCTTACAAAGACACGATCGAAAAAGACATCGAAACTCTCAAAAAATTCAGCGACTATTTTTCTAAAGACAAGCTTGAAAAGTTTGACGACTTGCGGAGAGTTGAAGATATTGTCGACGGGCATGTTGGAGGGAACACGACTTTCGCGCTGGAATCTGCAATCCTGAAAGCGATGGCAAAAGAGCAGAAAAAGGAAGTTTGGCAGGTCATAAATCCTGATTCAAGAAAATTCCCAAGGTTCGTTGGCAATTGCATCGGCGGAGGGAAGCATTCGCCCGACGGAAAAAAGCCGGACTTCCAGGAATTTTTGTTAGTTCCGGAAACGGACAATCCTGAAGAAGGCTTCAGGACAATGAGAGAAGCGAAAATCCACGCAGGCGAAATCCTGAAACGCGAGGATGAGAATTTCAAAGGCAAAAGGAACGATGAAAACGCATGGGAAACTTCACTGATGGATAAAGCAGTTTTCGATGTTTTGGATGAGCTGAAAATTCCGTTTGGGACTGATGCCGCAGCTTCGACATTTTACATTCGAAAAAAATATGTTTATGCCAATCCGATTTTCAAGAGAACAGATGAAGAGCAGTACAGTTATGTTGCCAACATGATAAAAAATTTCAATTTGTTTTATGTCGAGGATCCCTTCGACGAAGACGATTTCAAAAATTTTGCAAAGCTTCACAAAGAATTTCCCGACGCGCTAATAGTTGGCGATGACCTGACAACAACAAATTACAAAAGGCTGAAAGAAGCTATAAAGGAGAAAAGCATCAACGCGCTTATCGTGAAGCCGAACCAGATCGGCAAGCTTTCAGAAGTCAAGCGCGTTGTGCAGTTGGCAAAGGACAATGAAATCAAAATGGTTTTCTCGCATCGAAGCGGAGAAACCGAAGAAAATATTTTGGCTGACCTCGCTTTTGGTTTCGGGGCTGATTTCATGAAGTGCGGGATCACGGGCAAGGAACGCGAGTGCAAGATAAAACGGATGATTGAGATTTGGAAAAGTTTGATGAAATGAAGATTATTTTTTTCTATGCCTTTCAATTTCGGCAAGAGACCAAAGATAAGTCAGACCTGCTTTCTTAGGATGCATTAAAGCAAAAGAAGCCCAAATGGCGGTTTCGACAAATTGGTCTAATAAATTTTCATCTTCAATTGAGACTCTCGGAGGCTTAACATATTTTCCTTTCCATTCTTCTGTAGTTTTTCCTTCCCTAAGATCCTTCAGGTAGTTGTACATTCCAAAGTAGCTGTTATATTCTCCTTTAATATAATCAATCAAACCCATTCAGAAAAATAAGCAAGAGGATTTTTAGGAATTATCGTGATAAAGAAGTATAACCAAATCTTTAAAAACTAAAAATCATCTGAAATTCAATGGCTGCAAAGAAAAAGACAGAAGAAGAAAACGAAGAAGCTGAAGAAAAACCAGCTAAAGCTGCGAAGAAAACTGCAGAGAAAAAATCAACCAAGAAATTTGAAAAAGAAGCAGAGAAAGAGTCGCTTGATTCTGACATTGAAGAGAAAAAGAAAAAGTTGATGGAAAAGGCCAAGAAGCTTGCCGCAGGAGTACAGGTCAAGTCTGAAGAGCTTAAAGAACAGGTCAAGGGCGAGAAAAAGACGGACATGCTCGTGCCGCTTGAAGAGTACATCAATTCCGGAATTTATATTGGAACCAAAGTCATCACGCCTGACATGAGGCCTTTCGTTTACAGGAGAAGAGCTGACGGACTTGCAATTTTCAACACTGATTTGATAGACGAAAAACTGAAAGAAGGAATAAAATATCTCAGCCAGTTCAAGCCTCAAGACGTGATTCTTGTTTGCAAGAGGCAGGCGGGCTGGCGGGCTGCAGAGAAGTTCGGCGAGATTACAGGCATAAGAGTTTTCGCAAAGAAATATCCGGCAGGAGTTTTGACAAACTCGAACCTTGCTGATTTCTTTGAGAATGAACTGACAATTGTTTCAGATGCGTGGGTTGACAAAAACGCTTTGAGCGACACAATGAAAGTCCATAAGAAAATATTGATGATTTGCGACACGAACAACTTTTCAAAAGGCGCGAATCAAATCATAATCGGCAACAACAAAAGCGGCAAGAGCCTTGGAATAATTTATTACCTTCTTGCAAGAGGCTATTGCAAAGCGCAGGGAATCGACACTTCGAAGATTCCCGATGTTGAGTGGTGGATCGGCGAACAAGCCGGCGGATCCGAAGCTGAAGCGAAGAGGAAAGCAAGAGCCGGCGCAAGGTTCGGGGTGTAATCTTAAGATGAATAAAGGATTAATGGCTATCTTATTATCTGTTGGGATTCATTCTTTTGGACAAGACAATTCAGTTTATATTCAAATAGAGAAACCTTCTTCTTTGAAAACTCCAACACCAATAACGTCTGAGGCAGTAGTTCCAAAAAAGGCTATTTATTACCTAAAAGACTTTAGAGAAAATTCGTACAAGTTTTGAATTTGTTTCATTCGCAATTTGTTGGCTCCGTTTCAGACTTTCGTCAAGAAACTTCGCTAATATTAAATTAATATAAAACATTTATCTCGGGCAGAGCAGCCTGACGAAGTCGGGTGCAGAGCAATTATCAATCCGAGCGACACTAGAGCGAGCAATTAACTCTTAAAAGTTTCGGGCATAAAGCCCTCACGTTTCCATCACTCCGTTCGGAAAAACAACCAGCTTTTATCCGGCTTACTTCCATAATGCGTCTTGACTAAAACATAATCGCCGTTCAGTTTTTTTCCATGAATTTTTATCTTTATAGATTTAGGATTTTTTTCCAAAACTTCATAAGTTCCGGAATCCCAAATCTTGACTTCACCGGCGCCGTAGTTGCCTTCGGGAATTGAATTTGAGACCAACATTGATCCAGCGAAATAATTATTGTTATCTTTTACTTGAAGATCGTATCTTTGAAGGCTTCGCACATCTTTTCTTGTAGCTTTAGAAATCTTTATTATGCGAGCAGGGATAATATCCCTCCTACCTTTTTCCATCGTCCACTTGTTTTTGTAATCTTTAATATATGTTTTGTATCTTAATTCTGGAAGAAGATAATTATTAACCAAAGTGAGAAAACGCATGCTGCTTAATCGGTCAAGATGTATAAAATAGCCTCCGGTGCTTTTCTTTTTTGGTTTTGAATAATAGACTTTGGCATTCAATTCCCATTTTCTCTTTAGGTAATCCACGATTACTTGGTTTTCTTTTTTCGAGAATCCGTGAGTGCAAAGCTCCACAAATTTTCTTGCAGATAGATAGCCATCATCCATGTACCAGACTGCAAGACCTTTTTTATCGAGCATCTCCAGGATTTTTTCGTTAACATATTTTTTCTTATTATTGTAAAAAAGAGGATAAAGATTTATCAGACTTACATGAGAAAATCTGAATCTGTGAGAGTCAGATTGATTTCTTGACCTTATCTCTGATTCAGGATTAAGGATGTCTCTTGTAAACTTGAGGTAATTTATTTGTTTTCCTGAATGAACGACGCTGTATTGGGGAACCATGGTTTCTTTCGAAAGTTCCACATGAGCATCACCTAAAATGCTTCCTATAACAACCTGCAATTGTTCGTTGCTTAATTTTACTCCGGGGACAAAAATTGAATCCCCTTCCTTTAATTCAGCTGCGTCTTTAGTTCCCTTGAGGGTGTAAATGTTATGATTAGGGGTTGCTAAAACAACTCTTCTTCCTCCGAATTGCCCCGGCACTCTTATCTTCAGCCATTCTCTGCTCTGCCCATTTTTGAACCAATCAATAATTGGTTTCCATTCCAATTTTTTTGAATTCCAATTATAAGACAAAACATCAGCTTCTATTTTTTCATTTACTAGTTTTCCAATATTTATTGAGCCTTTATGAGTCATAACTTTTGTATAAAATTCAAAGCATCCATGAAATTTCGCATAAGATAATGGATGATCTTCAACCTGTACTGCGAGACGTTTTACTCCTTCAGTTGTCGGAGGTTCTTTCGGCACGGCCCAAGATTTCAAGACGCCGTCTTCTTCCAGTCTCAAGTCCCAATGCAAATGGCTCGCGTGGTGTTCATGAATCATATAAATTTTTTTCTTGCCGGTGGATTTTTTCTTAGCTTCCGGTTCGCTGGATTTTTCTAGGTTGCGCTTTTTTTCGTATTGTTTAAGTGTCATTTTGAATAAATTTTATCATGATGGTCGAAGTCTTCAAAATAAATGATATTGCTTTCTTTGTCAAATCGGAAGACTAAAACGAAATGCCCTATGTGAACCCGTTTTAACATCTTCAGGTTGTATCTTAAATTTTTATAAGCGTCCACGTTTGGAGAGCTAATTATTTCGTCGATCTTATTCAGGATTCTGTCGTAAAGTTCTTTGTCTTTTTTGCAAAGTTTTGGAAGAAGCTTTTCCAATCTTTTGCTAAGTTTATAATTATGCATCTTTCTCGAAATGCTTTCTTAATTCTCCCACAGAACTAAAAGTTTTTCCATAACCTTCTTTCCGGATCTTCTCTAATTTCTTCAAGTACTCCGGCCTTATTTCAGGCTCTAAAAAATTCTCGCCATATGCTCTTAGTATAAGTTGTATCGCCTGGTTTTTATTCTTCAATCCGTATTGCGCCTTCACCATTCCCAAGATCTTTTCTTCCTGATCTCCAATGTTAAATATATTCTGAGCCATATTATAATATTTTATAATGTTTTATAACATTTAAATGTTTCTGTTTGGTTCTTGTAAGATACATTCAGAAAAAATTAAATAGCCTTTCAGGTTTTTTCTGAAATGATTAAATGTTCAAACAAAGTTAATCCTTACTTGTACGCCACAATCATTGCGGTCGTGGCGGTCCTCGCAGACATTGTTGTAAAGTATGCATTCAACGTCGGGCTTAGCTTTGTTGGGATTATCGCGATGGGAATAACATTCTGGATTATCTTTTTCTATGTTTATTCCAGAGCATATGAAAAGATGAAGAAGAGATAATTGCGAGCTTCGCTCGGATGGATTTGAACTTCGAAATCCTCCTCCTGGCTTCGCACGGCTTATTAGTAGTTTAATTACTGCCTACCACGAAGTCACTCGCCTTCGGCAGATTTCTTCGTTGGAGGGGATGATAAAAAGAAACTGATTAATCTTCGGAGCGTGGGCGGAAAGAGTGAAGTGAAAGATAGAAAAGTATATATATATAATATTTCTATAGAAGATTAGAATGAAGAAGGGAGTGATGTTTAGCCTGCTTGTATTTGCAGTTTTCGTTTTCGGATTTGTGAGTGCGGTTTCCGCATCATGTGCATCTAATTTTTCTTGTAGTTGGAGTGATTGCAACGGGGGGGTTCAATATCAAACTTGCACTGATTTGAATAATTGTACTGCTCCTCAAATTACCGGAAATAGGACATGTTCTGGCAGTTGTTCGTTGTCAATGGCAGGAAGCTCTACTTCTGGCCAGAATAATCAGACTACAATTAATCCATACATCCAGGTATTTTATGCTACGGAGTTTACTGCGTATCCTTCTTCATCTTCAGGGAGTACCTGGATATCAAAAATAGCCGGCGGAAATAATAAACCCATCAATGTTTTGTATGGGGTGATGGCTAGGGATGCTATTTATTATCCTGCCGATGGAAGCATTTGCCGTAAGATTCTTGATCCTTATGAGTTCATAAAAATCTCGGGGGCAGGTGGATCTTATAATCAGGAAGGGGGAACTAATTTTTCAGATTCTAATTTTTTAGTCTCCCGCTTCTCTTCCAATTTGGGTCAGCCAACTACAAAACAGGAAGTTGTTAACGGTCAGACGGTTTATGAACTTATTCCTTCTGGGATTTCTGGGTTGATAAACTTGACAAGATATCTTAATCTTGAAAAGAATCTAGTAAACCTTACCCTTTCAGCCAAGGAATCTGACGCTCTTGGATCTAATGAAACTTTTTATACGATTGATATGGATTCCTTAAAACAATTCGGAGATCCTTCCTCTTACATCAATGGAACTTGGTGGATTCCAGGGAATGCTACTATCATTTCAAGAACTAAGCCATTAAATATTTCTGGAGGCAGCTATGCCTGATAATTTAAATGGTTCTCAGAAAAAATCTAAAGTTTGGCTAGTTGTGGCGGTGGTTGTATTGGTTCTGGCGGTCGCATTTTTGGTTTATTATCTTGCTTCTACAAATTCTCAATCATCAACGAGTTCTGCGACCGATAAAGGAAATTCTAACCAAGTCTCATCAAATTCCTATGTTTATACTTCTGTTACAGGAAACAAAACCAAGGACACTGCAAATGCTTTAGAGGGAGCTCTTTCTTCAGGCTCTTCATAAGATTAAGATCTTCCAATTGGATTAGTGTCTAATCTTGATTAATACAGCAGAAATTTTGTATCTTATGTCTCGCGAGAGGCGATTTTTTTCAGACTGCGTCAGTGAAATTCCGTTGAGTTGCTTTTCGATTATCTTCAGCTCGCGCTGGCCGAAAATCTTTCTCGCCTCAGGCGTTTTTTTCAAAAATTGTGATAAGTCCATATTAACCTCTATAGCGGTTATTATAATCTTAGTTGGGGTTATTTTTAAGGGTTTCGAAAAGCGGAAGACGATAAAAAAGATCACCTCTTTTTCTCAAGACAGGAAAAATAACGTCGGAGCTTGTTCAGGATTTTGTTATCAACTTGGGGGGGCGGATGAATCAAAGAGAAATTGCGAGCGGCATAAATTATTTGTAAAAGAAAAAATGCGAGCTTCGCTCGGATTTTCTTGAACTCCGAAATCGCCTTCGGCAGATTTCTTCGTTGGAGAGATAATAGGAATAGATCTACTAAAGGTCGTAAAGACAAATAATATCAAATTTACTTAACTATAGTTACTTTACTTTAGAAAAGTATATATATATATATGATTTCTATGAAGTTTCAAGATGAAGAAGAGTGTGATTGTATTCAGCGTTGTTTCTATTTTAGCTTTGAGTGTTTTTGTGAGCGCGTTTTCTTTGCATGATTTGTTTAAGCCGACGGGTAACGCTGTTGCTAACTGGCAGATAACAGACCCATCTGGAATCTGCATGGGCGTTTCTTCTTCGCCTACAGGATCTGCAGGATTTGTTCCTTCAAAAGATTGTATTAGTTATTCTTCAGAATCTTCATGCGATAGTTCTTCCGGTTGCGGATGGAACCCCAATTTTTATGATTACGGCGGAAATGCAATAAACATCGCAGAAGGTTGGAATCTTGTATGGGACTTTTATTATCCAGGGCAAATAAGCTCCGGTACGATTTCTCCTTCTGATGTCAAGGCAATTTATTCTCTTGACCAACTTACTAAAGGGTATTACGAGATGTTTCCTAATTATGACTCTACAAAAGAAAAACAGGTTATTTCATCTTATTCCAATGCAGGCTATGTTGGAATCGGGGGAATAATGTCATGGGTCTATTTTGATAAGGCTGGAAGTTTCAAGTTTAGGATACCTATGAGCGATACGACCATTCAACCTTACAGCTTCGGGAGCACTTTGCCAACATCTCATTTGATTAAAGGGTGGAACTTTGTCGGGATTTCTCCCGCGATGTTTTTTACTCCTTCGTCTGGTCTGTCTTCAGACACAGGATTCAACATTCCCGAAGGCTCTTATTTTACGCTTGATGATATAAAGGGAAACTGCAATATCACAAGCGCGCATTTCTTCGAGGGCGGACCTGGAGGTGGCTGGACAAATGTCTCCCTTAGCGATCCCATAAATAATTCCAGATTGATGAAGGCGATAGCAATCAATGTTACTCATGATTGCATCTTGGGGCAGACAGATGGCAATATCATCTGCGAGAGCGACGGCGCTATAAATTACAAAGTTAAAGGGACTGTTTCTTTAATAGATTCCGCAAACGAGCAGGTAATCCAGTCTCAAAGCGATTCCTGCCAGACATATCAGCAACTTTCGCAATGGTCAAGTTCTGCGCAGTCATGGTCTGGTTCCTCTTTGGCTTTAGTTAAGAAATATTGCGGTTTTGATTCAAATGGAAATGTGGAAATAATGAATTATACTGTTTACCCAGGACCAAATTGTCCGAACGGTTGCTTCAACGGAGCCTGCAAGGAATCAGCTTCTTGCACAAGCAATGCTGATTGTTCTGCTTGGGGCGGTTCTACTGCAGTCTGCGTCAGCGGGCAATGCTATGACACCGGCGCCGTTCCTTCGCCCTCCTGCACAACCGATGCTGATTGTTCAGGAACTTCATATAATTCATATTGTGTGAACAGCCATTGCGAAGGGACGGGATTCATTGGGTGCATAAAAGATACCGATTGTTCAGGCACGCAGGTTTGCGTTAATGGACGCTGCGAAGGCACAGGGGTCCTTCCAAACCCCACTGTATGCACAAGCAATGCTGATTGTTCAAGTTCTCAAATTTGCTCTGGAGGTGTCTGTTACGGAACCGGGGCAAATGTTTGTCTTAATAATGCTGATTGCTACAACTTGGGTTATTTGACTGCAGTCTGCGTCAGCGGGCAGTGCATGGGAACAGGAGCTTTGGTTTGTAATTCTACTCAGACTCTTTGTGGCACGATATGTTGCAATAGCAATCAAGTCTGCGCCGGAGGATATTGTTATGGGACAGGAGGGCTTAGCAAATGTGCAACAGATGCAGATTGTTCCAGCGGCCAAGTCTGCTCAGGAGGGCAATGTTATAGCACCGGAGCGATTCTCCCGTCGCCAGTTTGCAAAAGCAATTCGGATTGTAGCATAGGTTATTGCGCTGTTACCCCAATGAGTGTTTTTGCGCAATGCGTTAATAATGTTACCAGTGTTACTTGCAATTCTGGTCAGACTCTTTGCGGAACAAATGCCTGCTGTAACAGCGGTCAATATTGTGTGGTGGACCATTCTTCCGGAGTGGGTGTGGGACAGTGCGAAGGCACTGGAGCCGTGTGCTCTAGTGGTAAACCTTACTGTGGAACCCAATGTTGCACAGGAACTCAAGTTTGCGCTACTATGTCGGATGGAAGCAAGACCTGTATGGGAACTGGAGTATTATGTCCAAGCGGCCAGCCTTACTGTGGAAGTGTTTGTTGCAGCAGCGGACAGACTTGCGTAAATAACGCATGCGTATAAAAATGGCAAAAAGATCAAGAGAAACTAAAAAAGAAAAGAGGAAAAGAATTTGGTGGATAGTTGGAGGAGTCTTATTAGTTGCTTTAATCGTTATTTTAATCTTGGCATTTGTGCATTCGGGAAATGCTCCCCCTTCACAAGTTTCTCCTTCTAATATCCCTGCGCCGCCGCCATTGCCTTCTTAGGAGCCTTAAATGGTATTGAAATTTTTTTTAGATGTCCGGGTTTTTAGCAAAAGGGGTTTGTCTGCGGTTATAGTCACCTTGCTTCTTGTTCTGCTTTCTATAGTGCTCATCGGAATTGTCTGGGTTGTGATAAGCAATCTTGTAAGCAGCAATTCCCAGCAGGTTTCTTTGGCTTCAAAATGTTTGGGTTCCGGATTGAAGATAACTTCTTTCCAATGCACTTCTTCAGGCAATGAATGCAATGTCACAGTGAAAAGAACTTCGGGAAACGACGAAATCGGAGGGGTGAGGATTCTTTTTTCCAACGATAATGATGACAGCAACTTCAGCGATTCGCAGGGAAATTTAATTACACTTTCAAGCAAGAAAGTCGTTGTTGGATATCTTGGGGTTACAAATATAACTCATATCTCTGCGGCAATTTATTTTAATTACTCTGGGAAAATATATCCATGTTCAATTACCAGCAGTGAATTGGTTGGCTCTGTGAGTTCAGGGGGAACTTCTGCAGGAGGACTTTCGCCGCCCCCATTGCCAGATTATTAGAATCTGGTGTTCAAATTGCGCAATTTCTCGAGATGAAACAAAACATTTAAATACCTAAAATCAGGTGAGATACTAATCTAAAATGAGTGCCTTAATTAGAACATACTCAAACGTTAAGGTATGAGGTATGTAGGAACACCCATTTGTAATTCTCGTCGAATTCAGTTAATGATAAGCTAGTTTAGGAGTTTTTTCTGATTGCGTTAATTCGCAAAATGATGTCAAATCTAGTTGATCCTG
>JBJKQQ010000030.1:0-8933 GCA_046705325.1 Candidatus Pacearchaeota archaeon | reverse complement strand
ACATTCAATTGATCCAGAACAGAGCGCATCTTGTCGAGCTGCGCTTCGCTGAAGCCGTCGGTAGGTTCGTCGAGAATAACGAGATCACGGGTTTTTATTTTGCTCAAGAATGAATTTATGACTTGGTTCAGCGAAAGGCGATACGCGAGGGCGATTGCAGTCCGCTCACCGCCAGAAAGGTAAGAATAATCTATTTCATAGTCCTGCTGTTCAATCACCGGAGTGAAATCGTCGCTCAAGCGGACGTTGAAATTGTCCGAGACCAGCATGGAAAACCACTCCGAAAAAGATTTTGAAAATTCGGCTTTCAGCTTTACCATGACATTTTTTTCTATCAAAGTTATCAGCGAAGCGAAATCCTTGCCGAGCCAGTTTTCTAAACTCAAAAGATAATTCAGCTTTTCCCTTAGCTCTTCTATTAGGGTTATTTTTTCTTTCAGCTCATCTATGCTTCTTGAAAAGAATTCCACTTCTTTTCTCAACTCCGCGACTCTTATTGCAGCTTCGCGTTCTTCTTCCAGCGCTATCTGGAATTCTTTTTGCTTTTGCTCGAAAACCGAATCGAACGGCGCGAGCGCGGAAACCGAATTGTTAAGCGAAGAAACATGACCTGAAAGCATCTCGATGTCTCGCTCCAGGGCAAGGCTCGACTTTTCTATTTCACTTATTCTTGATCTTTTTTCGGCGATTCCTTCAAGGCGGATCTTCATTATCCTCAAATCCGCAAGTTCTTTTTCCTTCAAAGAAATCTGCGAAGACAAAGAAGATGATTTTTCATAAATTTTTTTCTTGTCTTCTTCAAGTTCGGAGATCTTTTTGTTGTTCTCTACTGAATCCGAATGGGAATTATTCAGAATGTTTGCGCGGTAAATTGAGTCCACTGTTTGCAGGCAAGTTGGACAAATTTCAAGGTTAGACATCTTTTGCTCAAGCTGCCGGTTGGCTTCGTTCTTCGACATTAGAGACGCAATCTGCGAGTTAACAGAGATTGTCCTTTCGTTAAGAAGTTCTTTTTCTTTTTTCAGAGAATCTATTCGGGATTCAAGTAAGATTATCTCCCGCTCGTCGAAGCTTATCTTTTCCAATTCCGAAATCTGAATGGCAATCTGCTCCGCAAGCTTTTCGTTGTCGATTATGGAAGATTTTTTATTCGAGATCATTAGATTCGTCTTCTCTATTTCCTGCTGCAATCCGCGCTTTTCATCTATCTTCTTCGCGACTTCATCTTTCTCTTCCTGTATCCTGATTTTGGTCTCCTGCTTCAAGAAAAGCTCTTTTTCCATTGAGTTGAGATTTTTGTGCTTCGATTCAAGCTGTTCTTCCCTTGAAACAAGATCCATGCGGTCCTGCTCCAAAGATTCCGTCGCGCCTTCTTTCAGTTTTCTTTCTTCGCGAATCTTGGAGAGGAGCAGCGAAGTGTTCTCCAAAATCCGTTTGTATTTGTCGATTCCGAAAATGTGCCGCAGCGTATTGATTCTCGTCTCGGAATCTTCGAGGATTATTTCTTTCATCTCTTCCTGCGGCGTGTAGACCGTGAATTTGTAGAGAAGGTTTTGTTTTTTCGCGAATTCTTTCGGATAGTTCAGAAGCTCGAGAACTTTGCTTTTCAATTCAGTAACCGCGACTTCTTTTTTTTCGGAGCCGTTCAGAGATATTGCGCAATAATCCTGGCTGATTGATTTTCCGCGTTTCATTGTCCTCTCAATCAGGATGTTATTTCCTTCGACTTCAAATTCAATTGAAACTCCGCCGCGGTCCGCGCCGTTTCTCAAAATCGCGTTGCCCTTTTGGCCTGGCTGCAATCCAAACAAAGCGAATTCGATTCCAAGAAGGATAGAAGTTTTTCCGCTGCCGATGTCTCCTGCCAACAAAGTGGAACCTTCGGAGAATTCGACTTCCTGATGTTCGTAACTCCTAATATTATCCAAGATTATTTTTTTTATTTTCATTGAGAAACTCCAGCGAGTTCTTCACAGTTCCAGCAACCAATTAATTTTTTCATATTAAAAATTCAAAACCTTTTTAGTTTCGGCGACGAGGCGATTGATGAAGGTCTCGGAAGTTTCGCCTTCCTGTTTTTCGATCGAAAGCGAATTCAGCAAGAGAGGGATCAGGGAATTGAAGTCCGAAGGATTTTGTTGCGAATAAATTTCCGCAGTGTCGTCTTCGATATTTTCGGAATCTTTGACTTCAATCTCCAGGGCAACATCTTTTTGGTTCAGGTCGTGAGTGTTGCGAAGCATGAAATAAGCCCCTTTTTGTTTCAGAAATTCCTCTATCCTTTGGAACTTTATGTCCGACGTTTTTCCGTTTTCGATTTCCCCTTTTATGCGGAGCAGGACAATTTTACCGTCGAGATTTTTCTTGTCCAGTTCGGAGATTATTGTTTCCGTCGCGCGGAGGGCGTCGGCTATTCTGAATTCCAGCGAAACAATATCTTTCAGTTTAAGGTCAATCTTCGTAAGAGGATTCGGAGACTCCGTATCGACAAAATAAAAGCGGCCTTTTTGCAGGTCTTCGAGTTCCTGAAAGTTGTTCGGGAAAATCGGGCCGGCGTAAACGAAATTGTCTTTTTCGTAATCGATATGCAGATGGCCGAGAGCGTAATAATCCGCCTTCGGAAGAAGTTCCGTCTCGACCGCGTCCATCAAGCCGCTTGAAGCCATGGAACCTACGGCCTTGTCTATCGCAGTGTGAATCATGAGAATTTTGAACATGCCCGGAGCATCGTTGAATTTGATCTTTCTTAAATCGGGAATTTCTAACCCAGACCTTTTTCCGGGATAACCATAAAGAGCAACGCCGTTGTAAATCGTTGGATTGAGAATTATCTTTTCTCCCTTGTCTTCAAAGTTCGCGACGTTTTTGCAGAAGCCTGCTTTTTCCAAAACATCGAGAAAAGTTTTTCCCGAGACAGAATAATCATGAGATCCTGCGATTATGAAACAAGGGATTCTGGCTTCTTTCAGTTTTCGGAATTCATAGAAGCTTCGTTTCAGAGTCTCGATCGGCGGATATGCGGTGTCGAACAAGTCCCCGGCTATGAGGACAAAATCAACCCTCTCCCGAATTGACATGTCTATGGCCATTTCGAAAGCCCTGAAATTAAGTTCCTGCAGCGGCTCCTGCTTCCAGCCTCCAAGATGCACGTCAGCTATATGCGCGAATTTCACCATTCTTATTTCCTCCGATAAAAAGATTAGATATTTTGGGAAAATCGCAGGGATATATAAAATTGATTGTGGTTTATTATCTAATTAATGAGTTCCCATACGTAAAGTTCTTCGAAGAAGATTTTCTTTTTCCCGAGAAGTTTCCTTTTGTAGGATTTCCAGTTTACGCCTTTTGTCAGGCTGCTTGTAATGAGAAGAATTTTTCCATTTTCAGCCAAATGGCTTTTCGCCGTTTCGTGGAACTCGTTCGTTATTTCGCTTCCTTTTTCGCCGCCGGCAGTGTCGATGCCGACATCGAATTCATCATTCGGGAGGTAAGGCGGATTGAAAATTATCAAATCGAACTTAGATGAATTCCAGAGCCCTTCAAAGAGGTCTGATTTTATTATTCTGGATTTCGGAAACTTGTTTTTCAGATGCGCAATGGCAAGAGAATTTATATCGACTAAAGTAACGTTCTGCTCTTCGGATCCCGCTTTTATGGCGGTCTCCGCCTGAATTCCTGAACCAGAGCCCATGTCCAGAATCTTTTTAGGATGATTTTGCAAAATCTCTTTTTTCACGAACTCGGCGAGGAGAAATGAATCTTCCGCCGGCTGGTAAATCGGGGGAGTCATTTCAGAAGGTTATTGAAGAAAGAGATTATTTGATTTCTGAAGATGAAGATTGCGGCGAGCGCTCCGAGAAGAATCAAAAGAAGCGCGACAAGAGTAAGTGTTTCTACCCTTAAGCCGGTGCCTTGTTTGTACTTCGGAAGATTTTTCTTTTCCTTCGGCCCGGGAATCGGGTGCGGCTGGAAATTTTTAAGAGATTTGAATCTGCCTTTCTGCGCTCCGGCGGAGACCTGCGAAGTCCCCTTGCTTGAAGCAGCTACGTTTTCAGGAACAACCCCTTTGCCCGCCACAGGTTTTTCTCCCGGCTTGAGCTTTTGTCCGGGTTTTCCCTGCCCCGGCTTCGATTCCAAAAAATCTCCGGGGGCCATGAATTTTTCGTGGCTGCTCATAAGCAGGTCTTTAAGTTCGGGATGCTCGACCATCTGGTATTGCAAAGTGCGGGCGGATTCTTCAATGTCTTCTTTGGAATAGCCCGCATTGTAGAAAGAGATCATCGCGTCTTTCAGAGTGTATCCCCTCATAAGAGCCGATTTCAAACCGCCAAGAATATCTTCCCTCGCCATGCAACTGGATGTGAATCAGAATTTTAATACTTTCCCATTTGAGGAAAGATGCGAGCTGACGCCGCTTTTGTAGCCTATTTCCGAAGCGAGTTCTATCATCGGCTTTTCTTGGTTCTGCTCGCCGTGCGCGGGAATCATGTGCTTCGGCTTCAGGATTTCGAGAAGATCCCGCAAATCCTCGCGGGAACCGTGGCCTGAAACGTGAATGTCTGACTGGATTCTCACACCTTTCTTTTTCAGCTTGTTGTCCATTTCGCGCCTTGCGTCTATATTTACTTGCGTTGGAATGACGCTCGAAGAGAAAATCACGTTATCGCCTTCGGAAAGTTCAAGCGGCGTCTCGCCATTTGCGATCCTGTCGAGAACCGAGCCTTTTTCCGCCTGATGTCCGGTGCAGACGACGAGGTACCTTCCTTTTTCCTGATTAACTTTTCTCAAAAAGGAATTTATTTGTTTTCTGTATTTGAGGATCATGACGTTTTTTCGGAATGGGCACTGGCCGACTCCTTCCGCGCAGCCAACATACCTGTCGAGGCTGCGGCCGAGGAAGACTATTTTTCTGCCGGTCTTCTTTCCGAATTCGACAATGGATTTCAGCCTTGCGATGTGCGAAGAGAATGTTGAAACGAGAAGCGCGGACTTTCTGTCTCTTACCGAAGCGATGGCGTCTTCAACCAAATCTCTTGCTATCCGTTCGCTCGGAGTCTTTCTCTCGGTCCCGGAATAAAGCGCGTCCACCACGAGAACATCGACGCCTTTCTTTCCTATTTCTTTGAGCCTCTTGTAATTAGGTGGCTGGCCCATTATGGGATGATCGTCGAATTTGAAATCCAGAGCGTAGAAGAAAGTTCCTTCGGGGGTGTAAAGGGCCATGAAAACGCACTGGATCGTCGAATGGGTGGTGTGGATAAATTCCAGCTTGTAGTTTCCGCTTTTTCCCTGGATTTTATAAGTCGAGTTTTCATTTATTCTTATTCTTTTGTTTCGCAGGATTATTTTTTCGTCGCGCAGAGTCTGTTCGAGAAATTCCATCGTGAAAGGCGATGCTATTATTTTTGCGTTCGGGTAACGCGGGGCGATGTAAGGGACAGCCCCCACATGATCGAGGTGCGCGTGTCCGATGACCAAGGCGCGGACTTTGTCGCGCCAACCGAGCTTGTCAAGAATTGAATCGTCAGGCAAAGCTCCTGACTTCTGGAGAAACTCGTAACCGTATTCCTGCCTCTCGCCGCGGTTTCTTTCGACTTCCTGAATTTCCACAAGAGCAGGCAAGAAAACTCCCGCATCGAACAGAATCACGTCGTCTCCAATCTTGACGGCGGTCATGTTTTTTCCGACTTCATCGTAGCCGCCGACTGTGCATACTTCCATATTTTCAAATATTAAATTTACTTCCTCTTTCGAACTAAAGAAAATTTTGAGTTTATATAACTTGCGAACGTTTCATTTTGAAGTTAAAACCCAATTTTATAAATTAAAGAGATATTTCTTCGGAATGGCAGAAAAATACAAAATCGTTTTCGTGGACGGTTCGGAAGTTCAGGTTGAAGAGCCGGACATCGACGAGGAATCGAGAATCGTAAGAGTTGCCAGAGGGAAAACAATGGAAGGCGAGGAAGAAATAACCTTCTATGATTACTATCCTTTTGAGCATATCAAGATGATAATTTTCGTTTCGAATAACTGAGCCGAAATTATTTTCTAATTCTTTTTTTATTTTATTAAATGATATCACCTCTTTTTCCAGAATTAAAATCGCCGCAGCTATTTCAGAATTTCATTAACAAAAGGGTGGTGGCGGGGCCCGCGGCGGTAGATTAATAAAATAAAATTCCTATTTCTATAAGTGAAAAGAGTTGACAAAAAAAGAGGTTTGAATGAAGGTCTTACGCCGGAGCAATTTCATGTCTTGGTTGAGCGCGGGACTGAAAATCCGTTCAGCGGAAAACTTTTGTATAACAAGAAAAGCGGAAGCTACAGATGCGCGCGATGCGGAAATGTTATTTTCGATTCTTCAACTAAGTTCGACGCCGGCTGCGGCTGGCCTAGTTTTTACTCCGCCCGCGAGGGATCTGTAAAATTCAAGAAAGATTTTCGGAATTTGATGATCCGCACGGAAGTTGTTTGCGCAAAGTGCGGCGCGCATCTCGGGCACTTGTTCAAAGACGCTCCGCAAACGCCAACAGGAAAAAGATTTTGCGTAAACTCGGTTGCGCTGGATTTCAAGAAAGCTAAAGCAAGAGAGACAAAAAATGGAAAAGAAACAACAAAAAGAAGATAATCGCGAGGAGAGGGCGTTCTTCGCGGCAGGCTGTTTTTGGAATGTTGAAGAAGCTTTCAGGACAATGCGCGGCGTGAAGGAAACTGTTGTCGGTTACATGTCAGGGAATCCTGCAGAATCCAAGAAGTTTCCGAAGCCAAGTTATTGGCAGGTCTCTACTGAAAAAACAGGATTTGAAGAGACAACTGAAGTGATTTTTGATCCAAAGAAAATTTCTTATGAAAAACTTTTGAAAAGATTCTGGAAGATTCACGACCCGACGCAGATCAATCGGCAGGGTCCGGATGTCGGAACGCAGTATTGGTCTATGATTTTTTACACGACGCCAAAACAAAAGAAGCTTGCGGCGGCTTCTAAAAAAGAAATGCAGAAAAAATTCAAGGATAAAGTAATGACTGAAATTCGCAAAGCCGGAAAATTTTACCGCGCGGAAGATTATCACCAAAAATATCTGATGAAGCGCGGGCTGAAGAGTTGCAGGTTCGGGATTTTGGGGAAATGAATTATTTCACAAATTCAACATTCGGGAAATCTTTGAATTCTTTATCTCCGGTGAGAAATTTTATGTTATGCAGTTTTGCTAAGACATATCCGATACAATCAACATAAGAAAGTTTTTGTTTTTTGTGAGCGTGCTTGAATTGGTTGGCTTTTTTTATTGCTTCGTCAGGGATTTCAATTGTGAATTTTGAGAGATTGTCAAAATATTTATTGGCAACCTCAATCCCATATTCCCGAATTAAAGCATAATGCAATTCCATCAAATTTGATTTAGTTGTAATAATCTTGCTATCTTTATATGGGGAGTAATTTGGATTTCCGACAATTAATTCATAAAGCGCATAAGTATCAAAAAAGGATCTTACCTCTTCCACTTTCTTTTCTCGGCTTCAAACTCTTCTTTTCTCGCCAAGTCTTTTATTTTTTGTCCGGACGTTTTTCTTTTAAGCGAGCCAAAGATTTCCTCCAATCCATTGACATCTTCCTCCGTAGTTATCTCTATCTTAACCCTTGCGTTTTCCTTAAGATTTTTTTTTCTGACAAAATCGCGAGGCAAGATCACTCCGAGAGAATTTCCCCATTTTCGCGTTGTTGTTTCAATTTCCATATTAAGTTATACAAAGTATAATTTATATATTTTTCTAACCAATTCAGATTCAGAGAATATTAATCACCTCTTTTGAGGTCAATCAGGAAATATTTTTGTAAGGCCTCAAACAATTTTTCTCGAAGGTTTTGAATTAAATTCAAAGAGGGCGGAGCAATTTGCGGGAGGCAATTGCGGAGCAGGAAAAAATACGCGAAAGCGCAATTTTAAGCAAGCGACCGGTGGGAGCGAGCGTTAGTTAGTTTTTTATATTAACTTCCATTTAATATTTCATGAAATCCCTGAAACCTTCGATGCGTGAAAACAAAAGATATCTTCTCGTGGAAGGAAAAGTTGAAGACGTCGAGAAAGCGATTTTGGATTTCATCGGAGTTCTCGGAATGTCTAAGGCGGGTTTGGGATGGATAAAGCACGGGAAAAGTTCTGCGGTAATTTCCGTGAACCGCGAAGCTGTCAATCATGTTCGCGCGAGTTTTGCAGTCTGGCCCGAGAAAATTTCTGTTATTCGCGTTTCCGGAACTTTGAAAAGTTTGAAAGAAAAAAGCGGGAGGAAGTAATTGTATTCTAAAAGACAGAAATTATTAAATAGGGTTTTCTTGATTTATAATTATGAATAATTCAGCAAAGGCATTATTGGGTCTTCTTGCAGGGGTAACTCTCATGATTTATGGGGGTCTTATAGGACGCTCTTTGTCTTCTGCAAAAATAGAAAAAGTAGTTCAAGACCAAGAAAAAAATATAGAATATATCATTGCAGGGACTAGTCATTCTAAGTATCAAGACGTATTTTTTCCACAGCAAGATGGTAGTTATAAGAAAACAAATTTGCGCGAAGAGAAAATAGGGAATAGAGAAATGAAATATTTCTTAGATCCTCATGGACAAGCTTATGTTTTCAATGGCAAGGATTATGTTCCGGCAACAAAAGATTTGAGCGATTTGTTATCAAAAGACTTTTAACATTTCAAGTTTTGGTTAATTAATGGATTTCACAAATATAATTCTTATTTTTGCGGCTTTGGCCCTGATTGTGCTGGCGTATTTTGTCGGCCATTGGATTGGAAGCTTCAGGAAACACAGGGAATGGGAATCTCAACTTCCTGATTTGAGAAAAGAAGCTATCATGAAATCCAGAGCTGTGCTTGGCGGGCAATTTTCAGAACAACTTGCACCTTTCTTGCCGAGTTTCAAATA
>JBJKQQ010000029.1:0-7734 GCA_046705325.1 Candidatus Pacearchaeota archaeon | reverse complement strand
GGTTAAGGTTGCAAAGCGCTTTTGCCATCTTTCCAATCGTGGAATTCATCTGTCTTGTTGTTAAAAAGTGATTATCTTCGGAGAGATTCAAGCGATTTTTATATAAGAAATTTTAAAATTATTTGTACACTCTCGAGCGTTTATCGATCCTATCCACAGAGATTAGATTTTCTTCGTAGTAAATTTCATACAAAATTCGGTAATCGCCAACCCTTATTCGAAAGACCTTGTTCTTTGAGCCTTCAATTGTTTTTGCATCCGGCGGGACAGGATTGCTTTTAAGATTTTCTATCTTCGAGGCTATCCTTTTTAGCGGGATTTTATCAATTTTATTCAGAAATTTCTTCGGCTGACTGGCAAAGGAAACAGAAAACATTTTAGATGCCCAAATCTTTTTTTAGGTCTTCAAAGCTAACTAATTTCCGGTTAATCTTTTCTTCTCTTGCTGTGGCAAGAGCGGCAAAATCATCCTCGTCCATAATGCTGTCTGGGTCAATCATTTTTGCCCTCATCTCCAAAACTATCTTTTTAAGAAAATCCAAATCTTTCTTGATATCACTTATTCCCACTTCCATAAAAATCATAAATTCCAAGAATATTTAAAATTATCTGTGCAGACAAATCTCGCATTTTTAGATTACCTCAGCATCCCCATTTTACTTGCAAATATTTTTGTATCGCTGCATTCATAAAAAAGCCAGCAAAATTGCGTTTGGTTTAAGGAATTTTAACAGAATTGCGTTTGATTCAGATTGCAAAGCGCTTTTGCCATCTTGTTTATCGTGGAATTCATTTCATTCATAGTATTGTTTTGCGTTTCTATTATTCTTTGCTGCTGCTGCGTTGCCTCAAGTTGCAGCCAACTTTGTAATATTCTGCTTGTTGTCAAATGAAAATAATTCGATAGGTGGTTGGGCAGACTTGCTAGGCCATTATAAATTTAATAGGAGAAATTAATTTCCTCTGTATCCGAACTTCTTGTCATAATCCGAATGGTCTATTATATCAAGAACAAACGCGATTATTTCCACTTCAGTTTCATCGTTTGTCAGAGTGTATAACATTCTCCCGAAATTTGAAAGCCCGACCCAAAACAAATTTTTGGCTCCGTATTTTTGCAGGTATTCCGGCGGGATTTTATCCTTGGCGATTGGCTCTCCATAATGAGGATTCATTTTGATGAGCTCTTTTTTCTTTTCAATAGAATTAAGGATACTCTTTTCTATTTTTGATTCGGCGGCAATCTCGTTCAACTGTTTATATGCTTCTTCCGCTTCAGGAGAAAGAACAACGCGGACTTGCTTCATAATTCAAGGCCTCTCCCGATTGCTTGTTTTATATTATCATTTGCATTGCGTATCCAAGAGATTCCTTTTAGGGAAACAAATATCTTATTGCTCCTTTCAAGATAATTCAAGATAACCATCAGCGTGTTATGATTAACCTGCTTAGGCAATTTTCTTTTCAAACTTGCAATAGTAATTAAGCTATCATTCATATTTTTCAGAGCAGTTTCTACCATAAGAACGGTATTCAGTGTTGGCGAATGTTCTATTGATTGCATTTTAAGTTATATCTTTGTTTATTAGTTAATAACTATTAGATATCAAGATATATAAATCTTCTTCTTTCACTTTAGCATTTTCCTGTTTCATTTTTTTTATCTAATATGCAGATTTCTTTTTGAAGTTCGTCGTTTTGTGATTGAAGTTGGGTTATCGTGTGGTTCATTTCTTCGTTTTGCTGTATTAATCCCTTTACTGCGGGCAATAATCTTACATCCAGTTCGTTTGTGTTTACAGATAATAGGTCTATCTTTGAGCCGTTTGTCAGGGTGACATTAGAGTGGCTGACCATTAAAGGAGCGTAAGCGTTTACGTCCTGAGCTATGAAACCGTAGTCTAAACCGGTGTTGTTATAATAAAGTCCATTGTAATTGTAAGTTATTGCGTTAGGGAAATTCTTTATCCAATTCAGGTTTTCAGAGTAATTTGTAAGGTAGGTTATATTTGTCTTTATTCTTCTGTCGGATGCGACTGTCCAGGTGTTTGTTGAAGGTTTAGCCGCTGAATCCGTTGAAAGCTGTAATTGATATGACGGGCTCGTCGTCCCGATGCCGACTTTGCCGCCGTTTGGTTGAAGTAATAAATTATAAGCCGTCGCTGTTCCGTCGACTCTCTGAACCTGTTCAAAAGCATTTCCATTTCCCAAAACTCCTGCAACCAATCCATAATTGTGTTGATTCAGAATCCCAACTTTTCCCCCATTACTCCCCAAAGAAGGAATTGTATCAACCGTGTCTCCATCAATAGTCAATAAATTTCCCGCACGACTTGACGTCGACCCGTTTTCAATATACAACTTCGCTCCCGGACTCGCCGTGCCGATGCCGACGTTTCCGTTTGAAGTCTGAATTGAAAAATACTCTGAAGAGGCCTTACCTATAGAAAAATGTTCATTCCCATTGTCATAAACAAGACCCAGTGTCCAGTTCTGAAAGTTATCTCCAATATTCATTTGAGCACCGGAATAACCGAAAGAAGCCGTATTGTCAGAGTGTATGCTTAGTTTATCGGAAGGACTCGTCGTTCCGATGCCGACTTTGCCTGTATTTCCGTTTACAAACAAGGCGTTAGTTGCAACTGTAAGGTTTTGGTTAAAAATATTATTTGCTGTGAATGTATTTACACTTGCCAAATAAGGAACTAATGTCGAATTGCCCGTCCATTTGGGGTCTGTTTCCGTGTAAGAAGTCAGGAATGTTGAAGCGCAGTCTATTTTTCCCGTCCCCGAATTGTAAGTGCACCCTTTTCCATTTGTTAAAGTTCCTGTGAAATTCGCAATGTTGTTAAAATATCCGCTTAAATCAGGGTTCGTGATTAAAGCTCCGTTAGAGTATAAATTTCCCGTAAAATTTCCGTCCCCGACAACATTCAGCGTATTCTGCGGATTCGTCGTCCCGATGCCGACGTTGCCGTTGGTTCCGCTAATTGTAACCTGGGGGGAAGTATAAGCATTATTTGCAAAAAGATAAATGGAGGAACCAGTACTCCCTCCCAAAAGCAAATCTCCGTTATTTGCTGTGACTGCTGTCGAGTTCGCCAATAATCCTGGGGAGCCAGAACCATAAGCACTTAAATAAAGAGCAGATACAGAGTTTTGCAATTGGAATCTTGTCGCTCCAGCTCCTGGGTCCGATGCATTAATAATCATAGAAGGATTATAAGACGCGGTTGTTGATTGTACCACTAATGGCGCTCCCGGGCTCGTCGTCCCGATGCCGACGTTGCCGCCGTTATTAAAGTAAGTATTTTGCCCACTGCCAATACCTAACTGGTCAACAGTAGTTCCCGAAGCAGTTGTTCTGTACTGAATGAAACCGGTTGCACTCATAAATATATTCCCGGTTGAAGTGCCCTCAGCTTTTATATGAAATCCCCCGTCATTGTAAATAGTTCCCGTTCCTGCGCCAGTTCCGGTTCTTACCAAATCTATCCCTTGTCCTGTAGTGCCCGTTGAAACTGTTAATAAATTGCTCGGACTCGTCGTCCCGATGCCGACATTGCCGTTATAATTATTTAACGTGATATACTTGGTACCATCTGTTTTCCCAATTTGCAAACCATAATCTTGTGCACTATTATAATATTGATAAAATCCTGTACCTCCATACCCACTTAACTTTTCAAATGCAAGTAATTCATTAGCTCCTGCACCAGAAGGTCCTGCGATTTCAAGTGTTGCATCCGTCGGGCTCGTCGTCCCGATGCCTACGTTGCCGCCGGCCGGATTGAGCAGCAAATCAGAAACGCCTCCCGCGCTCGTCAGCGCATAAACCGCAGGGTGGGCATAAGCATTAGGAGATATCTTTAGTGTTCCGGATGATGAATTGGATACAAATTCCCCCTGAACAGATAGTTTTGAACCGGGGTTAGTTGTTCCGATGCCGACGTTGCCGCCGTTCGGTTGTATAATTGTGCCACTTTTTGCATAAGCAGTTCCACCATCTATAATAATTCCAGTATTCCACTGCATCTCTAATTGTTGGTAATTTGGAGCTGACCATGAACCTGCTGTTTTAAACAAACCATAAGCAGGAGTATATCCGTTCCAGAAAAGACCGCTTAATCCAGTATTTGCTGTTAAAATACCCCCATTGAACCCTATTGTCCCATTTCCTCCAACATCAAGTTGTAAGTTCGGCGAGCTTGTCCCGATGCCGACGTTTCCTTGATATAAATTCAGAGTATTTGAGTAAGACGTGCCAGAACTCTTCGTGAAAAATTCTATGTAACTACTAGAATTATGCCATAACATACCTCCACGATTGTTGGTATCAGAACCCAAATCATAACCAACTGAGGCAGTGTTCGGACCGCCAACTGACATTCTATAAGTGGGCGTAGTAAATGCGCTTCCTCCAATGTCATTCCCAACAACTAATCTCTCACCGGGAGAATTCGTTCCGATGCCGATGTTTCCGCTCGTCCCGTTGGCAAAAAGGATAGTCCCCGCGGAACTGTTTATCTTGAAATTCTCGGAAGCGGAAACAAAATAGAAAGTCGAGACTAACAAAACAATCCCTAATGCCAAGGTTAGTATCTTTTTATCTGCCATCTTTTATTTTAATTTTCAGGTTCACTTCCGGTTATATCATATCTCCAAGGATGGAGCTAATCTGGCTTTTCAATTCAGGAAGATCCTCCTTGATAGTTCTCCATATCGCATCCAGATCAACTTCGAAATATCCGTGTATAATCACGTCCCTCGTGCCCGCAATATCCTTCCAGGGAACCGCCGGGTATTTCTCTCTAAACGAGGAGGGAATATTTTTTACAGCCTCGCCGATAATCTCGAGCTGCCTTACGATTGCGCTCTGTTTGAGCTGGCTGTTTTTCAGGCCGGATTTATCAAGGCCTTTTGAAAAAGACTCTATGTTCTTTATGCTTCCAAGAATGTCCTTCAGAAACAACGTTAAATCTCTTTTCATTTTAATGCCCTCATATTATCCTAACCTCATCTGAAAGTATCCTTTCTTTCAGGGCAGGGTAAATATATTTGTAACTGACAATGTCAACTTTTTTTCCCAGTGACTCTTCAAGGGCTATTTTCAGCCGGGATATTCCTATAAGGCTCATCTTCCCGGAATGATTAATAAGCAAATCAACGTCGCTGTTCTTTTTTTGTTCGCCGCGCGCATAGCTTCCGAAAATCCCCGCTTTCTTAATTTTATTCTTCTTCAGAATGGGGATTATCTTGTTCTTCATTCTCTCAAATTCTTTATTGTTTTTCATATGAAAAAAACAGGAATTTTATTTATATAACTTTCTCGCATTCCTCCGATGCCGACGTTTCCGCTCGTCCCGTTGGCAAACAGGATAGTCCCCGCAGAACTGTTTATGTCAAAATTCTTTGAAGCGGAAACAAAACCAAAAGCAGAAGCCAAAAAGAAAATTCCAAAGACCAAAGCGATTATTTTTTTATCCATTTTTCACCCCTGTTCTGTTTTTGTGAACAAATGTTCTTATTTCCTGAACAAAGTCTTCTGCCTTTTTAATAATTTCTGCAGCCTCCTCTTTGGAGATGTTTTCAACGTCCCTGTAAAGAAAATTATTTCTTTTTACTCTCACATTGTCAAGATAATTTACAAGCTCGTCGACAACATTATAAGCGACAGACATCGCGTCATCGTAATTCTCTGCCTCAAGCCCCTTCTTCGCAAAATCAAGGCTCTTCCGAAAATCCGCGGAAAAATCTTTTTTCTCCACCTTTTCTATTTTTCTCTTATCCAATAATTCTTCGAATTTCATTTTCTTCTCCTTTTAGCATGATAATGCCCTTCTTGAAAACGTCGCGGACAAAGCTGCTTTTTCTCTCTTTTTTCAAATTGTCAAGAGTCCAGACGACCGGATTTATGTCTCTCTTGATTTTTGGCTCTATCGGCTTAAGGCAAACTGTAAACTCCAGACAATTTAATGTCGCCGACTACCATGAGATCAACGTCGCTTTCAGCATGATAACTTCCTCTCGCAAAACTCCCAAAAATAAACGCAAATTTTATCTGTTTGCCGCTCAATGCTTCAGAGAGTGGATAAACCAACGAATCTGTTTTCAAAAGGATATTCTTTAAATCTTCAAGAAAGTTGCACCCCCTATTTGCTCGATAAATAGAACTGTCTTTAATAATCAACCCAATCAGGGTTAGATTTTTCAATTCCTTTGACAAAAAACTTGTGGGGATTTTAAGCTTTCTCGAAATCTCCCGAAGCCGCCCGGAACCGCCTGCAATTAAGAAAAACTCAAGGAGCTTTATCCTGTTCTTTGAAGTAAATAATTTTTCAAGCATTTTTTATCCTAAATTGATCACCATAGTTGATCCGTCATCCGACATCTTTGAATTCCCCAAGGTGGAACTTGAAGTAAATTGCGCGATATAGCCGGTTGTTCCGCTTCCGGATAGATTTCCCGAGCCGACCGCAGCTCCGTTAACATAAAGGTTTCCGGTAACATTAGCATCCCCAACGACATTTAAGGTATTTTGCGGTGTCGTGGTATTGATGCCGACTTTGCCATCGTGCGTTATCCTCATAGCTTCTGAACTTGTTCCTGCATTAAACGGCTTGAACACAATATCTCCCGTGTTATCTGCTCCATTTCTCACTCCCGCGACAAGACCAAGGTTGAAATTTGTCCCGCTAGAGTTTTGGCTTCTGAAAGTGATTCCAGAACCAAAGCCATTTGCCATTGTCCCCGAGGTTTGATGAGTGAAAGTAGCTATTCCATAAATATTAGTTGTATCGGAAGATGTCCTTTCAAAGTCAGCTGCCGCTACTGAGACAGAAGAGGAAACCTGTAATGCATTATCTGGAGAAGTCGTTCCGATGCCGACTTTGCCGCCTGTAAAATCAAAAGCTGATGCCCTTAACTCCATGGGCATATTTGAAGTGACTGCATCGTTATATGAAGTTATCATAACTCCTGAAGACAATGTTGTCGGCGTATTAATCGCAATGTTTGAATCTGTTCCGGCATGCACTTGAAGTATTGAATTTGGCGAAGTTGTCCCGATGCCGACGTTTGTCCCGTTTTGGTAAATCGCAGAATTATTCAATGAAGTTGTTGAATTCCACATCGGGATATATCCATAAGTTCCTGAACCGGAAAGTGTCCCTGATGCAGGGGGAGGGTTTGTCGAATTGTAAAATCCGTAAGGATTCGAAGCGAGATAATAATTTGCAAGCGAAGAATTAAGGGCAAGAGTCCCATTAACAGCCTGACTCCAGTTTATGAATCCTTTGTCGTTTGTAAAGTTCGAGAGGGAGGTGTAAGGAAAGGTAGTTGCGTTCCAAAATCCGTAAGGATTACTGGATAGATATAAAGTTCCGTTCGTGACTTCCGCCCAGGTCAATCCAGTGGGCAAGGTCGTCGAATTGTAATAGCCAAAATCATTGGTCAGCTGCGAAACATTCTGCAAGCTGGTGGAGTTGTAATAACCGAATCCCAAAATGTCCGACTTCGTGAAATAATTTGCCAAATTCGTAGAACCGCTCCAATTGATTATCAAGCCGGTTGCGTTCCAATCCTTGATATATCCGCTCGCGTTCCAGTCTTTTATCAATCCGGTGGAATTCAAATTGTCTATCCTGCTGCCGTTCGCGTAAAGCGCCCCGGTAAAATTTCCGTCTCCAATAACATTCAAAATATTTTGCGGGCTGCTTGTTCCGATCCCTATTC